>NZ_JBBBEI010000063.1:0-5687 GCF_037132455.1 Huijunlia imazamoxiresistens | reverse complement strand
CCCTCACCGTAAAGAACAACCGCCTCTATTTGTTTGGCGGGCCGCAAAGATACAAGCCCATCCATTACAAGCCAAGCTTTTCTTTTCCTTCTTAACATTTTCTTGCAGTTGCCAGCAATCAATTCCTTTATCTGGAAATTACCGGATTCGTCAACAGGCCTATTATTTCAACCACGTCACACCCTGCTATTCTGTTTCCTTCCATAAAACAACCTTTTGTCGCTACGCTAATTCTTGCCTGATGATAAACCCTTAGGCGACTGTAACTTTACAGACATTGGGTTTCTTTATTGAGCAGTAAAAAGGCCGGAGGAAATTACTTCGCAGTGTAGCCCTTTTTCGAGTCTTCCCGCCGGAGCCGTTCTGCCAAAAGTACGGTAGCAATGCCCAGGGTATAAGCCAGGAGGTCGAGCCATTCGAATCCATAACCAATTACGGTCTTTGCAATCTTATTTCCCGAAAGCCCCAGGCGCTCCACGAGGTGATAGTACTGCAATACTTCCACGCAATAAGCGAACAGCAATACGCCGATAGCCACTTTCAGGGCGGATGCGTTTAGAAATGTCCGGACAGCACAATAGATCAGGATGACGACCAGGTAATCGCCCACATAGGGCCGGATGAAATGGTCCCGCACAAATAAAGCGATCAACACTTCCACTACAAAAAGTACTGCAGCAAGGAAAAAGAAACGAAGGTTAAAGGTCATCATATTATGAGATCCCTGCAATAGTAAGCACCTTTCTCCAAAACCATCCGGATCAGCCGCCATTCTTAATGGCCTTTAACACCAGAAATATAATACCGATAGTATAAAAATATCCCCGTGCATTTTATTATTTTTACCACTTCAGTAATATATTTCCGATGAATCAAGAAGTGTTAGGAAAATTGGTCCGGCAACGACGGGAAGAGCTGGGACTGCAGCAGCAGGACCTGGCCGAGATGGGCGGGCTGACCGCTAAAACCCTTTACCTGGTGGAAAGCGGCCGGGGCAACCCCTCGCTGCAAACCCTGCTGCGGCTCCTCGAAGTGCTGGGCCTGGAACTTTCGGTTCACCTCAGAAAAACCGGATCATGAAAGGTGCCGCTGTCTTCTATAACGATTTGCCGGCCGGGGTGCTGCGGCAAGTGGCCGGGGGCTACTGCTTTCGCTACGAGGATACGTATTTTGCCGATGCTTCCTGCCCGCCGATCAGCCTGACCCTGCCCAAGACACAGCAGTTCCATACCTCTCCCGTCCTGTTCCCCTTTTTCTTCGGCCTTCTGGCGGAAGGCACCAACAAAGAGCTGCAATGCCGCCTGCTGCACCTGGACGAAGCGGATGACTTCAGCCGCCTCCTGCTCACTGCCACGGAAGATACCATTGGCGCCGTTACCCTCAAACCCCTGGATCCATGAACTGCCCCGGTTGTTATAAGGAAACCGGGGCGGGCTTCTGCCCCCGCTGCCGCCGCGAGCTTTTTGACGGAGCCCCAGTGCCGCCCACCCTCTCCTTCGAGGCCCCCAAGGCCGGGAACCTGGCTTTTTTCGAGCCCCACCTCCGCCGGCTGTCCCTGTCCGGGGTGCAGCTGAAGTTCTCCCTGCGGCGCGAACAGGCGACACTGCTGCTGACCGAAAAGGGCGGGGAATACATCCTGAAACCGGTACCCCCCACTCAGCTGTATGCCGCAATTGGGGAGGCGCCCGAAAACGAGCACCTGACGATGCAGATCGCCCGGCAGGTCTTTGGCATGCCTACGGCGGCCAATGCCCTGATCCATTTTGCCGACGGGGCACCGGCTTACCTGGCCCGGCGCTTTGATCGCCGGGCGGATGGCTCCAAATACCTTCAGGAGGATTTTGCCCAGATCAGCGGGAAGTCGCGGAGCACCCACGGTGAGCACTACAAATACGAAGGTTCCTATGAAGACGTCGGCCGGCTGATCCAACGCTACGTGGCGGCCTATATGCCGGCGCTGGAGGCTTTTTTCCGGCTGGTCGTATTCAACTACGTCATTTCCAATGGCGATGCCCACCTGAAGAATTTTTCCCTCTACCGCCTGGAGACCGGCGAGTACCGGCTAACCCCGGCTTATGACCTCATGAGCACCGTCCTGCATACCGGCCAGGAGTCGGATACAGCCCTCGACCTGTATGCCGGGGACATCGATTCCGAATTTTACAGCCGCCACGGCTATTATGGAGCGCCTCACTTCCTGGAGCTGGCGCGGCGATTAGGCATGGCGCCCCAAAGGGCGAAGCGCATCCTTTCGATCTATCCCGCCCGGCAGCCCCAGGTGAAAGTACTGGTAGGCCGCTCTTTCCTGTCGGCAGCTACCCAACAGGCCTACCTGGCCAACTTTTCGGAAAAACTCCGGCGCCTGCAGCGGCACCTGTAAACGGAAATGTAAACTTTCGGCCCCATCAGCTATCGGGTGAATTCTCTGGGTCTGCCGGTAAGCTTACCATTCTGCCCTATTCGGCCGGCAGCAGCACCTTAAAGATGGCGCCTTCACCGGGGCTGCCTTCCGCCCAGATTTTACCAAAATGGTTCCCGACCACTTTTTTGCAAAGCGCCAGCCCAATGCCCGTACCGGAATAGGCCTCCTTGCTGTGCAGCCGCTGAAAGATATCGAAGATCTTTTCGGCGGACTCCTGGGAAAAGCCGATACCATTATCGGCAACGGTAATGAGGTAGGAAGGTTTGTCGCCCTCCGCCTGAAGCCCGGAAGCGGCCGGCCCCTGACAGCTGATGATGACCAGGGGCGGCCGGCCAGGCGTTGAAAATTTAAGGGCATTGGCTAGTAGGTTGTAAAACAGCTGGTGCATTTGATGCGGTACCGCTTTCAGAACAGGAAGCTTGCCGGAAAGGATCCGGGCGCCCTTGGCAGCGATCACCCCTTCCAGGTCGGTTTGAACGGCCGTAAGGATCTCCCCGAGGTCGGTGGCAACGAAGGCCTCCTCTTTGTCCAGGCTGGCAAAATCCAGCACATCCCTCAATACCTCGCTCATCCGGAAGGCACTGGCCAATATTTTATCCAGTCGGGATCGTAACGGTTCGGAAAGACTGTCCTCGCCCTGGCCCGTCACCATATCGCCGAACAACAGGATTTTGCGCAACGGTTCCTGCAGGTCGTGGTGGGAGATGTAGGCAAACTGCTGCAGCTCTTTGTTTTTCCGCTCCAGTTCCTCTGTCCGTTCCCGCACCCGCTGTTCCAGCGTTTCTTCCGAGGCCTTCTGGTGCTCGATATTGGTGGAGGTGCCAAACCATTTCAGAATAGAGCCCTTTTCGTCTTTAAGAGGTATGGCCTGGGTAAGGAACCATCGGTACACGCCGTCCTTACCGCGCAGCCGGTGTACGACCGTATGCTGGGAAGCGATCCCGGTCAGGGCCCTTCTCCAGGCCTGCTCAGTAGCAGCTGCATCCTCAGGATGTACCAGGTTGGCCCACCCATCGCCGGTAAGTTCCTGCATGGACAGGCCTGTATAATCCCGGCAAACCTTGTTAAAAAAGTCGGCAAACCCATTCGCCTGTGCGGACCACATCAGGTGGGGCATGACGTCCATCACGAACTGCAATTCTCGGTTGTGTTCTTCCACCTTCATCTTTGCTACCACCTGGTCCGTTACATCGCTGGCCACCACTACCACTCCGGATATGGAGCCATTGCCCTCACGGAAGGCTTCATAAAGCATGTTGATGTAAACTGTTTGCAGGCACCCGTTTCGCGGCAAGATAACGGGGCGGCCATAAGCACTATACGTCTCCCCGGTGGTATACACGCCGGTCAACAGTTCTTCCAAGCCCTGGTTTCTTGCTTCCGGCCTTGCTTCAAAGATGGGTTTGTGCAATAATTCTTCAGGTCCCCTTCCCCAGAGCTCGTAGAGTCGGTCGTTGGCTAGTTCCAAAATAAAGGAAGGCCCCTTGACGATGCCCATGGCCACCGGCGCCTGCAAAATGATATTGCGGAGGTTGTTTTCACTTTGTGCGATGGCTTCCCCTGCTTTTTTGCGCTCGGTGATATCGGAAAACAGCAAAGCTACATTCTGCTGTTCCTTCCCGATGCGGAAAGCGGATACTTCAAACCAGCGCCCCATGGCCTGGGACTCCTGCTCAAAACGAATGGGGTTGCCCGTCCGGGCAACGGCTCCATAGAGTTCAAACCAATGATCTTCCAGGTTGGGCACCAGTTCGAGAGCGGTTTTTCCAATGACGTCTTTGAGACCTGTTTGTTGTTCAAAGAGTGGGTTGGTTTCCAGAAAACGATAATCCACCGGTTTGCCGGCGGCATCGAAGATGAGTTTGATGAGGCAAAACCCCTGGTCCATGGAGAGGGATATGCCCCGGTATTTTTCCTCGCTTTCTCCCAGTTTCCGGTTGCTTGCCTGCTGGGCCTCCTGCAGTTGTACCGTATCGGTAATGTCTTCGACGGCGTGGATGATGTAGCGGACTGACCCGGCCTCATCGAGCACGGGGATATTCCGGGGCCGCCATACCCGGAGTTCAAATTTTCCGGTAGCCGGATTGCAGATATCATAGCGTTGATCCGCCATGCGGTGTTCTTTTTTGTGCTCCAGGACGAAGTGCAGGGAAGTCAGCAGGTTTTTCACGCCCGTGGCGTCGGCATTAGCGGGATCATCGGTATTGGTCTCAAAGAGGGGGCGGCCGAGGGCGGTTTCCCGGTCCAGAAAAGTAGCTTTGAGGTAGGGATCGGAGGCGGCGACAATGGTATAGCGGGGCGGATCGGGCAAAAGAATCAGGTATGCCCCGGGAAGGGCATTCAAAACAGCCAGGGCATCGAGGGAGGGCAGCACCGTTTTATAATTTAACAGGAAAAAGCCTAAAGAACCACGTAAAAATTGCCCAAAAACCACACCAAAGCGGATGAGGTCTCAAACGATAAAAGCTTTACCAACTTTGAAGGGGCGAGAGGCCCTACCCATGAATGGCCAAAGGCTTTGCAGAAGGGAAAATAGTTGGACCTAGCTCATTCCTAATGGCAGCAAACCGCTGTGGGGAAAGCGTAGTTGGGCGTAGCCCAACCATGTTGGTAGCACATGGCCAGATAGGTGCGGTTGTTAGGCATAGCCCTTTCCTGTTGGTAGAAAACGTTTGGACTGGAACGAGTTGGGCATAGCCCAACCCTGTTGGTAGCAAACAACTGGGCAGAAAAATGGTTGGGCAGCGCCCAACCCTATACAGCCAGGACCGTTCGAACCGGTAAAGCGCCCCCTCTCCCACCCATGGTTTGAAACCATCTGTTACGGGCCTTCCCATCTGGAGCTCTCCTGCATGCACAGGCATGGGCGCTGCTCATGATTTTCTCTCCATGCACGTTTTCTACCAATCTCGCCTGAGGCGTGCGCTTCCCAAGAAGGCAATACCAGCAAAGCTGCGTTCCGCTAGGAACGCCTGGTGGGTAGAAAGGGTTCTGGTTGAGGATCTCCGTTCCGTTAGGAACGGGTGGTAGGTTGCAAATACCAGCCGTTCCTAACGGAACGGAGGTCTTCGGCGGTTGGGTTCTACCCACCAGTTGTGCCCAAAGGCACAAAGAGTTCAGCAAAGTTGGGCTTAACGCCAAAAAGGCCCTAAACGACAAAAGCCTCTTCCGAAGAAAAGGCTTTTGTGTGAATAAATATGGCAGCTACCTACTCTCCCGCAACTAAATGCAGTACCATCGGCCAGAAGGGGCTTAACTTCTCTGT
>NZ_JBBBEI010000062.1:0-5996 GCF_037132455.1 Huijunlia imazamoxiresistens | reverse complement strand
TGTTGTTAGCACTACAAAATTGCCCCTCTTTTTTTTATGCCCGCTCAACTCACAATTTTACCCCTTACCGAGTATAGCTCTTCTATAGCTTCATCAGGCTTCATTTCAACCGCTACATTATCAGAATACCTCCAGTTATTTCTAATAACTGTATTAATTACCTGAAAACAAAGCTCAATAACATCCAAAGTTTGTTTTACATCTATAGAATGTAATAAAAAGTTTAATACATCAACTTGAGCATCTCCTTGTACGCCTAAATGAAAAACACCATATTCCTTTTTAAGAATATTTTGTATTTTTTTTATATATCTCCTTCACTAAACGGCTGGAATAATTATCATTTCCAATTGTTTGCCTAAGAATATGATGTATTTGAACTCTTAACTTATTTGGTAACGAATCATAAACATAAATTTCAAGTTCTTTACCCAGTTCCCCTCTTTTAGAAAAAATATCATGTACTGCCATAAGCATTTAGCATTAAATAGAACACCCCATCAACTTAAAAACAACTTATTAGGAGAGTTTGGCTTCATCAAAATAAAAACTAAAAAATTTTAAGGTTTCGACAGGCCGTAAAACAACTATATAACAATTCAAACATATTTATCGTCTCTTCTAATTCCTCGTCCGCAACAGACGTTATTTTATCTACCCATAAAATATACTCAAATCTTCGATTCTCCTTAAAGTGATAGCGATAATGTAATACGCACTGATCTTTTGTAACAAATCTATGCTTACCGATAGATTTAGTAAGCTCATACATAGTATCATTATCGAACGCTTGTTTTCGTGCAATCAAAAATGGCAAACAATAACTAGCAATAGCCCTCTCTACATTTTCTAAGTCAGAAATATTCTGCTTTGTTGTTGCGATAAGTCCTTTGTTAAAACTTTCAGCTAACTGCTTCAACTTTATTCCTACGACTTCATATGATGGATAAAAACCTTTCAATAATTCAAAAATAACTACTGCCGGATAGTTTTGGACCAATAATTCATCATGAACTTCTCTTACAGAAAAGGAATATGTAGGTATTTTAATTACATGATACTGAACCAGCATTCTTAGATTTAAAGCCCTAATATCAATCAATGACTGCAAAATCAACTCAAGTGATTGATAGAAAAGGTCTCTAACCCCTAACGGATATAACTTCCTAAACTCCTCAGAATTATAAGGAAGAGAAGGGACAACTTCTTTAATAAAATCTTTAATAAGTCTTCGATTATTAAAGTGAAAAACCTCCCTTGAATAAAATTTATCTATATAGCCATTAAAGTCTACATCAGTTCCATATCTGTAATGGAAAATATTTCGAATATTTTCTACATCACAAACAAAAATTACTTTATTAAAGCCAAATTTATTATTGTCGTTAATATCGTAATGTGAACTAAATATATTAAACAATCTAAACATGTGATCTGGATCAAGCCTGTCTAAATCATCAATAATTAATACAGATTCAACCTTTTCTTTTTTCACTTTCTTCTTTAGCCGATCAATCAAAGAAGAAATAATCGCAGATATCGCATCCTTCTCATAAGGTGATCCAGACAAAGCTTTTAAAGCCTTAATATAATTATGTATTAACTTGCCTTCGTCAAATTCTTTCTTATCCCTATACGCATTAAACTCCTCTATCAACTTTAGAACTTCAATAATGGGCTTTCCTATTTTTTCGGAAATTCCAAGCAGAGGATAAAATGTTGAAGCTGTAGAATTGAAATTGCTCCCCATTTTGAACCTCTCTAAAATAAAAAACTGGCTTATAAGCAAAGTAGGAAACTCCTCTTTTGTTAAGTCAAGTTCGCTTGCATGATTATTGATTAATTCTATAAGCAGATCATATTTAACCCATTCAAAAACATCTTCATTTGAAGCTATTGAATAGTTAATTGGATTAAGTGTTAGAGTAAAAAAATTATTTTTATCTTCAGAAAAGAACTCTCTTAGAAACGTTGATTTTCCAGTGCCAAACGGTCCTGAAAATAATATTCGTTTATTACCATCAATATTTAGATGCTCCTTTAAGTCCTTTCCAATTTGAGTATGGTCAATTCTAACTTTAGCCGTATTCATACTAATAACTCAATTAAATAAACATTAGGGTACTTCTAAAAACTAAATTTTCAGAAGCTACTTTTTAGAGAGAAAAAAGTTTGATTGCTGATGAAGGATTTTTCTGCCGAAAAGGCACTTTTCCCCCTTGGTTTTCGCCCTTTTTCAGGGCATTTCCCGTGAAGTGTCCATCACTGGACACGACCGGGCACACTACGCCCTTTTAGGTTTTGAATACAGAGTGTAGCGAAACAAATGATAGGTCAGGTTCATCAATCCGATCTTCACCTCAGCCCTTGCCCTGCCGATAGTGCGGATGAGCACCCCGCCGGTGGCCTGGTGTAAAAAGCCGAAGACAAGTTCTACCCGTACCCGCACCCTGCTTTTGGCCCGATTGCTCCTTTTCTGCTTTGGGGTTAAGGGATGATCCCGGTATCCTTTCTCATGGATCTTGTTGATCATGCCAGCCGCTTCTACAGCCTTCTCAAAGGTTTCTCCCGTATAGGCACTGTCGGCATGCAGGGTCTGGTCCTCATCCTTTTTACTGAGCAGGTCCGCACCCTTTACAGAGTCATGCACCGCCGCATCGCTGACCCCATAGTCATCCACAAACTTCTTTTTGGCATCCACCTTCACATGGTTTTTGTAGCCGAAATAGTTCTCATTGCCCTTTTTCACCCAGCGGGCATCGGTGTCCTTATGGCTTCTTTTCTTCTCATCCCATTCTTCCGGTATGTCTCCGCCCTTTACCTGGTCGTTTTCTTCCCGGCTGTTTCTTTGTACCGGCACTTCTACGATGGAAGCATCGATGATCTTGCCTTTGTTAACAATGAGATTCTTATTCTTCAGTTCCTTATGAAAGCGCTCAAAGAGCTTTCTTACCGTATCGTCTTTTTTCAACTGTTTCCGGAAATGCCAGATGGTATTCTGGTCGGGAACTTTGGAGCAGGTACGTAGGCCCAGAAAGCGCATGAAGGAAAAGCGATCGGTAATCTGGAATTCCATTTGTTCATCGGAAAGGCCGAAGTACTCCTGTAAGATGAGTATCTTGAACATCAGCACATAATCAAAGGGAGGACGGCCGCCCGGGCCTTTAGGCTCTTTTTCCAACGCCTTGTTCAGAATAGGGCGGAAGATCTTCCAGTCAATGCAGGCATCGAGCTTTTCAAGGGGATCGCCCAGTTGGCTAATGCGGTTCAATTTGAATTCTTCGTCGAATAAGCCTGATTGCTTTTTTGCCATCTGATCGTTTTTGCCGCTTAAAGATAACTCATCATGCAGATTTTACCCTACTTTCAGAGAGTTTTTGGAAGTACCCATTATTAATTATGGAATTGAACTTCTGTTACAAAGGCCTTATTACAAAAGCCATATTCCTTGTGATTTAATGAATTCCGAACAAAAAAATAATCCCCGTTTATATCTAAAATATCAACGTCTGTATTGTCTGGCAGAGCGGCATTAATCGTTTTATCAGGACTTTTAGAGGAGGACCATAGGTTAACCTTCCCTATATAAGTACCATCAGCCATTGCCGTAATTGTTCCCTTACCTATTGCTTTGTCTTCATTAGGGCTATCACAGGCAATAAGACTGGCAGCCAAGAAGAAGGATAATACTTTTTTCATATTTAATCATCTTTTTTGTATATCACAATTGTCCACCAAGCGCTTGATAAAGCTCTAAGGCTCTTTTAATATTGGCTATCTGGTCTTTGGAAATAACCTTAATATCATAATACTGGTGCCCGATTAATTTCATTTTGGCACTTTTGGCATTTGCCAAAGCATTGATCAATTCTTTATCAGAAGCTGTTACGGCTTCATCAAACCATTCCCAGATGTCACCGTCCCCATTATCAGTTTCGGTTTTCAAAGGCACAAATTCATAAGCCTTTCCATCAATTGAAAATTGGACTTTACTGAAAAACAGCCAGTCGTCAGCAAAATACTGAAGTCGAAACCGTAAGGTGCTGGGAACTCCATTTATTGTGTTGAAGTAACAATATAACCCGTTCCTGTTCGTGTACTGCGGGGCCGATTTTGGCTCATACCAAGTTTTACCATCCGCAGAAAACTCATCCTTCTTTTGCCTAAAGAATTTGCTCAGCTCTTTGACCTTGACTGAGTCTACTTTTACAACCTCTTTAGTTTCTGTCTCAGGAAGTTCACTTGACAATTTAAAAACAGAGGCCTCAACTTCCTTTTCCCTTTCACTCTTATTCGCAAACGAAATTGCGTTTGTAATATCAACTCCCTTGTCATTTAACAACATGAATTTTACAGGAGTAGTAGAGTAAATGTTACTGTACTTTTCTCGCATTTCCTTGCTTACCTTCATCGAAATGCAAAAATTCTGATAGGCCTTCAAATAAGCGATAGAATCGTTGGCGGCAGAAATAGGTTTTGAATCCTCTTTTGTTTCTGTTCCGCCGAAAGTCCCTTCTTTACTTACTACCTCAATATACTTATACGTCCGATCACAGGCGGTAAACAAAAATGATACACATAGAAGTGCACTTGTAATTTTTCTCATGATGCAATTAGTATTTGGTTTAAATAATTAAAGTCGCAAAATTATTAAAGGTCTTTGGGCCTGCTGTAAAAGGCAATAGGCCTGCCTGGCGGGCAGCAGCTACGGTAGCAAAACCACCGTCCCTTTTTGGTGCTCCATCTTGCCGTTTAACTCGTAGCTGCAGACCCAGAAGAACACGTTGTTCCCCGGGTTTGGCCCCCGGTAAGCCCCATTCCAGCCGGTGCCGGGGGTGGTAGTCTGAAAAACAACCTTCCCCGACCGGTCATACACCTGGAAGCTGTACGAGCGCACGTTTCCGTAAACCAGGGCTTTAAATACATCGTTCAACCCGTCGCCATTCGGCGTAAAGGCATTCGGCACATAAACCCCTTCCATGCAGTTCTTCAGCCGGACAATCACGCTGTCCCTGCCGGTACAGTTATCCCTGTCGGTTACCTCCAGCCAGTACGTGCCGGGCTGTGTCACTGTGATGGCGCTTCCGGCAGCACCCGTGTTCCAGGCATAGGCAGAAAACGCCCCGCCGGCCTGCAGTTCCAGGCTGCCGTAGGAACAAATGGACGCATCGGGCCCCAGGAAGCCGGCAGGCGACACTACCACCGCGGGAATGATGGTGGTATCCGCTGCCCGGCAGCCGTTGGTATCCGTAACCGACAGCCAGTAGGTACCGGCCACCCCAACGGTGATGGTGCTGGTGGCAGCGCCAGTGCTCCAGTTATAGGCACGGTAGGTACCCGGGGTACGCAGTACCCGGGACTGGCCGGAACAAACAATCGAATCCGGTCCCAGGTACGGCTGGGGCAGGTTGTGCACCTTCAGCAGCTTCAGGGTATCGGTGGAAAAACAGCCCTGGGCGGTCTGGGCAATGACCCAGTAGGTACCGGGCCGGTCCGCCACCAGTTGCCGCGGTTGCCGGGTATAGTGACTCCAGGAATACCATACGAAGCCGGGTCCCGCATCCAGGACGAGCGAGTCGTTGCGGCAGATGGAGGTATCGGGGCCCAGGCGGATCTCCGGCGAAGTATACACCCGGACCACCAGCGTATCGTAGGCAAAGCACCCGGGCGTCTTTTCCGCGGTAAGGGTATAAGTGGTGGTTTCCAAGGGGCCCACCTTTACCTGTCGCCCCTGCAGGGGCGCGGTTTCCCCGCCCGGCGACCAGGTATAGCGCAGGAACCCTTCCGGGGCGGTCAGCAGCACCGAATCGCGGTTGCACTTGGAGCGGTCCGCGCCGAGGCTGAGGGAGAGGGGCGGCTGCGCCGTTACCTGCACCGTATCGCGATACACCGAACCACAACCATTCACGGCGGTAAGAAAATAGGTGCCGGGAGCCGTAACGGTAAAGACCGAATCGGTCGAGCCGTTCTGCCAGGCATAGGAAGCAAAGCCGCTG
>NZ_JBBBEI010000061.1:0-6064 GCF_037132455.1 Huijunlia imazamoxiresistens | reverse complement strand
CAGTATTCGCGGGGAATGCGGGGGTAGTGCAGTTCGGCGGCACGGATGACGAAGGGCTTGCCGTTGAGGACAAATTCTTTATTGCCGGCGGCAAACGTGCCGGTTTTTGTGCCCGGTGAAGCCGGCACCGGCTGCTGTTGGGCCCGGGCCGGGGGAAGCCAGGTAGCCGCCAGCAGCGATAAGATCAGAAAATTCTTTTTCATGGAAAGCCGTTTATTACTGTGTTTAAATTCAGGAAATCCTTTTCGGTGCAAGGTATTCCGCCAAGGGTGAGTAAAAAGGGGGGATATTCCTTGAATTTGGGGGGAAATTGATATAGTAGAAGGTTTCCCGCTTTGCAGGCGTAAAAAAGTTGCCCGACCGGAGCAACAATCCTAAGCCTGATGACAACCTTTAAGGCTGTCATGCCGAACGCAGTGAGGCATCCCCTCGGGATAGAAAAGCTGCCTCTATTCGAAGGAGGGCTTTACTGTCTCAGAAAAAGACTTTTCGTGCCCCGAGGGGATGCCTCACTGCGTTCGGCATGACAGTCTTAAAGTAGAGCTTCGCCCTACTTGTCATTGGCAGCGTAGCGAAGAATCTGGTACGCAGGCAAATAAAAGCGGTAAGCGAATGCAAAGCAGATGCTGCAATTAGGCTTATGCGGTCCTTTCTTTCAGGATCACCTTCTTGCCATATTTTAACCCGCTGCCCATAAAGATCAGGATGATGCCGAAGGTCAGGTAATCCCACTTTCCATGGAAGCTCATTTGGGGGCCGGAATCCCGGGTGATCTCGTTCAGGACCACCTGGAAGATATTGGCCACGACAAACCCGAAACCGGAAAAGAACAGGAGCTTGTTCAGCAGGGACAAAAGTCCGAGGATATCCTCGCGGTGCGCCGTTTCCGTTTTGTTGATGTATTTATCCCGGAAAAAATTGACCACGATGACCAGGGCATAGATCAGGATGATCAGGGCGACAAATTTTACAAATAGCGTGGAATAGCTGGCGAAAAGGTCTGCCTGGAAGTTCAATGACTGGTTGTTCATTTTTGTACGTTCGTGTTGATTGTATGGATAAAAAGTAAAAAGTAGCGATGAAGCGGGCTGACAGTTTGGAATGGCGGACGGCAGTTTTGGTTTTAGATGGTGCGTGCAGCAATATAACTAAAAAGCTCCATATGCATACCGGTCCGGCCCGGAATTTCCACAAAGCTTCCCGGCGCTTTAATAGGGCAACAGGGAAGCGAAATTATATACACCTGCCCCCACTTCGTACACGGCTTTACCGTCTTCCATTTTCAAAAAACGAACGCCTTTGGCGCGTGCCGCCGGCAGGCCGCCTTCGGTAACCGACCTTTCGTCCCGGGCCGGAAGAGAGACCGTTGCGGTGGTGTTGGCCGGCACGGCGAAACGGAACCGGCAGCCGGCCCCCACTCGTTCCCAACCGCTTTCGATACGCCCGTACATCGATTCATAATGCCCTTTGGCATGGGTCATCTTGCCGGTGGGATCGGGCTCGGGCGCCAGGATAAAATGCCCGAAACCGGGACTGCGTTCGTCCCGCTGGATGCCCAGGGAATGGTCGTACATCCAGGCCCCTACCGCCCCAAAGGAATAATGGTTGAAGGAGTTCATCCGGTTGTTGCCGCCAAAGCCGCTGGTATGGGTATACGAGTTCAATCGCTCCCAGATGGTGGTGGCGCCCTGCTCCACCGAATACAGCCAGGAGGGATAAGCCGTTTGCTGCAGCAGGCGATACGCGATATCGGAATAGCCATTATCCGACAGGGCCTTTGAGATCCAGGCCGTACCGATAAAGCCGGTCATCAGCGAATAGGGAGGACAGACCACGCCATTATCGGCTTTGTTTTCCCGGGTAATGGTGGCCGCAAAGCTTTTTGCGGCCTTCGGCCGGCTGCGTTCCTCGAATAAACCGAACGCCAGCGGAAGGGCGTAAGACGCCTGGGTATCGACCGGCTTTCCCCTGAAAACGGTTTTGCCGGTAGTGGTGTCGAAATAGGTACGGTTGAAAAACGCTTTCCGTTCGGCACGCAATTGGTCAAAGGCCTGCGCCTCCTCCCCCTTCCCGAGCACCAAGGCGATTTTTTGCATTTGCTCCAGGTCGTAAATAAAGTAGGCTTCCCAGAGCAGGGCCTTTTCCGTTTTGTCGTATTCGGGGCTGAGCCAGTCGCCCAGGCTCGACCATTTTTGGCGGTCCTGTTCATCCAGCACCTTCGTCGCCGGGTCGATGTTCCCTTTCATAAATTCGATGTAGCGTTTCATGGCACCGTAATGCTCCGCCAGCAGGTCCTTGTCGCCGTATTGCAAAAAGCTTTCCCAGGCCACGGTGATGCCGGCGCTGCCCCAGAGCACGCCGCCAAAGCCGCCGCCCAGGGGCGCCACGTCCGAAAAACGGCCGTCTTCGCGCTGCACGTCCCGCATGGCCCGCATATGCCTTCTCAGGAACTGGGGTACGGTGGCCAGGTAGGTGGCCGTGCGGGCAAAAACGGAGATATCGCCGCTCCATCCCAGCCGCTCGTTGCGCTGCGGGCAATCGGTAGGCAGGGACAGAAAATTGGCATAGGTGGACCAGGTGCTGTTTTCCCAGAGTTTATTGACTTTCGGATTGGAGGTCTCGTACTGCGACGCTGTATGGTGTACCGAGCTGAGTACCTCTCCTTTCACGTCTGCCAGCGGCAATGCCCTGTCGATGCCGGTTATTTCCACAAAGCGGTAGCCGTGGTAGGTAAACCGGGGATGGATGGTTTCTTCGCCGCCTTTTGTGATATAGATGTCCTGGGCCATAGCCGCCCGGATGTTCTCCAGCATGATCATCCCTTTGTGCTCCCTGTATTCGGGCAGGTCGGGGTATTTCACTTCGGCAAAGCGCAGGGTGATCTTTTGGCCGGGCGTCCTTCCGTTCAGGCGGATCTTCGGCACACCCGCCATATTCTGGCCCATGTCGTAGATAAATACGCCGGGCCGCACCTCCTCCACGCCCACCGCCGCCAGCTCCTTGACCTTCCGAACCGCGTCATCGCCAAACTGCCCGGTCAGCGACAGGCCGCTGTAGTCGTCCACCAGGGGCATGTTCACCGACTTGTTGCGTTCATCGAGACTGATATGCCCTTGGAGGTCCACCTCCACGGCCCTTTTCCAGGCCGAGTCGTTATAAGCGGCAGACGCCCAGTTTTTAACGAGGGCTTCTTTGGTAGCGTCGTAGACCTCGCCCTGGAAGAAGCTGCCGTAGACGACCGGGCCGTTGTTGAAATACTTCCAGCGGGCAGGGTCGGTAACGACCACGTCTTCTTTTCCGTCCGCATAGGTGATGACCAGCTTGGCCAGCAGGGACTGCCGGTCGCCAAAAAAATTCCAGAACTCGCCCATATAGGTGCTGCCCCCGCTCCACCAGCCTTCGGCCATTAAGGCGCCCAGCGCATTTTTGCCACGCACTATCTCACCGGTCACGTCGTAGGTCTGGTAACAATGGGTTTTGTTGTATTGGGTGGCGCCGGGATTAAAATAGTCGTTCCCGATCCGTTTGCCATTCAGGTATATCTCGTAAATGCCGCGGGCCGTCACATACAGGCGGGCCCTGGCAATGGCGGAAGCCGCCGTGGAAAAGGTGGTCCGCAGCATCGGCGTCGCATTCCGCTGGGGATGGATCAGCAATATCCCTTCCTTATTCCCTGCCTTTAGTTGTACGGGATCGGCATGGGCCGAAAACAACACATTCGACGGGCTGCGGAAATTCCGGACCCGGAGGCCGGAAAAAGTGGCAGCCTGGCCTGCAGGTACGCGGAAGCCGATGCTTCCCACCACCGGGAAAGCGATAAAGTCGCCGCCCTGGCCCACAGGGTTGAGCCCCATATCGCCGACGGCCTGCTCCCGCTGCTCCCCGTCGATGAAAAACTGCGTATGTCCCATGACGGAAGAAAGGGATATCGTATGCTTTTCGTATTTGTTCCGTTCGTTGACAAGGGTGGCCGGTACAGGGAAACTTTTTAAGGGACTGTCTTTTTTATCGCCCGGCCGGTACCCGGCCCGGTAGACGTGCAGTTGGGCGGGGGCTCCTGAAGCCAGCGGGGCGATGTCCAGCTCCACCAGGATAAAGGAACTGTCCTTTTTATTTTCCAGGTGAAAGAGGTTTTTATCCCGGTCCATCAGCCGGGGGTCGTTGGCCCCGTAAATGAAGCCGGCCCGGGTGCTGCCGGCGGCCAACTGAACCGAACCCGAGATCCGGAATACCGGCAGGTAGTCGGGATACAGCACCAGGTCTTCGTCTCCCCCGCCGATCCAGCGGGCGCCGCTCCAGGCGGTGATATTTTCATTCATCAGCCCTGTTTCAAACCAGGAAGCGGCCGTATGCTGCAGGCGGTCCTGGTCCCATACGGTTACGGTCCACCGGTAGCGGGTACGGGGCTGCAGGGGCCTGCCGGCATAGGGAATGTTCAGCGAAACGCCCTGGGATTTTTTGCCGGAATTCCAAACGGTTTTGCCACCAATATCCGTGACCACCACCTGGTAAGCCGTTTGCCTGGCTCCGCGCTGGCCGGCGGAGGCCTGTAGCTGCCAGCTGAAACGGGGACGGGCCACATCCATACCCAAGGGCGTTTCGGCATATTCCACCTTCAGCCGTACCAGCTGTATATCGGCAGCAAAAAGAACGAACGGGAAAAGGAGCAGGAGCAAAAACAGGCGTATAGGATTGATCATTCTGGCAAACGTTTTTGGGGTATCCGCCAGGCGAAGAAAATGATTCGCATGGAAATGCCGAAGGCGCTGCCCGTCTAAATTTCAGCAAATCGTCTCTTATTTTCCCTGCGCCGGAAAGACGGGCATCCCACCGCTGGATCATCATAAAAAAGCCCCGGGTGGAAACCAGGGGCGACATGCTTGCTTGTTATGAAATGTACATCGGAAATTCGTTTTGTTCCCTTTGCCTACCAATAAATGGTGTAGAGGGCCGCCAGGATGCCACAGATGATCAGCGAGCCTGCGGCAAAGGAGGGCGAGGGCCGGAACAGGCGGCGGTCCACCTCCAGGCCCCTGGGCTCCCGTCCATTGAGGTGTTCGATAATGCTGATGATGCCCATACCGGCCAGGCAGAGTACGAATACAATGCCCATGCGGTCCAGGAAGGGGATCTCGTAAACGCCTTCGGCATTGCGGACGGCATAGCCCCTGGAGAACAGCCCCGACAGGTCGGCCACTTTCGGCAGGAACTTGAGCGCCAGCGACAGTACGAAACCGCCGATGGTGGCAAAGAGGGCGGCGTTGGAAGTGGCCTTTTTCCAAAAGAAGCCGAGGATAAACATGGCAAAGATGCCCGGTGATACAAAGCCGGTGTATTCCTGGATATACTGGAAGCCCCCCTTTTTGTCGATGCCCATAAAGGGCGCTACCATCAGGGCCAGCACCATCGCCACCACCACAGTGGCACGGCCGATCCACACCAGCTTTTGGTCATCCGCTCCGGGATTCAATTTCTTTTTATAGACATCCAGGGTAAAGATGGTCGAGATGGAGTTGCACTTGCCGGCCAGCGAAGCGACCACCGCAGCAGTCAGGGCGGCAAAGGCCAGGCCTTTGAGGCCGGCAGGCAGCAGGTTCAGCAGCACAGGATAGGCTTTATCCGGGTTGATCTCCCCTCCCTGCATCATTTGCGTACTGAATACATCCTGCTTGAATAATACGTAGGCCGCAATGCCGGGAATCACCACGATCAGGGGCATCAGCAATTTCAGAAAAGCGGCGAACAGAATCCCGCCGCGGGCCGTTTTCAGGTCGGCGCCCAGGGCTCTCTGCGTAATGTACTGGTTGCAGCCCCAGTAGTTCAGGTTCACGATCCACATCCCACCCAATAAAACGGTCAGGCCGGGCAGGTCGGCATAGTTCTCATTGCCCTGGTCCAGGATCATGTGAAAATGGTCGTCGGCCTTTTCCTGCAATAAATGAAAGCCCGCCAGCACGCCATTCTGGCCGTTGTGTTCGGCCACCAGATTGAGGGCTAAATACGTAGTAGCCAAACCTCCCAGGATCAGGAAGAACACCTGGATCACATCCGTATAGCCAATTAC
>NZ_JBBBEI010000060.1:0-6407 GCF_037132455.1 Huijunlia imazamoxiresistens | reverse complement strand
CGGGAGTGGTGGTGCAGCAAGAGGATCGATCGATGCAGACGTCTGGGAGCGAAATGGCTGATTTAATTATTTTCTATCCTGGTGTTCTTTGATTCTTCGTTTCGTGTGCCGTTTCATTCGCGCTTTGTATTAGGATAATCCGGCAATCATGGAAGAAGGGAAACACCGAAGGAAGATTTTTTCTAAAATATTTTTTCTTGCTCGGCAAGGCCAGCTTTCAAAAACTGCCCTGCATGGCGCCCGCTTGGGGCCCGAAGCGCCCCGCAGGCACAGGCTATAGTAAGTTATGCATGATAATTGTTTTCCCGCTTAGTAAATAAAGCATGAGATCGTTTTCCCTCAAAGGTTTCTGGAGTGTGCTGAAAGATGCTTTTACCGGCTTTTCCGAGGATAAAGTGGCCAAACTGGGTGGCTCACTGGCTTATTTCACCCTCTTTTCCCTGGGTCCCATGCTGCTGGTGGCTATTTTCCTGGCCGGGATCTTCCTGGGCCGCCAGGCGGTGGAAGGTTCCCTGTACCCCCAGATCCAGGACCTGGTAGGACCGGACGCTGCCCAACAGCTGCAACAGCTGATCAAAACAGCTTTCGCCAGCAAAGGCGGTGGCGCGGCCGCGGGGATCGGCATCATTACCCTGCTGGTGGGTGCCACCTCGGTCTTTTCGGAAATCCAGGATTCCATCAATACCATCTGGCACCTGAAAATAAAGCCCGGCAGTAGCTGGCGGAGGCTGCTGAAAAACCGCTTGCTTGCCTTTGGCATTATTGCCGGCGTCGGCTTCCTGCTGCTGGTTTCCCTGGCTATTTCCGCTATCATGGAAGGCATCGGCAAAAAGCTGAGCGCCCTGATCCCCGGGCTGGGCGCGGTGCTGGTATATGTGGCCAGCCAGGCCTTTACCTTGTTGCTGGCAGCCTGCCTGTTTGCCGTGATCTTCAAAATCTTACCGGCCGCTCGGCTGAAGTGGCGGGATGTATGGCCGGGCGCTATTGTGACCGCCATCCTTTTTATGGTGGGCCGGTTTGGGATCTCCTTTTATATCAGCACCAGCGATTTCGGAAATACCTATGGCGCTGCCGGCTCGCTGGTGGTCCTGCTGGTATGGGTGTACTACTCTTCGCTGATCCTGTACTTCGGGGCGGAATTCACCAAGGCGTACACCCGCAGGTTCGGCTCCGGCATCCACCCCCTCGGGTACGCCCTGTTAACCGTGCCGCCCGGCACGGCTTCGGAACAGGGCCGCACCGGCAACCCCTAGCTGGGCTACCGGCCCCTAGCCGGCAGGCAGCAGGAGCGTAAAGACCGCGCCCTTGCCGGGTTCGCTTTCGGCCCAAACGGCACCGTCATGATTCTCCGCCACCTTCTGCACGATGGACAGGCCCACACCGGTGCCCCGGTACTGGCCCTGGTTGGGGAGACGGGTAAAGACCTGGAAGATCCGCCCGGCCTCCTTTTGCTCGAAGCCGATGCCGTTATCCCTCACCTCGATGAGGTGGTACCACCGGTCCGGCCCGGAAGCAATTCCCGGTCGTACTTCGGACGGCCGGACCTTCCGGGCGGAGACCTGGATGTGCGGGGCAATCCCCGGCTGGCTGTATTTGAGGGCATTGGAGATCAGGTTCTGGAACAGCTGTTGCAGCTGGCGCCGGTTACCCTGCACTACCGGCAGTGCGCCCAGGCTGAGGACGGCCCCCTTCTGCTGCACCTCCAGTTCCAGGTCCTCCAGTACCAGCTGCACGGTTTTGTCCAGGCAAACCACTTCCTGGTCCGCCAGGCCTTTGGTGGCCTGGGAATAGGTCAGCAGGTCGTCGATGAGGGTACGCATCCGCTGTGCCGCTCCTTCCAGGCGCTCAAACAGCCGGCTTTGCCCTTCCTTCAGCTGCTCCTGCAGTTCCAGCCTCAGCCGGTCGGCATAGAACAGGATTTTCCGGATCGGCTCTTTCATGTCGTGGGAGGCGGCATAGGCAAATTCTTCCAGGTTGGCATTGGTGCGCTGGAGTTCCCCGTTGCTTCGCTGCAGCGCCTCATTGGCCGTTGCCAGTTCGCCGGTACGCTGCCGCACCACTTCCTCGATCTGCCGGCGGGCCAGCACCTGCGGGGTGACGTCCACCGATATGGCCAGCACCCCCAGTGTTCTGCCGTCGGAATCGCGGTAGGGCTCGTACACGAAATTCTGGTAAACCGTTTCCCGTTTCCCGCCCCGCACCAGCTCCACCGGGCGCTCATGGGCCGTAAAGGGCTCGCCGGACTGGTACACCCCTGCCAGCAGTTGCTCCAGGCCTTGTTCGCGGGCATCGGGAAGTCCTTCGAAAATGGGCTTGTGCATCACTTCCTCCGCCGGCTTTCCCCACAGGCGGATCATCAGGTCGTTGGCAATATCCACCACGTGGTCCGGGCCCAGCAGAATGCACATGGCCACCGGCGCCTGCCGGACCATGTTACGGAAGTTGCGTTCGCTTTGCTCCACCTGCTGGCGGGCGGTCACCAGGTCGGTAATTTCCGCGGCGGTATTCATCACGCCGTATACCTTTCCGGCAGCATCATGGAGGGGGGTAAAACTATAGTTGAAGTAAAAGGCTCCCAGCTGGCCGTCCACCACCAGGTCCACCCGCTGGTTGCGGGCATGAAAGGGGATGCCGGTGGTGTATACGCCTTCCAGCTGGGCAAAAATTTCCGAGTTCCCGAGCTCGGGCAACACGTCCGGGTAACACTTTCCCACCACGCCCGGTCCTTTGCCCCATACATCGATCATGGATTTGTTGGCCAGCCGGATCCGCATTTCCGCCCCGGTATACACGCCAATGGGAAAGGGCGCGCTTTCCACCAGGGAGCGCACCTGCTGGGCGCTTTCTTCCAGCTTCTTGCGGGCGTTTACCTGGGCGGTAACCTCGTAGGCCACCGCAATCACGCCCGATATGGTGCCGTCGCCCTCGCGGAACGGTTCATACACAAAGTTCACGTAAACGGTCCGGAGGCCCCCTTCGCGTGGAAGCAGCACGGGCCGCTCCTCGGCGGAAAACGATTCCCCGCTGGTGTACACGCCCTGCAACAGTTCTTCCAGGCCCTGGCCCTTTATTTCGGGCAGGCCTTCAAAAATGGGCCGCGCCAGCACCTCCTTCGCCTTTTTCCCCCAATGTTCCAGCATACGTTCGTTGGCCACGCCCACTACAAAAGAAGGTCCCCTGAAGATGCACATGGCAACGGGCGACTGCAGGATGGTGTTGCGCAGGTTGCGTTCGCTTTCCTGCAGCTTTTGCCGCGCCTCCACCTGCCCGGTTACATCGGTTGCGGTAACCAGCACCCCGCTGATGGTGCCGTCCGCTTCGCGGTAGGGCTGGTAAGAAAAGTTGAGGTAGCGGGTTTCGTACCTGCCGCCGGCGCGCTGGAAAACGGCGGGCTCCTCCTTGCCATAAAACGGTTCACCAGTGTGCAGGACCGTTCGGAGCAGGTCCAGGAAACCCTGGTCTTTCATTTCCGGCAGGATCTCCAAAAAGGGCTTGTGCAGCGCTTCCGGTCCTACTTGCCAGAGTTCAAAAAGTGCCTGGTTGGCAATTTCCAGCACCATATCCTCCCCCCGCAGGATCAGGATCGGGTCCGGGGCCAGGGCGACAATATTTTTCAGTTGCTGCCGCGAATGTACCTGTTCGGTAACGTCATGGGCAATCCCCAGCACGCCAGCCGGGGTCCGGTCTCCTTCCTGTTCATAGTAAGGCTGCAGCACAAAATCAAAATACAGAACCTCCTCCCTGCCGCCCCGCACAAACGCAACGGGGTACCCGTAGGCTCTATGGATGGTGCCGCCCTTCCGTACACCTTCGAACAGCGCCCCGAATCCCTGCTGTTCCAGTTCGGGCAGGGCTTCGAGCAGCGGCATTCCCACTACGTCTGCGGTTCTTCCCCAGGTATGAAGAATGGCTTCATTGGCAAAATCAATGATGTGGTCCTCCCCCTTTACGATCACCAGGCTGGCAGGTGCTTTCAGAAACAGGCTGTACGCCTTTTCCATTTCCTTCCTCCGTTCCAGGTTCTGCTCCGCCAGTACCTGCCCGGTAATGTCCACCACAGAATGGACGATATAGGCCACCCCGCCCTCATCGTCCAGGATCGGGGCATTGGTGACCCTCCAGTATTTCAGCCGGAAGCCGCCGTCCCCGTTGGGAATATCATAGCGCTGCTGGGGAATCTGGTGGTTCTTTTTATTTTGGAGGATGTAGTCAAAGGAAGCCCTCAGGTTCCGTTCGCCGGTAAACTGGGGATCGTCGGGGTTTTGGGGAAAAACGGCAAAATGGCCGGCCCCGATGACCTCTTCCCGTTTCATGCCGGAGGCCTGGATAAAGTCATTGCTTACCGCCACCAGGGTGTAACGGGGAGCATCTGCCCGAACGATCACGCTGATGCCCGGCGTGGCTTCGAATGCCCGGAAATCCCTGATCTCCCGGGAAATGGTGTTTTGAAGGGTAGTAGACATAAAAGAGGCCCAATTTAGCCTATAAATAGCTATAATCAGGCCCATGTTTAAGAAACCTTTGAAAAAATTGAACGCATTTTCCAACCCGTGACCTTCACAAAATCAGGGGATTATACATTAGACCGGGCTAAGCGCCGCTTTTATCACTGCATTTCCGGCCCGGCTTGCCCGCAGGAGGAAGCGGCGTAAACGCCTTACCGCTCCCGGACTTCAAGGGCTCAACCATAAATAAATGAAAATTAATAGGATTCCAACTGCTTTTCCAGCAGCGCCACCAAGCGATGGGCCGCTTCTTCGGAGAGCGCGGCACTTAGAAGCACATCCGCTGAAACCTTTTACTGTAGCTAACTTTATTCTTTGAACAGTCCAAATTTACCGCTTTTTTCCGCCCGGTGTTAATAAAAGTGTTAAGAGCCCGCCCCTACTCTTCCACCACTATATTTCACCCGATCATGCTGCTGAAACTCGCCAGCATAGAGCTAACATCATCTGTCCAGCAGGTTTGGTTCAACTGCAGAGCAGTGGTTTTAATTTAAGAAAATTGTGACCTCTATACCCAAGTGGCCGAAATCCGGTAAAGCCGACAATTTTGAAACTTCAACCCAGGAATGGCTCTAAACTACAGGGAGCTTACACTGCTTGGAGGGCAGCCGCTACCGTAGCAAAACCACCGTCCCTTTTTTAAGCTCCGTCTTGCCGTTCAACTGGTAGTTGCAGACCCAGAAGAACACGTTTTCCCCCGGGTTTTGCATCCGGTTTGCCCCATTCCAGCCGGCGCCGGGGGTGGTGGTCTGAAACACGACCTTCCCCGAACGGTCATACACCTGGAAGCTGTACGAGCGCACGTTCCCGTAAACCAGGGCTTTGAATACATCGTTCAACCCGTCGCCATTCGGCGTGAAGGCATTCGGCACATAAACCCCTTCCATACAGTTCTTCAGCCGGACAATCACGCTGTCCCTGCCGGTACACTTATCCCTGTCGGTTACCTCCAGCCAGTACGTGCCGGGCTGTGTCACCGTGATGGCGCTTCCGGCGGCACCCGTGCTCCAGGCGTAGGCGGAAAACGCCCCGCCGGCCTGCAGTTCCAGGCTGCCGTAGGAGCAAATGGACGCATCGGGTCCCAGGAAGCCGGCAGGCGACATTACCACCGCGGGAATGACGGTTGTATCCGCTGCCCGACAGCCGTTGGTATCCGTAACCGACAGCCAGTAGGTACCGGCCACCCCAACGCTGATGGTGCTGGTGGCAGCGCCGGTGCTCCAGTTATAGGCACGGTAGGTACCCGGCGTACGCAGCACCCGGGACTGGCCGGAACAAACAATCGAATCCGGTCCCAGGTACGGCCGGGGCAGGTTGTGCACCTGCAGCAGCTTCAGGGTATCGGTGGAAAAACAGCCCTGGGCGGTCTGGGCGATGACCCAGTAGGTACCGGGCCGGTCCGCCACCAGTTGCCGCGGTTGCCGGGTATAGTGACTCCAGGAATACCATACGAAGCCGGGTCCCGCATCCAGGACGAGCGAGTCGTTGCGGCAGATGGAGGTATCGGCCCCCAGGCGGATTTCTGGCGAAGTATACACCCGGACCACCAGCGTATCGTAGGCAAAGCATCCGGGTGTCTTTTCCGCGGTAACGGTATAAGTGGTGGTTTCCAGGGGCCCCACCTTTACCTGCCGCCCCTGCAGGGGCGCGGTTTCCCCGCCCGGCGACCAGGTATAGTGCAGGAACCCTTCCGGGGCGGTCAGCAGCACCGAATCGCGGTTGCACTTGGAGCGGTCCGGGCCGAGGCTGATGGAAAGACGCGGGTGCGCCGTTACCTGCACCGTATCGCGGTACACCGAACCACAACCATTCACGGCGGTGAGAGAATAGGTGCCGGGAGCCGTAACGGTAAAGACCGAATCGGTCGAGCCGTTCTGCCAGGCATAGGAAGCAAAGCCGCTG
>NZ_JBBBEI010000006.1:0-312227 GCF_037132455.1 Huijunlia imazamoxiresistens | reverse complement strand
AATTAATATACTCATTTAAGGGTATTTAACGAGTCTTAGTGTCTCGATTATGTTTGCTCGGATTTACCTATGCTTGTTCCTCAGTTAAGAGAAACTTGCTGTTGCTTTCCAATCTTTCAAAGATCTTTTGCCCTTTTTCAGAGCACCCGGTCCATCATTTTCAGTGATCGGGGGCGCAAAGATAAGTGGCTTTTTATTTTCAGCCAAAAGTTTTTTTTCAACCTCTCGGTCAAACCAAACTTTCAACCTTAATTTACTTTCGAAGAACTTCCGCTTTTCGTTTGCGGGGTGCAAAGGTAACAGCTTTCATCTCAACCGGCCAAATCTTTTTTCAAGTTTTGACGTTTCTTTTTCACTTCTGCTTTAACCTTTCCAAAGAACCACCGCTGTTTCGTTTAGCGGGCCGCAAAGATAAGCGCCTTTCGCTTACTGCCAAATCTTTTTTCTATTCCCAACTGGTATGCTGGAAAAAAAGCAACCCTCCCAGCAGCATCAGCCCAAAACCAATCAGGATAAACCCGTTGATGCGGTTCAATAGATGGATGTTCTTTACAGTAAGCCGGTTGCGCAGCTTCCCTGCCAATACCACCTTGGCTATGTCGCTGAGAAACAATACCCCCAGCGCAATGCTGAAAATAAACACCCGCTCTTTTAAGGAATGATCGACAAAGGCCGTCGTAGTAGTGATCCAGAAAATGATCAGGGCAGGGTTCAGGATGTTCATGAAATAACCGGCCAGGAACAGCTTTACAAAGTCCCGCTTCCGGATGGTCAGGAGCTGCGCCCCTTCTTCATCCACCTTCACCTTTTTGAAAAACAGGTAGTACACCCCTACCGACAACAGGAAAATGCTGCCCAGTATGCCGATCTCCAGCTTGCGGGTGTTAAAAGAAGTCAGCAACTCGGTAAAAAAATTACTGGCCACCACCAGCGTGATGTCGCTCAACGAAACCCCGCCGATAAACGCCAGTCCGCCTTTTACACCGTTGTTAATGCTTTGCTTGATGATGGAGAAAATAACCGGTCCAACCGATATACTCAATAACAAGCCAAGCGTTAACCCTTTTCCAATTGCTTCAATCATAATCAGTTTACGAGTTTACGAGTTCGTTCCTGAGTTCATAAGTTCCTGAGTTCCTAAGTTGTTATAACTCCGGAATGCATAAAACTCAGAACTAACCGGAAAACAAGTGAACGGGAAACCTTTGAAACTCAACCCAGGAACTCAGAAACTCAGGAACTTTATTTGCTTTTCTCCTCCAGGAATTCCTTCCATTCCTGCAGCATCTTTCCTTTCAGCACCCGGGGAAACTTATGCTGGCTGCCCAGCTTGCCCTTGCGTTGCATGAATGCCAAAAAATGTTCCTCGGGCAGCTTTTCCAAAAAAACCTCCTTCAGGGCGCTGGTGCGCTCCACGGCATAGTCGTCGTTCAGCTCGCAGAGGTAGTGATCGATCTTATCGCGAAGCACCTGATCGTCGATGTTATCGTTGCAGGCGACGAACCATTTGTGGGCGAAAAAGTTTTCGTACGGAAAACCCACCACGGTAAATTCCGGGATGGAAATGTTCAGCTCTTCGCTGACCATCTGCACCGCCCGGTTCATATTCTCCACGCTCAGGTGTTCGCCTACCAGGCTTAAAAAATGCTTCGTGCGCCCGGTGATCACCACCTCCGCCCGCTCCTTGTCCACGAACCGGAGGGTATCGCCGATCAGGTAGCGCCAGGTGCCGGCATTGGTACTCATCAGCAGTGCGTATTCCTTTCCTTCCTCCACCTCGTCGATCATCAGGGCGTCGGGCTTCTCCACCATCTTGCCGTCGGCATCGAAGTTCTGATCGTTGAACGGCACGAACTCCATGAAGATGTTGTTGTTCAGGATCAGCTTCATGCCCTTGGCCTGCGGCCGGTCCTTATAACCGATAAAGCCTTCGCTGGAAAGGTAGTTCTCAATATATACGATGGGCTTGCGCAGCAGGCGCTCAAAGCCTTTTTTATACGGTTCGAAGGCTACGCCCCCGTGCACGAAGAAGCCCAGGTTGGGCCAGATGTCGTGGATGCTTTCCACTTTATAGTGCTCCACGATCATTTCCATGCACATCTGGCACCAGGCCGGCACCCCCACGATATAGCCGATATCCCAGTCGGGGGCGTTCTCGACAATCTCGTTCAGCTTCTGGTTCCAGTCGCGGATGGCGGCAATGCGGCCGCCGGGCTTGTAAAAGGTCTGGAACCAGAACGGCCGGTTCTTCATCAATATGCCGCTCAGGTCGCCGGCATACCAGCCGGCCTTGCCCTTTTGCAGGTCGGTGGCACCCCCCAGCATTAAAACGCCTTTGGTCACGGCGTTGCGGGGCAGGTTTTCATAATTCATCAGGGAAAGCAGCTGGCTCAGGTAGTTGATGCGGTTGCTGCGTAAAATATCCTTGGTAACGGGAATGTATTTACTGGCGGCTTCGGAAGTGCCCGAGCTCAGGGCATAGTATTTAATTTTTCCCGGCCAGGTGACGTCGGGCACACCGTCCAGGGTTTTCTTCCACCACTCATCGTATATCTTATTATAGTCGTGTACCGGCACTACCGACTGGAACATCTTCTCCGGCTGCTGGTGAAACAGGACCTCGTCGAAACGGTACTGCTGGCCGAACTCGGTAAACCGGGCTTTCTTCAGCAGTTTTTTCAGCACCCGAACCTGTTGGCTGCGAGGGTCAGTTAAGGGGAGCCGCAGGGCCCTTGCAATCGTGGTAGGGATCTTAATATCCAGGATACTTGCCATTCAGTAATTTAAAATTAGTCGAACAAGGGATAAAGGTAATATAACTTATGTCAAACGCAGAATGAGGGGCGGCCCTGGGATCAGGGGGCCGGGTCGGGCCGGTCTTCCGCTGCCAGGGTTTCCCCGGCCGAAGTGCCGGAGGCGCTGCCTACCATGCTGCCGCTGCCGGCGCGGTGGTACCACAGACGCAGCGGGACTGGCGTCGAAAGCACAAAGGATATGATCTGGCGGTACGAAAGGCTGCCGGCGCACAGGACCAGCTCCCGGGCGCCCAGGGCCCCGGCCAGGGTACCGGCCTCGCTAAGCCGACCGGCCGCAGGGGCGCTATCAGCGGTCACGGCCAGCCGGCCAATGACCTTGTCGTGCAGGCCGCACTTCCGCAGGAATTCCTGGAGGACGGCGTATTCGGCGGCATCGGCCGCTACCAGCAGGCAGGGGCGGGAACGGCCGGCGGCCGGCCGGCGCCACCCCGCCAGCGGGCGGGTGATCCACCGGGCCGCCCTGCCGGCCGCCGACAGCGACGCCCGCATCCAGATGGCCGCCTGCAGCACCAGGCGGAACAGGCCGGCCCGGGCGCCGCCGTAGTGCTTGCGCACGAAAATGCTCATGGCGCCGTAAAACACCCGCACATAATTGAGGCTGCCCCGCTTGGTGCTTTCGCCCTTGAAATGAATGATGGTGGTCCCGGCCAGGTAATAATTTTGAAAACCGCTTTTCCGGATGCGGTAGCTGAGGTCTATATCCTCGCCGTACATAAAAAAGTCTTCGTCAAAGCCGCCTACCCGGTCCAGCACTTCCCGGCGCACCATCATAAAGGCGCCGGCCAGCACCTCTACCGCGTGGTCCTGTCCTTCGTCGAGGTGGCCGAGGTAGTAGCGGCTGAACACGGGGGAGCGGGGAAACAGCCCCGCCAGGCCGGAGAGCTTGTACAGCGACGTGAGGGGGGACGGAAACGCCCGCTTCGACTCTTTGAGAAAAGCGCCGGAGCCGTCGATCATTTTTACACCGGCAGCGCCGGCCCCGGCATGGGTTTCGAAGAAATGCAGGCAGCAGCGCAGGGTATCTTCGGCCAGCAGGGTATCGGGGTTGAGGAACAAAACGAAGCGGCCCCCCGCCCTGCGGGCACCCAGGTTGCAGGCCCGGGCAAAACCGGCATTGGTGTCGTTGGCCACGAAAAGGACCTCCGGGAACCGGGGGCGCAGGTAGTCCAGGCTGCCGTCGGTAGACCGGTTGTCGATCACGATGGTCTCCACCTGCAGGCCCCGGGCAGCCTCCCGTACCGAGTACAGGCACTGCTCCAGGAAGTACTTTACATTATAATTTACTATGACAACGGAAATCTGCACGGCCGCAAAGGTTACGAATCCCGCGCTAAGAGAAAAAGAGAGAAAAGAGAAAAAGGGCGTACCGGCCAGGACCGCCTACACCGCCGGGAGGTGTTAAGCGGGAAGGGTAACCAGAAAAACAGCGCCTTCACCTTCCCTGCCTTCCGCCCAAATGGCGCCGCCATGCCGCTCCACGATATTGCGGCAGAGCGACAGGCCCAGGCCGGTTCCTTCGAACCGGTCCTTCGAATGCAGGCGGGCAAAGGTTTCAAATATTTTTTCGGACATTTCCGGGTCAAAGCCGATGCCGTTGTCCTGCACCCTGATCTCATAAAAGCCCCTGCCGGCCGGGGCGGCCTGGATGCGGATCCGGGGCGGCACGCCGGGCCGTACGAACTTCAGCGAATTGCTGACAAGGTTGTAAAACAGCTGGTACAGCAGCACCGGGGAGCCGTGGACCACCGGCAGGGGGTCGCGTTCCAGTACGGCGCCCTTTTCGCCGATCAGCAACTCGAGGTCCCATTCCACCTTATCCAGGATATCCGAAAGGTCGACCGGTTCTTTTGCCGCTTCCAGGGCATTGAGCGAGGAATACAGCAGCACCCCGTCGATCATATGGTACATGCGCTGGCAGGCGTTCTCGATTTTGGACAGGTAAAGCGTTGTTTTCTCGTTCAGCAGGCCGCTTAGCTCCTGTTGCAGCCGTCCCTGGAACGTCATCACCTTACGTACCGGTTCTTTCAGGTCGTGGGAAATGACGTGGGCGAACTTTTGCAGGTCTTCGTTGCTGCGGCCCAGTTCTTCGTTTACCCGTTCGGCTTTGGAACGCAGTAACTGCTGCTCCACAGCCGCCTGGCGCAAAACGGCATTCTGTTTTTTAAATTGCAGCAGGATGGCCGCCTGGCGGGATAGTTTTGCCAGGGCTTCCCTTTGGGTTTGGGTCAATTTGCGGGGCTTGCTGTCAATGACGCAGACCGTACCCAGGTTATAGCCATTCTCCGACACGATGGGAGCGCCGGCATAAAAGCGGACCTGGATGCCCCCGGTGACATGGGGATTGCCCGAAAAGCGCTCGTCGCTGGTAGCATCTTCCACCACAAATACGTCATCCTGCAAAATGGTATGGGCGCAGAAGGACACCTGGCGCGGTGTTTCCGCAATGCTGATCCCTTTTCGGGCCTTGAACCACTGGCGGTCGGCATCGACCAGGGATACCAGCGAAATATCGCACCCGCAGATCAGCGAAGCAAGTTCGGCTAAATGGTCAAAATCGCTTTCCGTCTCTGTATCAAGGATCTGATAGGAATGAAGGTCCTGCAGCCTAAGTTTTTCATTTACAGGTATGGCGGCCTCAATCATAATAGTAGTATGGTGTGCTTCTCAAAAACGCCTTTGATGCGCGAAAACAAAGCTCGCTTATCGGCCGGTACCGGCATAAGAAAGCAGGACGCTATTGGCGGCGCTATGAATTAAGGCTTAGGGAAGGCTAAGTGATTTTTCGAAAGCACCTATTCAGCTCCTTAAGGAAATGTGCTCATGCACCCATTTGGCCTCTTCGTCGGGAGAGACCTTATTATTGGTGCTGCTGATCCTGCTGAAGGTAGCATGCGGAAAGTCGTAGGGCTTGCTGTCGTCGAAATAAGGTCCGACCACGCCCAGCATCCAGCCGTCGCCGGCGGCCCAGTGGGGCTCGTTTACCCGGTACTTGAACACCTCGTAGTGCACAAACGTTCCCTTGACATCGACCAGGGTCACCCGTTTCACGTACTCGATTTCATCCGGGCAGGCGTCCAGCTCCGTCGGGAACTCCAGCCAGTTGACCAGGTTGCTTTCCGCGCCCTTTACGATATTCAGGTATTCTTTGGGAAAGAGGCCTGCTTTTCCATGTTCCTTCAGGAGGTGAAAAGCGGTTTCCCTTGTCAGTAAATTGCGGGCATAGGGCAGCACATCCCAGGAAGTCAGCTCCTGCCCGCTTTCCAGCTTTTCATACAAGGGCCGTACCCTTTCCCACCGGTACCGGTTGATCTTCCGGCTTTGCCAGTTAACGATCAGCACCCGGCATGCAAAAAAAGCCACTACTGATAAAATGAAGAATCCTGCTACGATCAATGCCACTTTCATTTGTAAAAATCCCGTTTAATTCCGTCCTGTTATTCCTTATCCGCTCCTTTCCGGGCAATGCCCGGACCATCATAAAAATCTAATATACTAACCAGCAACCCAATAAGAGTATATTTTTTTAATTATTTCCCGGATATAGGGGGTAAATCCGCCGCAATTCCTTCCGGGATCCCCCTTCCCTACTTTCCCCTCCCCTTTCTATCTTTGCGCATGCTTAAACAAACCCTGCTCGAAGCCGTACAGGCAGCCGCCGACGAAATGAGGCGGTTTATAGACGTGGATTTTAAGATATCCAACAAAGAAGGCCTCAACAACCTGGTCACCGAAGTGGACCATGCCTCGGAAAAGGCCATCATCAACGTGATCAAAAAGAACCACCCGGGACACTCCATCCTGACCGAAGAGTCGGGCGAGCTGTACCAGGATTCCCAATACAAATGGATCATCGATCCTATCGACGGCACGGTCAACTTTGCCCACCGCATTCCCATCTGCTGCATCTCGGTAGCCGTGGAGCATGCCGGCAAAATGGTTATGGGCGCCGTTTATAACCCGTACATGAACGAGTATTTCCTGGCCGAAAAGGGCTGCGGCGCCACCCTGAATGACCAGCCCATCCACGTCAGCAAAAAGGAAAAGGTGGAGAACGCCTGCCTGGTGACCGGCTTCCCCTATACCTACCTCGACCAGCCCAACGGCCCGCTGGAGGTGTTCAGCCGCCTCATCCGCAAGGGCATACCGGTCCGCCGCCTGGGCTCCGCCGCCCTGGACCTGTGCTGGGTGGCCTGCGGCCGCTTCGACGGTTTTTGGGAACACAAGCTGAACGCCTGGGACAGCGCCGCCGGTTACCTGATCGTGCAGGAAGCGGGCGGAAAGGTCACCGACTTCGACGGCAACCCCTACTCGCCCTACCAGCCAAGGATCGTCGCCACCAACGGCATCATCCATGACGACCTGCTGCATTGGATCAATAATGAAGAGTAGGGACAAATAAGAAAATGGGAAGCCCGCAGGGCTTCACTGTGAATAGCCCCGGGTGCAACCCGGGGAAAAGGATACCATAAAGAACACAACCCCAACGGGGTTGATTGTGGGACCCACAGCCAACAGGCAGTCCGGGATCAGAAAGGCTTTCCGAAGAATCCTTCGGATTTGAACCCTATTATAAATCGTACAGGACACAATCAACCCCGTTAGGGTTGCGTTGACGAACTACCGTTGACCCCGGGTTGGCACCCGGGGCTATTCACAGTGAAGCCTTTCAGGCTTCCGGATGAAAAAAAATTGTAAATCGTAAAGCGTATTTCGTAAATTATATTTCATGGAGCGTACAGAAATTTCTTCCCTGGGTGAGTTTGGACTGATTGACCATCTGACACAGAATATCGACATACAAAATGCCTCCACCCTGGTGGGTGTGGGCGACGATGCCGCCGTCATCGACCATTTCGGCAAGCAGACCGTGCTGACCAACGACCTGCTGATCGAGGGCGTACACTTTGACCTGGCTTATACGCCCCTGAAGCACCTGGGCTATAAAACCGTGGTCGTAAACGTCAGCGATATCTACGCCATGAACGCCACCCCTACCCAGGTCATGCTGGGACTGGCTTTCAGCAACCGCTTCAGCCTCGAAGCCCTGGAAGAATTCTATGAAGGCGTTTATGCCGCCTGCGAAAAGTATGGCGTGGACCTGATCGGGGGAGATACCACCTCCTCTCAGAAAGGATTTATCATTTCCTGCACCGCCATCGGCGAAGTGGCGCCGGATAAATACGTCAAAAGAAGCACCGCCCAGAAGGGCGACCTGCTGTGCGTGAGCGGCGACCTGGGCGGCGCCTTCCTGGGGCTGACCCTGCTGGAACGGGAAAAAAGGATTTACCAGGAAAGCCCGGGCGTGCAGCCCGACCTCGAAGGCGAGAAATACGTTATCGGCCGCCTGCTGAAACCCGAAGCCCGCAAAGAGGTGGTGGATTATTTCGAGGAAGTGGGCCTGACCCCTACTGCCATGATCGACGTCAGCGACGGCCTCAGCTCCGAGATCCTGCACCTGTGCAAGGACAGCAACCTGGGCTGCGTGCTGTACGAAGAAAAGATCCCCATCGACGACGACACCCGGGAGGCGGCCTTTAAGTTCAACCTGGACCCCACGGCCTGCGCCCTCAGCGGCGGCGAGGATTACGAGCTGCTGTTTACCGTGCGTCAGGAGGATTATGACAAGATAAAGGACAATGTCTTCATCAGCGTGATCGGCTACATGGCCGAAGCCGAAAAGGGTGCGCACATTTACACCAAGGGCGGCAACAAACATCCCATTACCGCCCAGGGCTGGAATGCTTTTATTAAGGATAATCATTGATGACCTTCTGTCCGGCTGATGGGGAACCCGTTCGCCATCAGCCGGAACCAACGACCCATTCCCATGAAACAGGCACCCGGACTTATATTGCTGCTGTTCCTGCTCAGCGGTTGCATGGCCACCCGGCCGTTCAGCGCTACGAAAAAGTATGCCCCCCAGCAACTGCAGCGCGACTATGCGGTGTTCCAGCACACCCTTGAAAAGGCGCATCCCAGCCTGTACTGGTATACGCCCCGGGACAGCATGAATGTCTTTTTCGCCCGTGGAGCCGTGCAGCTCACCGACTCCATGACCGAGCGGGAATTCCGCAAAGTGCTGTACGCGGTGGCCGCCAACATCCATTGCGGCCATACCTCGGTCCGCCCCTCGCGGCAGTACGAGAAAGCCACCCGGAAGATGAACCGCTTCTTTCCGCTTTCGGTAAAGTTCTGGGAGGATACGGCCGTGGTGGTGTTGAACCTGAGCAAGAAAGACAGCATGCTCACCCGGGGAGCGGTGGTGACGGCAATCGATAACCGGCCCATCGGCGAGATCAGGGACAGCCTGCTGCAATATATCCCGTCCGATGGCTACAACCTGTCGCACAAATACCAGGCACTCAGCAACCGCGGAGCCTTCGGCAGCCTGTACACCTGGATCTTCAACCGCAAACCGCATTACCAGGTCGACTACATCGATACCCTGGGCCAGCCCCGCTCCACGGCGGTATCGGAATATACCGTCGTGCGGGATACCTCGGTAAAGAACGAAAAAACCTTTACGCCCCGCCCCTCGCGCCGCGAGATCCGGGAGCTGCGGCTGGAAGGCAACCGCAGCCTGCGCTTCGACTCCACCCTGCCCCTGGCCGTAATGGACCTGAGCACCTTTACCAAAGGGTACGACCTGCGGCGCTTCTTCCGCTCCTCCTTCAAACAGCTGCGGAAAAACGGCACGCCCAACCTGGTGATCGACCTCCGCGGCAACGGCGGCGGCAGCGTGGGCAACTCCAACCTGCTGACCCGTTATATTTCCGACCACCGCTTCAAGATCGCCGACTCGCTCTACGCTGTCCGGCGACACGGCCTGAGCCCCTACCTGGAAAACCGTTTCCTGATCTGGATCTTCCTGCAGACCATGACGCGCCGCAAGGCCGACGGCAACTTTCATTTCCGCTTTTACGAACGGAAATACTTCCAGCCCAAAAAAAGGAACCATTATGCGGGCAAGGTGTACATCCTGAGCGGCGGCAATACCTTTTCGGCCTCTACCCTGTTCATGAACATCGTAAAAGACCAGGAGAACGTGGTGGTGGTAGGAGAAGAAACCGGCGGCGGCGCCTACGGCAATACGGCCTGGGTCATTCCCGACGTAACGCTGCCCGTCACCAAGGTGCGGTTCCGCCTGCCGCTGTTCCGGCTGGTGATGGACAAAGACCTCCCCAAGAACGGGCGCGGCATTCAGCCCGAGGTAACCGCCAAACCTACGGTGAACGCCATCCGCCAGAACGTGGATGTGAAAATGGAGCAGGCGATTGAGTTGATAAAGAGCGGTTTTTAGTTTACAAACTACCCGGTACTTCCAGCATCAGGAACGGATCCGCGTCCTGCCAGAAGGGCATTTTTTCGCGAATGTGGTCCAGGTGGCTTTTTTCCAGCGTAATGGTAAAGAGATCTTCGTCGTGGGCCTTGTGGTAGAGCACGGCGCCGTCGGGCCCTACCACCATCGAGTCGCCGCTGTGGTAAATGCCGTTGCCGTCGTTGCCTACGCGGTTGACACCGATCACGTAGCACTGGTTTTCGATGGCCCGGGCCACCAGCAGGGTCTTCCAGGCATGCGCCCGGCGCTCGGGCCAGTTGGCCACGTATACCAGCACATCGTATTCGAAGTCGCCGTCTTTCTGAAACTGCTGCCGCGCCCAGACCGGGAAGCGGAGGTCGTAGCAGATCATCAGGTTGATCTTCCAGCCGTTGACCGAAGCGATAAAGCGCTCGTTGCCGGGGGTATAGTGCTCGTGCTCGCCGGCATAGGCAAAGAGGTGCCGCTTGTTGTAGCGCCCGTAACGGCCGTTGGGCAGCATCCACACAAAGCGGTTATAATATTTTTTGTCTTCCTCGACGATCAGGCTGCCTGCCAGCACCACCCGGCGCTCATTGGCCAGCCGCTTCATCCAGCGCACCGTGGGCCCGTCCATGGGCTCGGCCAGTTCGGCGGGCTTCATGCTGAAGCCGGTACTGAACATCTCGGGCAACACCACCACGTGGGTAGGCGTGGAAAGAGAAAGGATCTTTTCCTCCAGCATCTGGCGGTTGGCTTCTTTATCCTCCCAGCGAAGGTCGGTTTGAACAAGAGTGAAGGTGAGCGACGACATGGCTCTAAGTTAAGCTTCGGGAAATGTAAAATATAGAATATAAAATATAAAATGTAAAATAAGGAAACAGGCATGTGCCTCCTTAATCCCGCGCCCCATGACCTTATCCATATTTTACATTTTACATTCTATATTTTGCATTTTACATTTATCTGTACATGAAGCCACTAAAAGCGCTTAAATACCTGCTCGTGTCCGTCCTGCTGCTCCTGCTGGGATGGAGCATCCGTTATTGCTGGCAATCCTTCCCTATTGCCGCCGGCTTCGGGGCGAAGGTGGTTTGCTCCGGTGTCTTCTTATCCGGCCGGCAAGCGGACGAGATCATTGCCCATGACCTGAGCTTTGCGCCCCTGAACCTCCTCAACTGCCGCGTAGATGATGCAGACAGTTCGGTCACCTGCACGATGCTGGGCTTTACCCCGCGCAAGGCCATTTACCGCCAGGGCCTCGGTGCCACGCTCCTCAGCGAACTGCCGGAGGAGGAAGTACGGGCACAGCGGTTCCGGATGGCCGTTCCGCCCCTTCCCTCCAGCGACTCCCTGCCCTGGCCCGCCGGCGAAGGCGCCCCCCCACCGGCAGAAAACCGGCCCCTGCAAGCCGCATTGGACAGCTTTTTTGTGGAGAAAGACCCGGAACATCCCGTATATACAAGAGCCGTAGTAGTGATTCACGAAGGGCGGCTGGTGGCGGAAAAATATGCGCCCGGCTTTACCAAGGATTCCCGCCTCCCCGGCTGGAGCATGACCAAAACCATTACCGGCACCCTGGCAGGCATTCTGGTGGGACAAAAGAAACTGGCCGTGGACGACCCGGCCCCGGTGCCGGAATGGGCCGCTGCCGGCGACCCGCGCCACGCCATTACCCTGAAGCACCTGCTGCAGCAAACCAGCGGCCTGGACTTCGAAGAAGAATACAGCCGCAATTCCGACGCTACCCGTATGCTGTTCCGGCGCGCGGACATGGGCGGCTATACGGCCGCACATCCCCTGAAAGAACCACCGGGAAGCCGGTTCTACTACTCCAGCGGCAACTCCAATATCCTGTCGCGCATCATCCGGCAAACCGTAGGCGAACAGGCCTATCATGCTTTTCCTTACGAGCAGCTCTTTTATAAATTGGGCATGTACCACACCGTGCTGGAACCCGATCCCTCGGGCACCTATGTCGGCTCCTCCTACGGCTTTGCCTCCGCCCGCGACTGGGCCCGCCTGGGCCTGCTGTACCTGAACGACGGCCTGTGGAACAACGAACGGATCCTGCCCGAAGGCTGGGTGCAGCAGGCCGTAACGCCTGCACCGGCGGCACCCCAGGGGGAATACGGCTTCCAGCTCTGGCTGAACCGGGGTGGCCGGGGCACGGACCGCCTGTTTCCCAAACTGCCGGCCGACCTGTACTTCGCCGATGGGTTCCGGGGACAGAACGTCTTTATTTTTCCCTCCCAACGGCTGATCGTCGTGCGCCTCGGCCTGGCCCGGAACCCCGATGCCGACATGGAGCGCTACCTGTCCCACCTGCTTCGGGCCGCCCGGTAAACTACCGGCCAAAGGCCTTTTACTTTCCCTTCCAATGTGTTATATTTAATAAGGGAAAACACCAAAACCAAATGACTTCGTTATGAGTACAGCCACAGAATTCTGGACCTGGTTCCGGGAGCACCATACCGCCTACACCTTTTTGCATTCGCTGGACGACGACGTGAAAGAACAGTTGCTCGAAGATTTTTTGGAACACCTGCACCTGTTTTCAGAAAATGTTTATTTCGAGATCGGGGGCCAGCCCGACGAAGATCAGGAACTGGTCATCACGGCCGAAGGCGACCGGAATTATTTCGACAAGGTGGAAGAGCTGGTACGGGCGGCGCCCCGGCTGTCCGGCTGGACGATCACGGCCTTCAAACAGCCGGTCGACGAACATTTTAAAAGCTGCTGGGCCGATGTGGAGCTGGATACGGAAGACATGTGGTTCCTGCCGCTGGGCAGCTCCAACCCTGCCGATCTCGGTATCCGGGTGTACCTGCGGAACCACGAGCTGGTAAAAGACAACGAATACCTGCTGCCGCTGCTGTACAAGGTGCTGGATACCATCCTGGGCGAAAAATCATTTTCCGTGGACATCGATTACGTGGACACCGACCTGCTGCCCGACAACCCCGAAGAAGAAGAAATGTATCCCATCCTGCAACTCCCCCAATACGTAGGCTGGCATAAGGCGCAGGTGCAGACCAGTAACAACTGAGTAAGTTTACGGGTTTACGAGTTGCTGGCGCCGGCAGGGAACTCGTAAACTATTTCTTATGGAAAACGTATACTTCAACGCGCCGGTTTTTTTCCCGGTCTTCAAAATCTTTGGAAATACCTTTTCCTTCGGCCTCCAGCAGCGTGTCGGCCAGGCCGTACATGGCCTTTAGCAGGGCAGCAATTTCAAGAGCCCTTTTACGTGAAAGCTCCTGGTTGTAGGATTCACTGCCCGCATCATCCGTAAAACCTACTACCCTTACTTTGGTGATATCGCTATTTGCAAACAGGGGCTGGAACGTCCGTAGGATGGCAGAGTCCTTCAATTTGTAGCTGTCGAAGGCAAACTGGATGTTGCCGATCACCAGCGTATCGATAACGGTTTTGGGGAGTACTTCCACCGGAGGAAAGGTATGTCGCCGGTTATCGGCGTAAAGAGCGTCCTTTACCGTTCCGGCCTCCGGGCAGGCGCCTCCTGCCTTCAGGGGCTCCAGCACTACATCATCCACCAGGATGGAAGCCACGCTCACCTTTCGCTCCTGCAGGATCACCTTATTTTTTTTGGCCGAAAAATTTCCCAGCAACAGGAATTGTTCGCCGCCGGCGGCGGTAAATTCCTTTTCCAGCAAAAACCAGCCGTTTTCGAGCTTTTTGCGGCGGGCATCGGCAAAATCCAGGTAGGCAGCGGGCTGCAACAGCGTATCGCCATCCGAGTGCAGGAAATCCTGCGTAAAGTAAAAGCCGATATCCCGGGCATCCGGCTCTGTGCGGCGGCCGGCCACCTTTACGCTTGCCTTGTAACGTTGGCCCGGCTGCAGGGGGCATAAAAGCTTTGTCTGCCAGTACTGCCGGTTTTCGTTTACGCGGTTGACCGCAATGAAAAACAGGTGTTCCCTGCCGGTAGCCGACGGGGCCACGTAATTGGATTCGTAACCAAGAGGATTGTGGGTCAGGTAAAACCAGGCGGCCGGGCAGCAGGTGGCGCTTAATTCCAGGCAAACGTTCTGGTCCTCAAAAGAGCCGTTGGCGATCAGGTTCTGGCCGTAGCCATTGCCTACCCCAAAACATAATGAGATGATTATGAGAAATAAAGTTTTCAAACCGTTAAAATGAGCACCTTCTGACCTATAAATATACCTTACTGGCGGCACTTTGTCAAGTAAGGCCGTGCTTTGGCATATTTTTCAGGGAACAGGCACCATGAGTATTCCGGAATTCTTTTTCTTTTTATACTGCCTGTTTTTTCATCCGGCCCGGAAGGTGACGGTGCACCCGATGATCCGGGAAGCATCGGGCATAGCCGAGAGCAAGGCCTATCCCGGCAACCTGTGGGTACAGGAAGACAGTGGCCAGCCGCCCCTGCTGTACCTGCTGAAGCATGATGGCCAGGTGCTCAGGAGCGTGTTGCTCCAGGGAGCCGAAAACCGGGATTGGGAAGACCTTGTCCTTGCCGGCGGCTTCCTGTACATCGGCGATATCGGCGACAACATGAAACAGTTCAGCGAATACAGCTTTTACCGGCTGCAGGAACCTTCCGCCACCGCGGATACGGTGAAGCAGTACCAAACCATCCGTTTCCGTTACCCGGACGGCGCCCACAACGCCGAAGCTTTCCTGGTCGATCCCCGGACCCGGGACATCTTTATCCTAACCAAAACGGACAACCCTTCCCGTATTTACAAACTGGCGTATCCCTACAGCTTTTCCGTCCTGAATACGGCGACGCTTGTGGGCGAGCTTCCGTACAAAGGCGTGGTCAGCGCCGCCTTGTCGCCGGACGGCCGTGACATACTGGTCAAAACCTACCTGGAATTGTTGCATTACCACCGCCCGCCCGGCGCTTCCATCGGCGATGCCCTCCGGGAAGACTATACTTCCGTTCCCTACCTGCCGGAAATGCAGGGCGAGGCCGTCACCTTTTCCCTATCGGGCCGGGGCTTTTATACCCTGAGCGAAAAAGCCTATTCGCGTAAAGTAAAGCTCCGGAGGCAGGAGCTTCCCGCAAGATAGTTTACGAGTTTACGAGTTCGTTGAAGAGTTCGGGGTTAAGAAAGGGATGGTTTTTATTTAAAAGTTTACGTTTTACCTTACTGCCATGAATCCCTTTCAGAATGTCAACTTTCAGTCGGTGAACGAATTTCTTCATTATCTGCCGGAAGAAGAGCTGGTTATGGTAGAACTGTTGCGGGAGCTGACCCTGGAGTGCATACCGGGTGTAAAGGAGAAGCTGGCGTATAACGTGCCTTTTTACTACCGCTATTCCCGCATTTGCTTTATCTGGCCGGGCTCGGTACCCTGGGGTAAAAACACCAAGCCGGGCGTGGAATTCGGCTTCTGCAAAGGGCACCTGCTGTCCGATCCGGGCTACCTGAACAAGGGCACCCGCAAGGAGGTGTACATCAAAACCTTTTTCACCCCTAAAGAAATTGACCGCCCTGCCCTGCGCCAACTCCTATACGAAGCCGTCCTGATCGACGAAGAAACTCGTAAATCGAAAAATGTAAAATATAAAATGTAGAATGTAAAAAGAGAAGGACTACCTCATAAACCCTCAACTCTTCCCCAGAAAACCTGCATCGAACCCTATAACAACTCCTAAACTTGTAAACCCGTAAACTCCTAAAAACGGTACCCTAAAGCAATCGTCCCGTAGTTCTCATGCGTGATCATCGTGCGGGCTTCTTTGGTTTTGTAGGTAAAGCCCAGCTGCCCTGTCAGGTGCTTGTGGGTAAACATCACCCCAAAATTGTGACGGTAATAAAAGGGCTGAATATCGGTGGTGTAGGGGTCCTGGTCTTTGGTAAACAGGCCGCCCTGCACGGTGGCATTGTAGGCCTGCCAGGTAAGGGTAGGCTCGAAATAGAAGAACAGCTCGTAGTTGCGTTTAGCGCCCTTGCCGGAAGCCGTGCCCAGGTGAGCATCCCACCAGGCGCTTTCTCCTGCGTTTTGGAGAGCCCCGGCCCGGAACAGGAAGCCGCCCGAAACACGGGTATAAGTGGTGCCCACCTGTGCCTGGGCGTTGAAATAACCATCAAATGACTTCGGCACCGCCCGGGGCTTTACCAGGTGCTGGTACCAGGCAGCCTGGGCATTCAGGGCCCAGTCGGTCCCCAGGCCCGTTTCCCAGCCCAGCGGCTCAATCAGGTTCAGGCTTTTGTGGTAGTTGCGCTGCACCTGGGCGCCGCGGGCCGCTGCGCCGATAACGCCGGCCATGGCCTCCCAGCGGAAAACGTTTTCTTTTGCCGACACGGTGGTGACGCCGCCTTTGGCAGTCAGCAGGCCGGTGTACGGCCGGTCAAGGGTGGTGCGGTAGCTGCGGCTGATATCGTAGGGGGTGAAAATTTGGTGTCCCAGCTCGGCGCTCCAAACCTTTTTATAGGCCCGGCGGCCGGCACGGGGCATGATAGCCCGTGAATAGCGGATCATCAGTCCGTTGGTATAATACCGGTCGTGGAATTGAAGGGTGTAATTGTCATTTTCGCTGGTGACGGTCAGCGAGTTGCGGTAGGTAGGCGTGGTTTCCGGGCCCTTATCCTGGGCCTGGGAACGGGAAGCACACAGTACGGATAGGAGCACCAGGGGCCCCAGGTGTTTTCTGATACGGGATTTCATGCACAGTCCGATTATTTTTCGGACAGGGAAGATAACACTTTATTGATGAGTTCCGGCTCAAAACCTTTCTGCATCAGGAAATCCTGGGTCTTTTTCTTCCGCACCAGGTATTGCTCGCCCTTCAGGGATTCGTATTTTTTCTCCGCCAGCCGGGCCAGGGTTTGTTCGTAGTCATCCTCGTCGAGGCTTTTCAGGGCCTTGTTAATGAGGTAATCGCTGACGCCCTTTTCCCGCAGGCCGTAGTAGATCTTTTTCCGGCCCCACTCCTTCATGCGGAACTTGCCGCCGGCAAAGTGCAGGGCAAAACGCTCTTCGTTGAGGTAATTGTCTTCGATCAGGGAGGCAATGATCTCGTCATGTTCCTGCCGGTATACCCCCAACTCCCGCAGCTTTTGCTGCACTTCCAGGTGGCTCCGCTCCTGGTAGGCGCAGTATTGCCGCAATTTCTGCAGCGCCTGTTCCTTTGTGAGATACTTTTTTTGCACGATTCCTTTTTGGAGTTTACGGGTTTACGAGTTGGTCCCATTTATCGGCCAGGTTGGCGTAGAAGGCGGAGGTGGGTGTGGGCTGGCCTTCTTCGGAAACAAAGCTGTCTTCCAGCGACCAGAGCAGGTCCAGTATAACTTCGATCTGATCCGTTGCAAGGTCTACCTTATAATAGGTGGGGGAAGGGTCATACGGTTTTGCCGCCGACTCCGGCTTCGGGATCCTGTTTTCCCGCAGGATTCGTTGGAGTTCGCCGGCCAGCGGGGCATTTTTTGCCGCTGCCAGCTCCTTGACGGTGATATTCAAGGTAGTATGATCCAGCACGTCCTTCGCACCAATAACTTTCTTATACGCTTCCACATCCATTGTAAAAATATAAAATATAAAACGAAACAAGTGAACGGGTCAACCCAGGAACTTCCCCCCTCAACTCGTAAACCTGTAAACTCGTAAACTACTCCTCTAACAATTCCAGGCACCCGTACTCTTTTTCAAGCAACTGGTCGTAGAAGTCGGCGCGCTGGAAGAGGTAGCGGAAGATCTGGGTGCCGGTTTCCATGGTCATGTCCAGGTCGTAGATAATGCAGGAGAGCACGATGTTTTGCCGTACACAGCTGAGCACCAGTCCTTCCATTTTATAGTTCTCTTCCAGCAGGAACTGGTAGAGCGGTTTGATCTTCGAGGTGTCCGAGGGCAGTTGACAGAGGTAGGCGTCGCCGGAAACGAAAAAGTTGTCGGGATTGTAGTTGATCTTAATCTTGGCGCCCCCTTCTTTTACGCTCCAGTTGTTGTTGCCGTCGCGGGCCAGCTTGACGTCCTTGCCCAGTCCCGACAGGATCTCTTCCACCGTTTTGGCGATGCCCACCGGTTTTTTCTCCTGTTCGGGCATTTCGGGCAGCTTGATCTCGGTACCGCAGAACGGGCAATACTTGGTGGAATCAATGTTTTCAGGCAGCACCAGGTAGTTGCAGCTATGGCAGCGGGCCGAGGTCACGCCCCAGTTGGGCTTGTACATTTCCAGCGCCTGCCGCAGGTAATCGACGGGTAAGGCAAAGCCCAGGTTGTCGCCACCGCGGATGATAAAGGAGTTGACGCCGATGATCTCACCCTGTTTGTTTACCAGGGGGCCGCCGCTGTTGCCGGGGTTGATGGCCGCGTCGATCTGGATGTAGCGCACACCTTCGCGGATGCGGTCCGCCTTGGAGATCACGCCCTGGGTGGCGGTATAGTTAAGGCCGTAGGGGTGGCCGATGGCCACGATCGGCTCACCGTCGTGCAGCTTATCGTATTCGCCCAGCTTTACTTCGGGCAACTGGATGCCGGCAGGAGGCTGCAAAAAAGCCAGGTCGTGCTTTTTGTCGATATACCAGACCCGGGCAATGGTCTTTTCAAAGAGGCGCCCGGCTATGGTCACTTCAGCATTTTTGCCCACCACGTGTTCGTTGGTGGCGATGAGGTCGAATTCCTTTACGTAAAAACCGGTGCCCGTGCTCGTCTGCGTGGCGATCTGGATGATGGCCGGCCGGTAAAGTTCTATTATCTGCTGTGTGGTCATAGCCGCGGATTTAGAAATGATTTGGTTACTGGTACTTTCACTCCTCAAAATTGCTGCCGGTACACGGCAGGGAGTATTTTCCACCGGTTGCACCGCCCGTGATGGCCAATACGCTGCTAACGGTAGGGGCTACGGACTGAAAACTGCATGTCCTCTCCCATCGGCAAGGACAGAAAAATAGAAAAAAGGTGCGGGTTTTTAAAATATTTGTCAATGGCCATTGACCATCCTCGTTATTTTGTTTCCAGGTTCAGGAATTCCACTTCGGTGGTGAACGACTGGTTGAAGGCCAGCAGGCTGTCGAACTTCAGCTTGTCGGTCTTGAATTTCAGCTCGGGATATTTTTCTTTCCAGGCCTCCTCGATGCCCTGGATCTTTTCGATGATCGCCTGCTGGTTCAGCTCCTCTTTTTCCTGGTCGTAATATTGTTTGGTAAAGCCCAGCTCGGTAAAAAAGTCGGGGTAGTTAACCATCATGAATAAATGGAAAAAATCGGTAATGGGGCGGGGCAGGCTGTACGAGTACTCGCAATAGGCGATGCCGTATTCGCTGATGAGGGCAGCGATCCTGGGTTGTTTGTTCTCCTTGTACCAGTTGATGTTCTGGTTGGCATTGTAAATGGCGTCGGCGATGGTTTTGTAGCTCTGCGGGTTTACAATGGAAAACGTGTATTTCGAATGGAACAGGAAGGGATAAAACTGGTCTTCCGTCCGGGTGGCGAGCTTGGTGAACAGCTCGATCATTTCCTGGTTCTTTTCGGTCACCAGGCGGTCGTCCTTTTTAAAATAGATGTCGACGATCTTTTCCAGCTCGGCCAGCAGCTTGCCGTGCGGCACGATCAGGTAGTCGATCCGGTAGGCCAGGGCCAGCAGCAGGTAGGCGATGCCGCCGGAAAACTTATCCGAGTCCACGCTTTCGATCAGGGAAAGGGTGTCCTTGATCCATTTTTGAAAGTATTTGTATTTGATCTTCTTTTCCTCTTCGGGCAGGTCCAGCACATGGTCGTCGTCGGTAGCCACCAGGGTGGCGAAGTCGGCCAGCAGCAGGTCGTCGTTCTTGTCGGCCTTGGTGGCCAGCTCTTTCAGGCCGTAGTAGAGCTTGCTGGGGTTGGCGGTCACCATGCTCGAGTCGAAGAGCATCACCAGCTTGTCGCCGTTGCAGGCGCTGCGGCTGTAGTAGAGGTTGAAGTTCATTTCCAGCAGGCGGCGCATGACCGGCACGCTGGGCGTGGGCATAATGGCCAGGGTCACCTCGGCCTGCAGCTTTTCGCGGTTGTAAAAGCCGCGGACCATCTTCGAGCCCTGGTAGAAGTGAAAAGTGCCCTCGGTGCCGTCGCCGTTGGGCTCATGCACCACGTTCTCGGCTTCCTCATCTTTTAAATATTCCAGGAAGGCGTGCACGCTTTCGTTGAATTTCTTTTGCTTGAAGGAGGCATCGGCCTCGTTCCACTTTTCAACCTTGGCAAGGGGTTTATTATTATCGGAATACCGCCCGAACTGGATGTCAGGTTCGCTGTCGTCTGATTCTTTCTTCTTTGTTCGTTTAAAAATCTTTTCCAACATAAGTAAAAACCTCTTTTTGAAACCTGTTGAATTTCTTTTACTTGTATCCCCTTTCCTGTTGCCCGGGCCACCTGCCTCCGAAGGAAGGTTACTTCAAAATACAGGCCGTGTATGCCGCCGCTCCAACCCCTGGGTTTTACACTATTCTTGGACTATTCGGCAAACGAAAGTGGAGGTCTTTTTAAAAATCCTTAGTTTCGTCCCTGCCTAAAAATTTACCCCCGACGGGATAGTTTTCAAAGTTAGTTTTTACAAATTAATGTAAGGCTATTTTTAATAGAAGCGCTCGTTTCCGTCATTTTTTTAAAACGCATTACGATTTATGAAATTTATTGTTTCTTCCTCCCAGTTATTAAAACAACTGCAACATATTGCCGGCGTCATCAATGCCAATACCGTCCTTCCTATTTTGGAGGATTTTCTGTTCGAGGTGGAAAACGGTAAACTGACCGTTGTGGCTACTGATCTGGAAACCGTCATGCGCATTCAGATGGACGTGGAATCCAAGGATCCGGGCAAGGTGTGTATCCCGGCCAAGATCCTGCTGGACTCGCTGAAGAACATTCCCGACCAGCCGCTGACGTTTACCATTGACAAGAACTTTGCCGTAGAGATCACCTCCAACAACGGAAAGTACAAGGTGATGGGCGAAAACCCCGACAACTTTCCCAAAGAGCCCGTGGCCGACGACACCACCTCCTTTGTAATGCCGTCCACCGCCCTGGTAACGGCCATCAATAAAACCCTGTTCGCCGTTAGCAACGACGACCTCCGCCCGGCCATGACCGGCGTCTATTTCGAGCTGACCCCCGACTCCATCCAGTTTGTGGCCACCGACGCCCACCGCCTGGTACGCTACAGGCGCACCGACGTAAGCTGCCCCCGCCAGGAGTCGTTCATCGTGCCCAAAAAGCCGCTGAACCTGCTGAAGGCCGCCCTGCCCGACAACGAAGACGAGATCACTATTAATTATAACAGCAATCACCTGTTCGTGCAACACGGCACCACCCGTATGAGCTGTCGCCTCATCGATGCCCGTTTCCCCGACTACAAAGTGGTGATCCCTGCGGACAACCCCTACCGTTTGGTGGTGGACAAGGCTACTTTCCAGAGCGGCCTGCGCCGGGTAAGCGTATTCAGCAATAAAAGCACCAACCAGGTGGCCCTGAACATCAACGACAGCGAGCTGCAGCTGGCCGCCCAGGACGTGGACTTCAGCTTCGAGGGCAACGAGCGCATGCCCTGCCAGTACGACGGCGACGAGCTGACCATTGCCTTCAACGCCCGCTTCCTGATCGAGATGCTGAACGCCGCCGACAGCAGCGACGTGAAAATGGAGCTGTCCACCTCTACCCGCGCCGGAATCCTGAAGCCCACCGAACAGCAGGATGGCGAAGAGCTGTTGATGCTGGTAATGCCGCTGATGCTGAACCAATAGGAGAAATTAGTTCTTTGGTTCATGGGAAATTAGGCGAGAACCGGAAAGGAAGAAACCGGATTGCTTCACAGAAAATCGTAAACTACCCTTCCCCGCCGGGGCGGGGTTATTCATAAATCGAAAATTACCTTCTGGTTTTTTCTTTTATGGATGAGGTAAATAACTATTTGAAATGCCGAACTTTAAGTTCCGGCATTTTTTTTTTTGCGGCAAGCTGCTCACTGTGAAAAAAAGCGACTATGGAGTTTGTACCCCTGCGTTCTTTTGATAATTATATAGAAGCGAATATCGTCCTGAACATGCTGCAGGCTTCGGATATCAACTGCCATTTAAAAGACGAACATATAGTGACGATTGACCCTTTGTTAAGTCCCGCCCTCGGGGGCATGAAGCTGATGGTACACCATGCCCATGCCGAAAAAGCCTGGGAACTGCTCGATGAAGCGGAAGAGCAATACCTCAAAAGCATTCCCTGCCCGGTCTGTAAAGCCCATGCGCTAAAGGCCGTGTCGGTGTTCAAGGAACACAAATGCAAGCTCGGCGCCCTGGTCAGCATGCTGCTGAACGGCCAGTCCGTAGAGGTGACGAAAGTCTATAAATGCGCCCATTGCGGGTACGATTTCAAGGAACTCCCCGAGCAATAGGTATCTCCCTCCCCCTTATCTTCGTTCCATGAAAAAAATTGCCCTGATCCCGGCGCGGTATGCCGCCACCCGCTTCCCGGCCAAGCTGATGCAGCTCCTCGGCGATAAAACGGTGATTGCCACCACCTACCTGCGCACCGTTGAAACGGGCCTGTTCGACGAGGTGTACGTGGTGACGGATAGTGATATTATTTATAATGATATCGAGAAGAATGGCGGCAGGGCAATCATGAGCACCGGCGAGCACGAAAGCGGCACCGACCGCATAGCCGAAGCAGCCAACAGCCTGGATGCCGATATCATCGTCAACGTCCAGGGTGATACGCCTTTTGTACGGCGCGAACCGCTGGCAAAGCTGCTGGAGCAATTCAATGATCCCACCGTGCAGGTGGCTTCGCTGATGCAGGTACTGGAGGATGAAAAACTCATTGCCGACGAGAATTATGTAAAAGTGTGCGTGGACAAGAAGATGAACAGCCTGTTTTTCAGCCGCAGCGTCATCCCCTACCGTCGCGACAAAAATGCTCCTGTTACCTATTACGAGCATATTGGCGTCTATGCCTTCCGCCGCCAGGCCCTGATGGACTTTACCTCCTGGCCGATGACGCCCCTGGAAGCGGCCGAAAAGGTCGAATGCCTGCGTTACCTGGAAAATGGTGTGCCTCTGCGCATGGTCGTTACCGATTATATGGGCGTAGAGATCGATACACCTGATGATCTGAAGAAAGCAGCGGAGTTATTAAAATAATTTCTTGCAGGCAAATAAGTTAACGGCGGCCGGAAGAGTGGTGATTTCACCGCCTTCCGGCCGCCTGTCTTTGCGGCCTTCCCTGCCATACCACCCAAAAACTTCCTCCTTGCCCCATCATTAAAATAGCGACATTTGCGACCTAAAAAACAGAAAGCTTCGCTATGAAATTCAGAAACTTTAAAATGGTGGATTATGTGGTGTATGGACGTGGCAGCTTCGACCAGGTGGACGAGATCATCGCCCCCCACCGCATCAGTGGCCGGCCCATGGTGTTCCTGGTAGACCATTTCTTTGAAAATAAAGCACTTGTCAATAGGGTTCCCCTCCGCGGAAACGATAAACTGATCTTCGCCGACGTTACCTACGAGCCCAAAACCACCTACGTAGACAAACTGGCCAACAGCCTCAAGGACGAATTCGGCAACGTCAGCGGCGTCATCGGCATCGGCGGCGGCAGCACCATGGACCTGGCCAAAGCCGTCTCCCTGATGATGACCAACCCCGGCTCCTCCGCCGACTACCAGGGCTGGGACCTGGTGAAAAAACCGGGCGTCTACAAAGCCGGCATCCCCACCCTCGCCGGCACCGGCGCCGAAGTCAGCCGCACCACCGTGCTCACCGGCCCTACCCGCAAGCTGGGCATGAACTCCGACTTCACCCCTTTTAACCAGATCGTGCTCGACCCCGTGCTCACGGCCAACGCCCCCAAAAACCAGCGCTTCTATACAGGTATGGACTGCTATATCCACTGCATTGAAAGCCTGCAGGGCACCTACCTGAACGAATTCAGCAAAAGCTACGGCGAAAAAGCCCTGGAACTCTGCCAGGAGATCTTCCTCCATAAAGACCAGTGGGACGAGGAATCGGATGACAAGCTGATGATGGCTTCCTACGCCGGCGGCATGAGCATCGCCTATAGCCAGGTGGGTGTGGCCCACGCCGTCAGCTACGGCCTCAGCTACCTGCTGGGCACCAAGCACGGCATCGGCAACTGCATCGTCATGAACCACCTCCAGGAATTCTACCCCGAAGGCGTGGCCGAATTCAAACGCATGGTGGAAAAGAACGGCATCGACATCCCCGTGGGCATCACCAAAGGCCTGACCGACGAACAGTTCGACATCATGATCAACGTTTCTATGGGCATGAAACCCCTCTGGGAAAACGCCCTCGGCAAGGATTGGGAAAAGATCATGACCCGCGAGAAGCTGAGAGAACTGTTCGAAAAGCTTTAATGTAGTTCCTTCAAAAGTTTACGAGTTTACGAGTTTACGGGTTTACGAGTTTACGAGTTGCTGGCGCCCGTAAGGAACTCGTAAACTTGTAAACCCGAAAACTCGTAAACTTGTAAGAGCATGCGTCCCGAAAAATACCTGCGCTACTTTGTACCCTCCTCCCTGTTTGGCACCCAACGGACCAAGGACATCGTACATAGCAATCCCATCACCCCGCTCCGGCGCACGGACGCCGAAAAGGTGGTGGTGACGGTATTTGAATACGACGCACAAAGCCTGAAGGAATACGAATTCCACGACGTGGAAAGCTGCTTCCGCTTCAAAGACAACCCGCGTATTACCTGGATCAACATCGACGGCCTGCGCAAGGCCGACGTGGAAGCTGTCAGCCGGCATTTCGGCATTCACCCCCTGCTGGCCGAAGATATTCTGAGCATGCACCAGCGGCCCAAGATGGACGAAGTGGAGCGCGTGCTGTACTGCCTGCTGAACATGCTGTACTACAACAGCAAGGACGAATGCGTGGAACTGGAACAGATCTCCATCGTGCTGGCGACCAATACCGTCATTACCTTCCAGGACGATCCGAAAAAGGACGTGTTCAATCCCATCCGCGACAAGCTGCGGCTGTACCACAGCAAGGTGCGTCAGCGCCCCGCCGACTACCTTTGTTATTCCATGCTCGACGGCATCGTGGACCATTATTTCCTGGTGATGGAAAAGCTGGGCGAACGCATCGAGCAGGTGGAGGAGGAAGTGATCCGCAGCAGCAACAAGCGCACCCTCGCCCATATCAACCAGCTGCGCAAGGAACTCATTATCTTAAAGCGGAATATCGTGCCCGTCCGCGACCTGGTCAACAGCCTCATCCGCTCCGAAAGCGACCTGCTCGAAGAGAGCACCACCAAATACTTCAAGGACGTCTACGACCATATCATCCAGGCCTACGACCTGAGCGAGAACTACCGCGACATGATGACCGGCATGCAGGATCTGTATATCAACAACGTCAACCTGCGGATGAACGAGGTGATGAAGGTGATGGCCATCGTTACCTGCCTGCTGGCGCCGGCCACGGTCATCGGCGGCATCTTCGGTATGAACTTCGACATCATCCCGCTGCTGCACAACAAATGGGGCTTTTTCCTCTCCGTCGGCGCCATGCTGCTGATCCCCCTCTGGATGCTGAAGGTATTCAAACGTAAAGGCTGGTTTTAACCAGGGGTTAAAGCGAAAAGGTTTTTCAGTTCCTTGCCGCTCAAATTGCCGATCCAGTTCTCCCCTACGCTGACGCTTAGCTCCGCCAGTTCCTTTTTGCTCTGGATCATTTCGTTGATGCGTTCCTCGAAGGTGCCCTGCGTGATGAAGCGGTGCACCAGTACGTTCTTCTGCTGGCCGATGCGGTAGGCGCGGTCGGTGGCCTGCGCTTCCACGCCGGGGTTCCACCACAGGTCGTAGTGGATCACGTTCTGGGCCGCCGTCAGGTTCAGGCCCGTGCCGCCGGCCTTGAGGGAGAGAATAAAAATGCGCTCATGCGGCACCGTTTGAAAACGCTCCACCACCTCATCGCGCTGCTTGCGGCTTTGCTGGCCGTGCAGGTACAGCGGCTCGTAGCCGAATTTCTCGCGGATAAAACCCTGAAGCATTTCTGCCATCTCAGTGAACTGGGTGAAGATGAGGGTCTTTTCGTGGCTGGCAGTGATGGTCTCCAGCAGCTCCAGCAGCAGCACGGACTTGCCCGAATCGGTCGCACCGCCTTTTTTGTTTTTCAGGAACTGGGCCGGGTGGTTGCAGATCTGCTTCAGTGCCATGATCATCTGCAGCACCAGCCCCTGGCGCTTGAACAGTTGCTCCTTTTCCTCGCCGACCTCGTTGATGGCGTTGAGCGCCTTGTCGAGAGTAGTTTCGTAAAGGGCCGCCTGCTCCGGGGTGAGGGTGCAGAACTGGTCCTGCTCTACCTTGTCGGGCAGGTCGGCAATGATGCTTTTGTCCTTTTTCAGGCGGCGCAGCAGGAAGGGCGCCGTGATCTTTTTGAATTGTTGCAGGGCCTTTTCGTCGTGCTCGTTCTGGATGGGGCGGGCAAAGGTTTTCAGGAAGGAGGGCAGGTTGCCCAGCAGGCCCGGGTTGGCAAAGTCCATGATGCTCCAGTACTCGCTCAGGCGGTTCTCCACGGGCGTGCCGCTCATGGCAATGTAGGTCCGGGCCGGGATGCTTTTCACCGCCTTCGTTTGTGCCGCCTCGTTGTTCTTGATGTTCTGGGCTTCGTCGGTCACTACCGCAAACCATTTTTGCTTTTTCAGCACCGCCAGGTCGCTGCGGGCCAGCCCGTAGGAGGTCAGCAGCACGTCGAATTCCTCCTTTTCCAGCTTGCGGGCGCCGCCATGGTATACCCGGTAGCGCAGCGAGGGAGCGAACCGCTGCAGCTCGCGGCTCCAGTTGGTAAGCAGGCTGGTGGGCGCCACCACCAGCACGGGCTGCTGGTCGAGCCAGCCTTCTTCCTTGAATTTCAGGATCGTAGTAATCACCTGCAGGGTTTTTCCCAGTCCCATGTCGTCGGCGATCAGGCTGCCGAAACCGATGCGGGTGTTGCGGTACATCCACGAAAAGCCACTTAGCTGGTAGGGCCGGAGCCGGGCCTGCAGTCCGGCGGGCAGGGACGTTCCCTTCTGGTCGGTCAGTTCTTTGATCAGGTCTTGCACTTCGGCCGTCATTTGCACCGGGGCGCCCTGGAAATCGCCGGCCAGGGCGGTGCGCAGCAGCTCGACGCCGCTCATTTTTGCCGGCTGCTGGAGGGCCTTTTGCAGCTTCTGGAGCTCTTTGGGGTCGAGGTACACGTACTGGTTGCGGAACTGGACAATGCCGTTGGAACGTTTGATGAGCTTCAGGAATTCGGCTTCGCTTAAAAACTCGTCGCCGATGGCCACCTGGGCGTCGAACTGGAGGAGGTCGTCCAGTCGGATAAAGCCGGAGGCTTCGTTCTTTGCGTTGGCGGTCAGCCGCACCGACACCTGCGGCCGGTAAATTTCCCGGAGGGCTTTGGGCAGGATGGTCCGGACGTCGAGCAGGCGGATGGCCGGCAGCATGTCGAACAGGAAAGCTGCCAGGGCAGGAGGATCCAGCACGATCGGCTCCCGGGCGCCCGACTGCAGGTAGCGGTCGAGGCCCGTGATAAAGTTGCCCAGCAGGGTGACGCTTTGCAGGATAGCGTACCGCTGCTGGTCAAAGGATTTTTGCGACAATACTTTGGCCAGGGGCACCGGCAGGCTTTGGGCATCGGACCGGTCCTCCACCTGCAGGTGCAAGGCAAAGGCATCCGGGCCGGCTATCTCTATTTCCAGCACCGGCACGTACTGACGACGGGTGAGGTGCAGCCGGCTGAGCCAGGCAGCTATACCCAGTGGAAAGGCTTTCTCCCCCACCCCGCTGAACGCCTGGGGCCCGGCCCGGAAGAACAGGTCGGTAATGTCATCGATTTTTTCGGGCGCGCTCCAGGACGCTATAAAATGGGTCAGGAAAAAAGAGCAGAGCGAAAGGACTTCTTCCGGGCAAGGACTGACCGTTTTGCCCGACCGGAAGGCTAGCAGCCCGGGCGGGATGTTCGGGCCGGCCTGCTGCAGCAGTTCCCGCACCTGCCTGTCCAGCAGGGCCGGCAGCCAGCGGATGCGGTAGTCGTTCGCCGCGTTCACAAAAAGTTGGGGTACCACCGCTCCCTTGTTCAGCAGGTTCAGCGCCAGCAGCTGCAGGTGGTAGAGGGCCGCTACGCCGGCATCGTAATCGGGCAGTTGGGCAGGTGGAAGCTCGTGCAGGGCCGCTGCCAGTTGGGCTGCCGTCAGCGTTTCGCCGCTGCAGGTGATCGTCAGCTCGAAATTTTCGTCGTACAGCAGGGAAAGGGTATCGCCGAAGCGCAGCCGGAATTCCGGCGGTGCCTTCCTTTTGGAACGGGTAAATACCTCTTCGGGCTCTTGCAGGCCGGTTTTGCCGCTAAAAATATTCTGGACGGTCCGCGAAACCCGCTTGAGGTATTTTTCATAAAGCTCCCGGAAATTGCCGTGAACGTAAAACGGCGGCGTATCGGGCAGGATGCGCACCAGGGGCTCCAGCAGGTCGGGCAGGACCGAATAATGCAACTGCCGGAAGGTTTGCTCCACCTTTTCCTCCGTGACCGTGGGCTTTGCCGCCTTCTTTTTCTCCCCTATCCCCAGCACCTCCGCCACCGTGGGGAATCGGGTTTCTGCACCGGCTTCGATGCGGATGTTTCGGCCTTTCAGCGCTTTAACCAGGTCCAGCTGGTGCAGGTCGAACACCAGGAAGGGGTTGTTGTCGATCTCGCTGGACAGCTTGTAGACCACCGCCGCCAGGTGCTTGCAGGGCACCGCCCAGTCGGGGCAGGAACAGTTCATATCGAAATCGCTCCACTTGCGGGGAAAGACGCTGATGCCGAGGCCGGCGGCCAGGTCGAGGAGGGCGGGGTCGAGCTCGCCGTTGAGCAGGCGGGAGATCAGCACCGGGTCGTTGCTGATGCGGCTCACCAGCTCCTCCTTTTCTTTTTTGTCAAAAGGCGGCACCCTGATGGTCACTTTGTAAGGCGAAGGGCGGGAACCCTGTACCCTTGCGCTAATCGTGCCCCCCTCAACTTTTATATCCTTGACAGCCCCCTTATTGGCATAGGTGCGGCCGCGGGGCAGGCGGTTGTCGAAATCGATATGGTCCAGCGACTTCAGCCATTGCTGGCCCCACCAGGTCTGACCGTATTTGGCAGCCATATGTTTGGGTTTTAGAAAGCGAAGAGTAAAGCTACTAAGGATAAGGAACTTCTTTTGATGAGCTTTATGGGGTTTGATAGGGGAAATCCTTTAGGCAAAATGGTGAAAAAAGGCCGCAAATACGTAGCTATTATCAACTATAAATGGCTACTGGTCTGGCTTTTAACAGAAGAGCTTGAAAAAATGGGGCATGCTGGCCCAATATTTTATACTTTTATTTTCCCTCGTTTGCTGCCATTATTAAAATTTTTCCCATCTAAAAGATGAAAACTCCTTCCCGCACCCTGTGCAGAAGAAGCTATTGATAATTATAAACGACTTACATGACAGCTGAACATCAACGGTTAGATGTGAATGCGGCGAAACCCGTTCCTCTGGTACAATGGGGCCCTTACCTGAGCGAACGCCAGTGGGGCACCGTGCGTGAAGATTACAGCCAGGACGGCAACGCCTGGCAATTCTTTCCCTTCGACCATGCCCACTGCCGCACCTACCATTGGGGCGAGGACGGACTGGCGGGCATCTCGGATTACTTTCAACACCTTTGCTTTGCCATCTCCCTCTGGAACGGCAAGGACCCCATACTGAAGGAACGCCTCTTCGGCCTGCGCAATGGCGAAGGCAACCACGGCGAAGACGTGAAGGAACTGTATTATTACCTCGACAACGTGCCGACGCACTACTACCAGGAGTATTTGTACAAATACCCCCAGCAGGAGTTCCCTTACGATAAGCTGCGGACCGAGAACCGGAAGCGCACGGCCCTGGAACCCGAATACGAGCTCCTCGATACCGGCATTTTCGACGACAACCAGTACTTCGACGTGCTGGTGACCTATGCCAAGCAAACCGATACCGACATCTTCATCAAGATCGATATCACCAATCGCTACAGCCAGCCGGCCTATATTACCGTGCTGCCTACCCTTTGGTTCTCGAACCGCTGGGCCAACAAAAAACTGGCCCACCGCCCTTCCATTACCTGGCTCAGCAACAGTTCGGTGAAGGCCACCCATAACCGCATCGGCGATTATTACTTCTACTTCCAGCCGGCCAAGGACATGCTGTTCACCAACAACGAAACCAATACCTGGAAGGTCTGCGGCATTCCCAACAAAAGCATTTTCGTTAAGGACGCCTTCCACGATGGCATCATCAGGGGTGAGAACATCGAGGAATTGCGGGAGGTGAAGCAGGGCACCAAGTTCGCCGCCGCCTACAAGCTGCGTATAGCCGAAGGCGCCACCAAGACGATCTACTGCCGCCTGACGAACACTCCGTCGGACAATCCCTTTGCACGGGGCTTCGAAAACATCTTCGCCCTCCGCAAACAGGAAGCCGACGACTTTTACACGGCGATCCTGCCCAAAAACGTCAACGCCGACCAGGCCAACATCCGCCGCCAGGCCATCGCCGGCCTGCTGTGGAGCAAGCAGTATTATTATTACGATATCGAACGCTGGCTGACCACCACCGACGGCATCACCCCCCTGCACCAGAGCCGTAAACACGGGCGCAACCACGACTGGCCCCACCTGAAAAACCAGGACATCATTTCTATGCCCGACAAATGGGAATACCCCTGGTACGCGGTCTGGGACCTGGCCTTTCAGTGCATTTCGCTGGCCGTGGCCGACCCCACCTTTGCCAAGCACCAGCTGCTGCTGGTAATGCGGGAGTGGTACATGAAACCCGACGGCCAGCTGCCGGCCTACGAATGGAACTTCGGCGACGTGAACCCGCCCGTCCATGCCTGGGCCGCCATGCAGATCTACAACATCGAAAAGAAACAAAAGGGCACCGGCGATATCGTTTTTCTGAAAAAGATCTTCCAAAAGCTGCTGATCAACTTCACCTGGTGGATCAACCGCAAGGACCGCCACGGCAACAACATCTTCGAAGGCGGCTTCCTCGGCCTCGACAACATCGGGGTGTTCAACCGCAGCTACCCCCTCTCCAGCGAAATGCAGCTGGAGCAGGCCGACGGCACCAGCTGGATGGGCACGTTTGCCCTGGACATGATGGACATCGCCCTGGAGATCGCCATCCACGACGCCTCCTTTGAAGATACGGCCACCAAGTTCTTCGAACACTTCGTGCTCATTGCCGAAGCCCTGAACGAACACCACCTGTGGAACGAGGAAGACAAGTTCTTCTACGACGTGCTGTGCGTTCCCGGGGCCGAACCCAAGCCGCTGCGCATCAAATCGATCGTGGGCCTGACCACCCTGTTTGCCGTGTCCACCATCGAAAAGAAGATGCTGGACAAGCTGAAGGACTTTAAAAAACGGGTCAGCTGGTTCGAGGGCTACCGCAAAAAGAACAACAAGTTCTGGCCCAACGAGGAAAGGGGTGACGGCGAAGAGGTGCTGCTGTCGCTGGTGCGGCAGGACCGCCTGGTATTCCTGCTGGAGCGCCTGCTGGACGAAAACGAATTCCTCTCGCCCGGCGGTATCCGCGCCCTGTCGAAGGAGCACGAACAACACCCTTATTCCGTAAACATCCAGGGCAACACTTACTCGATCCGTTACGAGCCCGGCGACTCCACTTCCGATATTTTCGGCGGCAACTCCAACTGGAGGGGCCCGGTCTGGATGCCCATCAACTTCCTGATCATCCAGTCCATCCGGCGCTACGGGCAATTCTACGGCGACAGCCTGCAGGTGGAATGCCCCACCGGCTCGGGGGTACACATGAACCTTTGCGAGGTGGCCGACGAGCTGACCCGCCGGGTAGTAAGCCTGTTTGAAATGGACGGGGAAGGCGGCCGGCGCCTGAACGGCACCGACAACTGGTTTTACAAAAAGCCCGAAAACCAGCACCTGGTATTGTTCTTCGAATACTTCCACGGCGACAACGGCCGCGGTCTCGGCGCCAGCCACCAGACCGGCTGGACCGCCCTGGTAGCCGAGCTGATCAGCGAAATGGGCCCCAAAAAGGTAAAGCAAGGCTCCGCCGAGCTGCAAACCCTGTAATGGGTATTTCTATATAAAACGGAAAGCCCCGCAGCTGCGGGGCTTTCCGTTTTTATTTGGAGAACTTCTGTTGGAGGTACTGATCCATGTGGGCGGTGATGGTATCGGGATAAGCATATACGTCCAGGGAGTTGGAGGCCAGGTCCAGCTTCCAGACCTTGGGCACTACCTGTTCGGCATTGATCTCTTCGGCGCCGGCCAGCAGCAACTCGTTGCCGTTGACCCAGCGTGCATCGGAATAAATGACCGAAGGACCGCTGAACAACAGCCGCTTGCGGCTGCCCGCCTTAAAATCCACCAGGGCCGCCTCGGTATCGGGATTGCCGGCCGCCAGGGTCTGCTTTCCCTCCTGCTGCACCAGCACATAATTATACGAGTACAGGTCCACGGCCTTCGAACTGTCGGGACTGTAAACGAGGTAAGGAGCGAACGGCCGCAGCTGATCCTCATTTAACGGCATGGAAGGCGGCGAATCGATAACGCCGCCTTCGCTCAGGGCAAACCTGCCGGCCGAAAACGAAGGATCCTGCGCAGCAAGGAACCCCAGGAACCGGGGGAAAGAAGCCTGTAACAGCTGCTGTTCTTCCGGCTGTTCTTCCGCTTCTTCGGCCTGCGGCTCTTTACCCGCCGTGTCCCGGCTGCAGTTCTTGCAGGAAACCAGGAAAAACAGCAGGATCAAAAGAAGGAAGGGTCTGCGCATGGGATTTGTAGTTTGCGGTTTACTTCTTTTTAAAAATCGGCACGTTGCTGCAGGCCTCTCCGTACATGATGCTCTTGGCTACCGGGCGCAGGAGCTTGGTGACCTCGGCATAGGCCGAAGAGTCTACCGGCCGATCGCCGCATCCCTTGATGATCACCCGCTCGTCGGCAAAGTCTTCGGCCTTCAGCGCGGACAGGTTTTTAAGGAAGAGGTGCTTGTGCATTTCTTCGGCCGTGCCTACAAAGATGTCCTTCGCTACCGGCTGCAGGTAGGAGGCCGGCAGCATGAAGGCCCACATCGGGATGATGGCATCGGTGCTGCAGGTGACGGCTACGTACTTGTCGCGGTACACTTCCCAGTCGGTATTCTTCAGCGCTTCCCGGAAGTCTTTTTCCTTTAGTATCAGCCCGCGGAACAGGTGGTCCTTCAGGTCGAAGGTCAGGATCTCCTCCTGGGGCAGATAGGTTTCGAGGTCTATGGTGATGAGGCCGCTGTTGGCCACACGGTTGATGATTTCGTTTCCTTCATTCATGCTACAAAGGTAGGCACCGCCCTTTCAAAATCATGGGCACAAAAAAAACACCCCGTCGTAGCGACGGGGTGCTTTTTATAGAAGCCCAAAGGGCTGCAATAGATTAATAGAAGCGGGAGCGGTTGTCCTTGATCTTGGCCGCCTTGCGCAGGGCCTGGGAGGGCGAGCGGTACGCCATGGTCTGGCGGGCCTGCATTTCCAGGGCCATCCGCTGCTGTTCGATGGCAGCGGTCTCTACGGGGGTAGTGCTCAGGTTGTCTACCCGCACTACGTATACGCCACCTTGTCCTTCGAGGGCTTCGGGAACCACTTTGCCTTTGTTGGCCTGGTTGAAGGCAGCGCCCAGCACGCGGGCTTCGTAACCCAGTACGGGGTTGCGGTTGCCGTTGAAGCGCAGGCTGTCGGCCACTTGTACCGGCTGGCCCAGGGCAGCAGCAGCCGCTTCCAGGGTGGTGATGTTACCGATCTTCTTCTTCAGCTCAGCGGCTTTCTTCTGGTTGCGCAGCACCGGCTCCACGATGGGGCGGGCTTTGCCGACGCTGGCCAGGCCGGCTTCGTTCACGTCGGTAACGACGGCTACCACGTAGTTATCACCTACGCGATGGGGCTGCATCACATCGCCCTGGTCGGCTTCAAAGATCGCTTTCACGAACGGACGGGAATTGCCCAGGCCGGGGATGCTGAAGTCGTTGGGCTTCAGGTCGGGAGCGGTCAGCTTGTTCAGGCCTTTGGAACGCAGGTTCTTCTCGTAGTTGTCGTTGAAGGCCTTCAGGTCCCTGCTGTCGCCGGCAAACAGGTTGGCGGCATTGGCAGCGGTGTTGTCGGTAGACTCGCTGGGGTTGATGGGCTTGGCCAGGTAGGCTACTTTATAATGCGGCTGTACGTTCTTATGCTCGAGGATCTCGATGTAGTGGTAGCCGAAATTGGTTTTCACCACCTTTTTGTCGCCGGGCTTGCCCTGCAGCAGGATGAACTGGCCAAACTCTTTAGCGAAGTTCTCACCCTGGATGTCATAGGAAGAGAAGGTCATCACGCCTTTTTCCTTGTGGGCGGCCTGGTCGGTGCTGTACCGGGCTTCCAGGTCGTCGAAGGAAGCGCCGCCGGCGATGGCTGCGGCCACGCTGTCGGCTTTTTGCTTGGCCACGCTGTCGGGAAACAGGGGCTGACCGGTTTGGGGGTTGGTGGTACCTAATAATATATGGCGGCATTTTACCGAGTCGGGCAGGGAGCGGGTATCCACCAGTTTCGCCAGCACAAAGTTCGACGCGTCGAGGTAAGGACCGTAAACGGCGCCGGAAGGCAGGCCCAGGATGGAATCTTTTGCCGGCACCTGGATGGTGCCCTTGGCGATGTAGCCGTCGAAGTAGGGCAGGGAGCTGCCGTTGCGGGACACGAAGGCGGCCGGGTCGGCGGTGGTCTGGAATTCAGGCTTCAGGTTCACCAGCTGGTTGCGGGTGTCGGCGCTGTCCGAAGAAGACGGAGAAGCGTTGAACACCACGTAGCTGATGGAGCGGGTTTCTTCTTCCTGCTTGAAGTCGTTCTCATGCTTTTTCATGTAGTCCACGATCTCGTTGTCGCTCACCTTCACGGCGCTGTCCGAAATGGAGGCGTAGGGAGCATTCACGAACGACACCTTCGACAGCAGGCTGTTGTCGGTGTTTTGTTTTTCCAGGAACCACTTGGGGAAATAGGTGCTGCTCATCAGCAGCGAATTATATTTTTCGTTCAGCCGCACAAATTCCAGGTTGGCCAGGTACTGGTTCATCTGGGCTTTGGCTTCGGGGCTGCCGGTCTTTTTCAGGTTGTTGAACGATTGCTGGGCCGCCTGGGCGTTGTACACGCCGGTGTTGGGATCGGTAAAGCTTTGCTTGAAATCGGCGGGAGGGTTGGCGCCAAACAGGATGTCGCCCATTTCCTTGCTGCCGATGGCCAGGCCCAGCTTCTCGAACTCATCACCCATCACGGCCTGTTCCACTTCCTGGTTCCATACGCTTTCCACCACCTGCTGCCGGCTTTCGCCACCCATGTTGTAGCCTTGCTGGCGGGCATACTCCTCCTGAGATTTGACCTTGGCCTCGAAATCCTGGATCTCGATTTTCTTGCCGTTGATCTTGCCCACCGTGGTTTCATTGCCGCCGAAAACGCTGGAGCGGCTTCCAAAGGCATCCATCATGATAAACCCGAGCAGGGAGAGCGCTATGGCCACCACAGCCCACCGGGCGTACTTGTCTCTGATTTGCTGAACTAATGACATAAAGGTGATGATTCTGTTTAAAGAGTGGGCAAAATTAGGTGAATTCCGCTTATCAACAGCTGTGGATAACTCCGGAAACCCGCAAAAACGGGCCGTTTGCGGCTGCGCCGGCCGGTGGATAGCCGGTGGAAAGACGTCAATAACTACTTTAGCGGTTTTTTGTCCAAAACCGCTCCTTCTTCCCAACCGCTCCTTCCGGGCCTTTCCGGGGCCCGAAGCCCAAAAAAGCGGTAAATGGGTGTGCATTTCCCCCATTTTCTGTGGATAAACCCCCGTGAAACGATGTGGGGAACGTGTATGGATTGCCAGAAAATTTTTGGCGGCCGGAAGCAGCCGGCGGGATTGTGAAACCATCCACAGTTATCCCACCAATATCCACAAGATGCGTTTCGCGATTTTTGGAACGAGTTATTCAAGGGGTGATATCCACATTTATGTGGGAAAGCGTACGATATTCCCTTTCAGCAATACCTTTGCTGTGCAAAAACGGGGATTTCGTGTGAATAAGTGCACAGGATTTGCAACGACTCCGGACCACCCGGCTTTTTTTCCACCAATCCACAGCCCTAATAGTAATAGGGTTATTTAAATAAATTAAGAATACTATAGTATATTATATGAATGAAGAAATGTTAATAGCCGCGAAAAATGAAGTTGAGGAGAAAGGTTTCCTCGATGTGGACATCGATCCTTCGCTCGACCTTTTCACTGAAATCGAACGGCTCAAAAAAGAAAAAAATGCCATTATCCTGGCGCACCTCTACCAGGAGCCGGACATCCAGGATATTGCCGATTATATTGGCGACAGCCTCGGGCTGGCGCAAAAGGCCGCGAAAACCAACGCCGACATGATCGTGTTCGCCGGCGTGCATTTCATGGCCGAGACCGCCAAAATCCTCAACCCGAACAAAAAGGTGATCATCCCCGACCTGAAGGCGGGCTGCTCGCTGAGCGAAAGCTGCCCGCCGCCGCTGTTCCAAAAATTCCGCGAACAGCACCCCGACCATATCGTGATCTCGTATATTAACTGCAGCGCCGGCATCAAGGCCCTGACCGACGTGATCTGCACCAGCAGCAACGCCAAGGCCATCGTGGAAAGCTTCCCGAAGGACCAGAAGATCATCTTCGCGCCGGACAAGAACCTGGGCGCCTATATCAATAAGGTAACGGGCCGCGACATGCTGCTGTGGAATGGCGCCTGTATGGTGCACGAGATCTTCAGCCTCGAAAAGATCACGAAGCTGCAGGTGCAGCACCCCAATGCCAAGCTCATCTCCCACCCCGAGTGCGAAGAGCCGCTGCTGCGCATTTCGGACTTCGTAGGATCCACCACCCAACTGCTGGCATACGTGAAGCAGGACCCTGCCCAGGAGTTTATTGTTGCCACCGAGGCCGGTATCATCCACCAGATGACCAAGCAGGCGCCCGATAAGACGTTTATTCCCGCTCCGCCGGATAATAGCTGTGCGTGCAACGACTGCCCGCATATGAAGCGTAATACGCTGGAGAAGGTATACCTGAGCATGAAGTACGAGCAACCCGAGATCCTCATGGACGAGGAGCTCCGTCTCCAGGCGAAGAAATCCCTGGACCGCATGCTGGAGATCAGCGAAAAAGCAGGCTTGATCTAAAAGCAGATGTCCTTAAATGCAAAAGACCCGTCAGCCGACGGGTCTTTTGCATGGTATAAAGCTTCATTTCAATCCATATCCTTCTCCTCTACTCCCTTTGCCACTTTGATGGCATTGATGATCTTGGGTGCGTGGTCGCGGGAGTTTTCGATGAACCAGCTGTGGGTGTCCATGCCGCCGCAGACCACGCCGGCCAGGTAAATGCCTTTCTGGTTCGTTTCCATGGTTTCGGGATGGTAGTCGGGCGTGCATTTTTCGTCGGGCGACAGGTGGATGTCCAGCGCCTTCAGCAGGTCGAAGTTGGGCATGTAGCCCGTCATGGCCAGCACGAAGTCGTTGGGAATGGTCACAATACCTGCGGGGGTGCGGATGTCCACTTCATGGGGACGGATGGCCGTCAGCTCGGAATGGTAATAGGCCTTGATGCTGCCCTCCTTGATGCGGTTCTCGATATCGGGCTTTACCCAGTATTTTACCCGCCTGCCGATGCCTTCGTCGCGGATCACCATGGTCACGTTTGCCCCTTTACGGTAGGTTTCCAGGGCCACGTCCACCGACGAGTTGTTGGCGCCCACTACCAGCACGTTCTGGAAGGCATAATAATGCGGGTCGTGGTAATAATGCGTCACCTTGGGCAGGTCTTCGCCGGGAATGTTCATCTTGTTGGGAATGTCGTAGAAGCCGGTGGCCAGCACAATGTTGCGCGACCGGTACTCGGCCTTGCTGGTATGCAGCACAAAGACCCCGTTCTGGCGGTGGACCGACTCCACCTTTTCGAACAGGTGCACCTGCAGCTGGTAGGTGGTGGTCACCCGGCGGTAGTACTCCAGCGCCTCGGACCGCGTGGGCTTCGGGCTGATGGAAACAAAGGGTACGCCGCCGATCTCCAGCCGCTCGGAAGTGGAGAAAAACGTCATGTTCAGCGGGTAGTTGTACAGCGAGTTGACCAGGGCGCCCTTCTCCATGATCAGGTAATTCAACCCGGCTTTTTTCGCCTCGATGCCGCAGGCCAGCCCAATAGGGCCGCCACCGATAATGAACAGATCCAGTATATCGCTCATGCTTATTGCTTAATGGTTATCAATAGTTTAAGGCAACCGTTAAAAATCTTATTTGCGGCCCAGCACCTCGGTGATCACCATCTGGTCCAGGGCGCTGTCGCGGGTAGCGGGGTTGAGGAAATCCCCTTTGAGGCGGGTAATTTCATAATCCTTCCGGCGGTACTGGCGGCCGGTTTGGTACCGCTCCTTTATTTCGCCTTCCGTCGCCTTCATGGTCACTACCCATACTTTTTTGCCCGTGTCCAGCAGGCTGTCGGAAAAGGGCTGCGTCAGGCGGCGGGTATAAAAGTTCAGTGACCAGCTCTGCGTATTATAAAAGTAAAGGTTTTCCGCCCCGATCTCCTTGTTGACGGTGGCGGCCAGTTCGTTGCCCGCCTGGTAGGTCAGCAGCTGGGGGTAGAAGTTGGCGTTCAGCAAAAAGAAAACGGTCATGATGGTCACGGCCGAGGCCACCACCACCTGTTGCAGCTTGCCCCGGACGCTTTTTAAAAGAAAATAGCCCGCGGCCAGCAATCCCAGGAACCCGATGATTGCCCCAATATTATGCAGCGGGAATGCCCAGGCATTGACCAGGCCGGCCAGCAACAGCAGCAGGGTGCATACGATGGCCTGCGTTACGGCAAAGCGCTTCAGCAGCACCGGGTTGCCGCGGTGGTGCAGCAGGTAGGAGGCGGTAAAAACGGAAGCCACGGGAAAAGTAATGTTCAGGTAGTGAGGCAGCTTGAAGCCCGACAGGCTGATGATCGCCAGCACCAGGGTAAAGGTGCTGATGGTGAGCCATTCGTAGCGGCGGGTGACAAAGCTTTTCAGGCGGCTGAAGTAGGCGGCAAAGCCCAGCAGGCTCCAGGGAGCAAAGGCCCATAAGAAGGAATGAAGGAAAAAGAAGTAGTCGTTCTTGCGGTCCGATCCGAAGCTTTCGCCTTCAAAGCGCTCCACGTTCTGCTGCCACAGGATGAACTTTACGCCCGAAATGCCGCTGCGGCCCCGGACCACCTTTTCGGGGTGCAGGTCGTATTGGAGGTAGTAGCAGTACACCACCGGCGAAATGAACAGGAAGAAAAAGGCGATGATCAGCAGCAGTTGCCCGTTATAAAAGCTTTTCCAGTCCTTTTTATAAAGAATGTAAAAGAAGGCGGCGGCGGCCGGCGTGGCCACGGCGATATGGCCTTTGGTGCAGAAGCCCAGGGCCAGGCCCAGGGCGGCGCCTGCCACGTTCACCAGGCGGCGGGTGTTGACCCAGTCGGCCAGCTGCCAGGTGGCGAACACGATGCTGGAGGTGAGGATGGCATCCATGCGCACGTCGTTGTTGGCCAGGATAAAGGCAAAGGACGAGGAAACGATCAGCGCTGCCAGCCGGCCCACTTCTTTATTATATAAGGTGCTTCCCAGCCGGTAGGTGGCGTAAATGCCCAGGAGAGTAAACAGGAAGGATGGGAATTTATAGGCAAAGGAAGTGACGCCGAAGACATGGTAGCTGAGGGCCGCCAGCCAGAAGTGGAGGTGCGGCTTGTCGAGGTAGTCGGTGCCGTGGTCGACCAGGTTTACAAAGTCGCCGGTCAGGTACATGCGCAAGGCGATGTCGGCGTGGTGGGCGGAGTCGTTGTCCATCAGCGGAACGAACAGCCCGGTAACATAAACCACCGCCAGGAGCCCGAATAAGGCGCGGTAGGTGTTTGCAGAAAGAAAAGTCGTATTCAACCCAAAATTTTCTGCAAAGAAAACGCATTCAGCCTCCCCTCCCCTACCCGATAACTTTTTTCATTACGGTGGCCGAAGATGGGCAAAGGGCGGAAAACTCGGAGGTTTGTTGGATGGAGGCGGGTACCTCTTCGCGGCTGATGGCCTGGTAGGCCCTTTTGGAAAAGAATTCGGCGGCCGTGGTGGTCAGCAGGTACAGGGTCTGCACGCCGGCGTTGCGGGCGTATTCCTCCAAAAAGTTCACCAGCTCGGTACCCGCGCCTTCTGCCCTTTGTTCTTCCGGCACGCACAGGCTGCGCACCAGGCCGTGCCGGTTCATCAGCTCCAGGCCGGCCACCCCTTTTAATTCGTGCTCATCGTACAGCACAAACAGTTTCGTGGTGTCCCGGATGTCTTCGGTAGGCAGCCCGTTCTTTTTCAGCAGCTCCAGCGCTTTCGAGAAGTTGTTTTGCGTTACCGGGTAAATAGCCATACGGGTTAAGTTTAAGCATTTATAATTTCCGGAGCCGTTCGGCGGCGGCTTCCAGGGTCTCTTCTTTTTTAGCAAAACAAAACCGTACCACCTGGTGGTTGGTTTCCCGGCGGTAAAAGGCCGCCACCGGGATGGTGGCCACGCCGTATTCCCGGGTGATGCGGAGGGCAAAGTCCTTTTCACTTTCTTCCGATATGGCCGCATAAGAGTAGCACTGGAAATAGCTGCCGTAGCTGGGCAGCGGCTCGAACCGGGTGGCGGCCATCAGGTCCCGGAAATAATCGCGTTTGGCCTGCATGTCGGTCTTGAGCTGCAGGTAGGCGTCCCGGTTGTGGAGGAATTGCGCCAGCGCCACCTGCTTGGGCGTATCGCAGCTAAAGCAGTTGAACTGGTGGATCTTCCGGAATTCCGCCATCAGGGCGGGCGGCGCCACGCAATAACCCAGCTTCCAGCCCGTGCAGTGGTAATTTTTTCCGAACGAAAAGCACACAAAGCTTCGCTGAAGCAGGCCGGGATACTTTAAAACGCTTTCGTGCTCCCGGCCGTCGAAGACCAGGTGTTCGTACACTTCGTCGCTTAGCACCAATATGTTGGTTCCCTGGACCAGGCGTTCCAGTTCCTGCAGGTCCTCCGGCGACAGTACCGAGCCGGTGGGGTTGTGGGGCGAGTTGATGACGATCATCCGGGTTTTGGGCGAAACCCGGGCCTGCACCTCCTTCCAGTCGATGCGGTAACCCGGGAAGGTGAGCTGTACGGTTACGGCCACCGCCCCGTTCACTTCGATGGCAGGGATATAGCTGTCGTAGGCCGGCTCGAACACGATCACCTCGTCGCCGGGCTGCAGCACCGTGGTCAGGGCGGTGTAGAGGGCATAGGTGCCGCCGGGGGTGATGGTGACCTGGGTATCGGGATCCACGTGGGTGCCGTAGAGGAAGGCGATCTTTTCGGCGATGGCGGCCCGCAGCGGCGGGTAGCCGGCCATGTGGGTGTACTGGTTGTGGCCGTCGCGCATGGCTTTGGAAACCAGCTCCACCAGCTCGCCGTTCATGGGAAAGTCGGGAAAGCCCTGCCCCAGGTTAATAGCGCCGTGTTCCTGGGCCAGCGAGCTCATGACGGTAAAAATGGTGGTGCCGACCTGCGGCAGCTTCGAATGGATCATAAGAACCCAAAGGTTATAAAAAAAAATTACCTGCCCGCTACGGCTTTACGTAAGGGGCAGGTAAAAAATAAATGGATTCGGGGGTGCTTAGGCGTTATTCACCACGGCGGAAGCCTCGATCTCCAGCAGGTATTCGTCGCCGATCAGGGAGCTCACCTCTACGATGGTGGTGCAGGGCTTGATGGTGCCGAAGAACTCGCCATGGGCGCGGCCGATCTCTTCCCACTTGCTGATATCGGTAACGAACATGCGGGTGCGGATCACGTCGTTCAGCGTGGCGCCGGCCTGCTGCAGCACTTTTTCTATTTTCTGGATGATGTACTTTGTTTGCTCGTAGGCGTCGTTGGGGCCAACGGTCTTACCGTTTTCGTCAGCGGCTACGGTGCCGGTCACTTCAATGACGTTTCCTACTTTAACGGCGCGGCTGTATCCAATGATGTCTTCCCATTTGGAGCCGGAGGCGTAGTTCGTTCTGTTGCTCATGGTTTTTTTATAGTTTACGAGTGTGCAAGTTAGGAGTTCCTGAGTTCCTAAGTTCCTGAGTTTCTAAGTTGGCGTAACTCCGGAACAGTAGAACTCCTAACTCCGGAACTTGTCTAGACTTCCGCTTTTCGTAACGTCTTCAATTCCACATTTTCCGGGAGGATGAACGGCTGTCCGTGGTAGCGGAGCAGCACCTGCACCAGGGTGACGACGTCTTTCTGGCAGTAGATGGCGATGCGGTCCAGGTCTTTGTCTTTCCAGTACACCCAGTGCACCATGCTGCCGTCGATATCGTCCTTGGGCGAGGGAATGCCCAGGGAAAGGGCCAGCAGCTTCAGCGATGTATAGCTTTTATAGTCACCGAACTTCCACAGTTCCATGGTATCGATGTGGTTGATCTCCCAGGGTTTGCGGCCGGCGATTTGCAGCAGGCCGGGGATGGGTACCTGGTTGATGATCATGCGGCGGCAGATGTAGGGGAAGTCGAATTCTTTGCCGTTGTGGGCGCACAGTTGTTTGGAATTGTCGGTGGCCCAGCGGTTACACATGTCCGCGAAATCCTTCAGCAGCTTTTCCTCGTCGTCGCAGCAAAAGGATTTGATGTTCAGCTTACGGTCACCGTTGGTGCCGGTGATCAGGCCCACGGAGATGCAGACGATCTTTCCGAATTCGGCGTATATCCCAGCCCGGTCGTAAACCGAGCCGGGATCTTCGCCGTTCTCTTTATTCCGCAGGAACTGTTGCGCCTTGTGGTCCCATAATTCTTTCCACTCTTCCGTCAGGTCGCTGTAGGTTTCGAACTGCGGAACGGTCTCTATATCTAAAAAGAGAATGTTGTTGAAGTTCATTCGGAGGTAATTACCTGCAAGGTACTTACAAATATTTATCGCCCATGTTCCGTTTTACTTCCGACACATATTGTTTGATTTCCTGCTCTTTTTCCTTCTGGCAAATGAGCAGCACGTCCTTGGTATCCACTACGATATAATTGTTCAGGCCCTGCAGCACTACCAGCTTGTCGTCCGGAACGTGTATCACGCATTTGTTGGCGTCCACCACCATCACCTTGTTGCCGGCGACGGCGTTTTCCAGGTAATCCTTTTCCATGTTCTCCCAGGCACTGTTCCAGGTACCCAGGTCGCTCCAGCCGAAGGAGGCCGGGATCACGTACACGTTTTCGGCTTTTTCCATGATGCCGAAGTCAATGGAGATGCTGGTGCACTGCGGGTAGATGGATTCGATGACGGCGTTTTCGTCCGCGGTTCCGAAAGCTTCCTTTTCGGCGGAGAACAGTTCGTAGATCTCCGGCAGGTGGCGGTGGAAGGCTTCCAGGATATGGGAGACTTTCCAGATAAAGATGCCCGAGTTCCACAGGAAATCGCCGCTGGCGATAAAGGTCTTGGCCAGTTCGAGGTTGGGCTTTTCGGTAAACGTTTTCACCTTGTATACGCCTACGCCCGGCACCTCTTCCGCGTCTTCGTGCTGGATATAGCCGTAACCGGTGTTGGGGTAAGTGGGCTTGATACCCAGGGTAACGAGGGCGTTGTGTTCGTCGGCAAACTGCAGGGCGTCGCCGCAGATGTTCAGGAATTTGTCGCCGTCCAGGATCAGGTGGTCGGCCGGCGATACGATCAGGGCCGCCTCGGGGTCCAGCTGCGCCAGCTTAAAGGAAATGAGGGCGATGCAGGGGGCGGTGTTTTTGCGGAACGGTTCGCTGATGATGTTTTCGGCGGGCAGTTCGGGCAGTTGCTCCTTGGTAATGTCCACGTACTCGCGGGCGGTGACCACCAGGATGTTTTCCAGGGGGATGATCTTGCGGAAGCGGTCCACGGTCTGCTGGATCATGGTTTTACCCGTTCCCAGGATATCGATAAACTGCTTGGGATGGTCCACGCGGCTTACGGGCCAGAAACGGCTGCCGATCCCTCCGGCCATGATGGCCACATAAATATGCTTATTTTTCAGTCGGTTCATTATCGTAAATTAAAGTAATCCTTCTTTTACCAGGTCATGCAAATGGATGATCCCCAGGTAGGTGCCGTCGTCTTCGGTGACGGCCAGCTGGCTGATCTCATGGCTGCGCATCACGTCCAGGGCATCCACCGCCATTTCGCCGGGGCTTATGGTTTTGGGGTTGGCCGTCATGATGTCTTTGGCGGTGATAGGCTTCAGGTCTTCTTTTTCCAGCATCCGCCGCAGGTCGCCGTCCGTAATGATGCCCTGCAGCTTTTCTCCTTCGTCTACCACGGCGGTCACGCCCAGTCGTTTCCGGGTCATTTCCACGATCACTTCTTTCAGCGACTGGCTGCCGGTGACGCGGGGTTTTTCGTTTTCGGTGTACAGGTCGTGTACCCGCAGGTACAGCTTTTTGCCCAGGGCGCCACCGGGGTGCAGGCGGGCGAAGCCGGCGGCGTTGAAATCTTTTTGCTGCATGAGGCAAACTGCCAGGGCATCGCCCATCACCATCTGGGCCGTCGTGCTGGTGGTGGGGGCCAGGTTGTTGGGGCAAGCCTCCTGTGCTACGGTGGTGTCCAGCACGTAGTCGGACTTGCGGGCCAGGAACGATCCCAGGTTGCCGACCATGCCCACCAGGGGGTTGCCGAAATTTTTGATCAGGGGCACCAGCACCTTTATTTCGGCGCTTTCGCCGCTTTTGCTGATGATGATCACCACGTCGTCCTGCTGCACCATGCCCAGGTCGCCGTGGATGGCGTCGGCCGCATGCAGGAACAGGGCCGGCGAGCCGGTGGAATTGAGGGTGGCTACGATCTTCTGGGCGACGATGGCGCTTTTGCCGATGCCGCTGATGACGATCCTGCCCTTGCAGGCGGCCAGCACCCCGATGGTCTTTTCAAAATCGCCGGTGAGCTGCCTTGCCAGCTGGCTGAGGGCGTCGCGTTCCATCTCGATGGTACGTATAGCCGTTTTCAATATATTTTCTTTGCGTTCCAAGCCGCCAAAATTATATTTTTTGTGCCCAACATTTCGGCGCCTTTATTAGTATTTTAACCTTTTTATTTCTAAAATTCAGCGGTTCAATTAGTAAATTCGCCAACCCTTTGACCATAGCCAGGAACGATAGCCACCGGTTTATCCATTATCCGTATTCCGATTTATGGTCCAAACGGCGCTTCCTCCTGCTTTGGTAAAGAGTAAAAACGTCAACACCTGCTTTTTCTAAAGCTTAAAAGATCTTAAAATGCCAGCAACTAAGAAAAAATCTGTCAAGAAAACTCCAAATCCCGAACTACCCTCCCTATCTATTGACCTGACAAAAGCCCTCCAGGAGCATTTCGGCTTCGAAAAGTTCAAGGGCCGCCAGGAGGAAATCATTAAATCGGTGCTTTCCGGTCGCGATACCTTCGTGATCATGCCCACCGGCGGCGGCAAAAGCCTTTGCTACCAGTTGCCGGCCATCATCAGCCCGGGTGTGGCCATCATTGTGAGCCCCCTGATCGCCCTGATGAAAAACCAGGTGGACCTGGTACGCAGCTACAGCGACAAGGACGACGTGGCCCACTTCCTCAACTCCACCCTGTCCAAAAAAGAAATTAAAGTGGTGCAGGACGACCTGCAGGCCGGCCGCACCAAAATGCTGTACGTAGCCCCGGAAACTTTAACAAAACAGGACAATCTCGATTTCTTCAGCAACCTGCAGGTTTCCTTCTTTGCCGTGGACGAAGCCCACTGTATCTCCGAATGGGGCCACGACTTCCGCCCCGAGTACCGCCGCCTTCGCGACATGATGGACCAGATCAACCCCAATGTGCCGGTGGTTGCCCTGACCGCTACCGCTACCCCTAAGGTGCAAAGCGATATCGTCAAAAACCTGGGCCTGCGCGACCACCAGACCTTTATGTCTTCGTTTAACCGCGCCAACCTGTATTACGAGATCCAACCGAAGATCAAGAAGGACGATACCCTCAAAAGCATTGTCCGCTTCATTGTCCAGAACAAAGGCAAGAGCGGCATTATTTATACCCTCAACCGCAAAACCACCGAAGAACTGGCCGATATGCTGGTGGCCAACGACGTAAAAGCCGTTGCCTACCATGCCGGTCTCGACTCCAAGCTGCGGGCCGACCGCCAGGACCAGTTCCTCAACGAAGACGTGCAGGTGATCGTAGCCACCATCGCCTTTGGCATGGGCATCGACAAGCCCGATATCCGCTTCGTGATCCATTACAATATTCCCAAGTCCATCGAGAACTACTACCAGGAGACCGGCCGTGCCGGCCGCGACGGGCTGGAAGGAAAATGTATCCTTTATTATTCGCACAAGGACGTGTCGAAGCTGGAACACCTGATGCGCGACAAGCCCCTGAGCGAGCGTGAAGTGGGCGCCCAGCTGATCAACGAGTCCGTGGCTTATGCCGAAAGCGGCGTTTGCCGGCGCAAAACCCTGATGAGCTACTTCGGCGAGGAGTACACCCAGGAAGACTGCGGCAGCTGCGACAACTGTAAAAACCCCAAAGAAAAGGTGGAAGCCAAGGCGGCCGTGGTGCAGATGCTGCAGACCATCAAGGCCCTGGACGAGCGCTTTGCCACCGATTATACCGTTCAGGTGATCACCGGCAGGCTCACCCCCCAGATCAAGATGTACCGCCACGACGGCCTGGAAGTATTCGGCCTCGGCAAGGACCAGCCGGAACATTTCTGGAACTCGCTGGTACGCCAGCTGCTGCTGGAAGACCTGCTGCAGAAAGACATCGAGGAATACGGCGTGCTGAAGATCACCAAAAAAGGCGAAAACTTCCTGGCCAAGCCCAAATCGTTCAAGATCGTGCTTAACAACCTCTTCGAGGATGCCAATGCCGACGACGACGAAGGAGCCGAAGCTTCGACCACCGCTGCCGCTACCGACGAAAAGCTGTTCAACATGCTGAAGGAGCTCCGCCAGAAAGAAGCCAAGCGAAAGAGCCTGCCTCCGTTCGTGATCTTCCTGGAATCGTCGCTGCAGGATATGGCCACCATGTACCCCACCACCACCGCCGAACTGGAAAAATGCCAGGGCGTGAGCAAGGGTAAGGCCCTGCGGTACGGCAAGCCCTTCGTGGAAATGATTGCCGCCTACGTGGAAGAGCACAATATTGTGAAGCCCGACGACTTCGTGATGAAGAGCGTCGTCAACAAGAGCGGCAACAAGGTGCACATCATCCAGCAGGTAGATAAGAAAATCCCGCTGGAAACCATTGCCCGCAACAAAGATCTGCGCCTGGATGCGCTGCTGGAACAAATGGAGACCATTGCCGCCAGCGGTACCAAGCTGAACCTCGACTACGCCATCGACCAGATGCTCGACGAATACGAGCAGGAGGAGATCCTGGATTACTTTAAAGGCTGCGAGACCTCTTCGCTGGAAGTGGCCTTGGAGGAATTATCCGAAGGCAACTACAACTGGGAGCAGCTGAAGATCATGCGGATCAAGTTCCTGAGCGTTTACGGGAACTAAGAGAAAAAGTAGGAAAACAGATAAATAGTTGATTGACATACAGTTGTAGAAGGAAGAAAAGAGGTCGAAAAATTTTTTAAAAAAAAGTTTCCTCTTTTCTTCTTTTTATCAACCGGCTCCCTATCTTTGCAACCTCATCACGAACGAAGCACACCAAGTGAAGCGAAAGTGACCGAGAAAAGAAAGAATAAATAAGCTGGTGCGGTAGCTCAGTCGGTAGAGCAAAGGACTGAAAATCCTTGTGTCGCCGGTTCGATCCCGGCCCACACCACAAAAGGAAAAGCCTTGTAAGTTCAACTTACGAGGCTTTTTCCTTTTTATGTCATTTCTGGTTGTCAGCCATTCCTTCTTACGAAGTATTTCGCTAACTTACACGAAAATGTTCGCGTATGAGGTCGGCCGGAAAAACCAAACCCAAAACGCCTGCTAAGACGTCTAAACCTGTGAAAGAAGCCCCGGAAGACGGCTCGCCCGCTGCCTCCGGTTATGTTCATGAGGTTCCAGCCGATATGCCCATCGTACCCAGCGAGTCGTTTATGGAAGAAAGCTTCCGCCCGGTAGAGGGTTTCGAATTGCGCGCCTCGTTCACGGAAGAAAAAAGATTCATGCTTTTTTACGGCGGAAAGGACCTTCCCCTGCACGCCATTGCCTGGGACGAGAAAATTGAAATGATCCGCGACGGCATTTCCAAAGCCGACCTGATGTACCTGAAAGACGGTTACAACTTTACCTTGGACGATCTTTCCCGCATACTCGACATCACCCCCCGTACGATACAGGGCAAGCTTCCCTCCGACCGGTTTACCGGGAATGTAGGGGAAAAGATACTGGCCCTGGGGGAATTGTATAGTTATGGTATCGAGGTGTTCGAAGAAGAGCAAAAGTTCAAGCGCTGGCTCAATACCCCGAACCCCGTGCTGAAGAATCATAAGCCGGTGGACCTGCTGACCACCATGGTAGGGATGAAAGAAATAAAGAACGAGCTGGGACGTATCGATTACGGAGTCTATTAAGCTACATATATGATCGTTTACCGTATTGGCCGGAAGAAATGGGCCAATGACCTCACGGGTGAAGGCGCCCGCCTGCATGGTGGCCGGTGGAACAATATTGGTGTGCCCTGCCTCTATACTTCCGGAAGCCGGGCGTTAAGTGTGCTGGAATACTCCTGCCATGTGCCCATAGATGACATTCCCCGGGCGCTTACCTTTACTTTATATACGATCCCCGACGATGCCATCTTTGAATGCGCCGAAAGCGATCTGCCGGGCAACTGGCGCCGCCTGGCCCATAGCGGGGCGTGCCGGAATTATGGCAGCCTGCTGCTGTCCGCGGGACATTTGGTTCTTAAGCTCCCTTCCGTAGTGCTGCCGTACGAATACAATTACCTGCTCAACCCTGCCCACCCTGACTTTAAAACAGTAATCACCATCCACGGCGTGGAAGATTATGCTTATGATATACGCGTAAAAGAGTAATTATACTTCCCGCCCTTATCATCAAGCCCTACAGTATATTCCCTTTCGACCTGCGTAAAATTGCGTGATTTCACGGTTTTTTAGAATAAAGGCAGGAAAGCTATTCCGGCGTCTTTTTATTTTCTATACATTGGCAAAAGAAATAATAAAACAGGAATTCCATATGTCCTGTTTGGGTTACTCGTTGCAACAGTCCCTTTTCATTTTTTCAGCTGACCGGAATAGGCAAAAGCAAGGAAGGTCCGACCATCCTCCGCCTTTGTGCCTGCCCGGTTTTTATTACCCTAATTAAACCTTCAATGAAAAGATTGCTTCTGTTCGCACAAAAGTGCCTCCTCCCCTGTGTCCTGCTTTCCCTGCAGGCCTGCAGCGTTCACTCCGCCGAAGAAGGCTACCCCGGTAAAGCCTACCTGGAATTTCCCCGAAAATTAAGCGCCGAGACCCCCTACGATGTCGACCTTGCCCTGGACCGGCGGCTGGTAAAGGAAAACAATATCGACGAAGCCCAGCGGCTGTTCGACATCCTCTCCTGGCAGCAATTCATTTCCCTGAACTGGCCCCGCGATGCCCAGGGCCAGCCGCAAAGCAGCATCACCGGCACCGGCGACCGTCTCTGGGAACACTGGAAGGAAAGCTTCGAGATCTTCCTGCCCGACGGCAGCACCCCCAAACCCTGGGGCGCACCCGAAGCCCTGCCTCCCGGCTTTTCCGCCGTTCCCGCCGGCGCCAAGATCCTGTACCGGGCCAGCAAGATGGCCGCCTTCCACGACCGCAGTCGAAACCCCGATGATATCGCCGATGAAATGAACCAGGCCTTTACCGCCCCCATCTGGGACCAGAACGGCAACATGGTACGCTACGAAGTGCGGCTGAACAAGGTCGTTACCGACTACCTGGTAAGCAACGAGCTCTATAACCTCGACGGCCAGATCGCTTTTTCCAAAGCGGGCAAGCAGGTAAGCTTCCCCATCGCCTCCCGGAACCAGGAAGGCATTATGGAAGTAAAGGTGGCCTGGAAGGTGCTGGACCCCGTTAAGGATATAGCCGAGCGCTATTATGCCAAGGACGCCTACGTGGCCAACCCCAACGGTTCCTTCTCCAAAGTAAAGGTGGGCATGATCGGCATGCACATCTCCTCCCGAACCGAGTCGTCGCCCCAGTGGGTATGGGCTACCTTCGAGCACGTCGACAACCTCGAGACCAACCCGCTGAAAACGGTAAACGGCAAAAAGCTCCGTCCTTCCTTTTACGATCCCAACTGTCCCACCTGCCCCGTCAACACCTTCCCGGACACGCCGGCCCAGGTGCTGAAGAACCAGATCCAGCGGGTGTTGCCTATTCCGGCAGCCACCCGGGAGCTGAACCGCCAGGTGCAGGCACTGCTGGCCGAACAGGGTTCGTTCTGGCAGTACTACCAGCTGATCGGTACGCAATGGTCCACCGATCCTTCCTCGGCGCCTTATATTTCCTCCAATACGGATACTTCGGTCTATACCCTGCCGCAGGCCGTCACCAACAAATCGGGCGGCAAGCCGGTACCGGCCTACCTGACCAACATGATCATGGAAACCTATTTCCAGGGTGGCACCACCCCTCCCAACTTCAATATCTACCTGGGCAACGAGCCGGCTTATTTCCAGATCCAGGGCTTTCCCCAGACCGTGGATACGGCCAATACGCTGAAGCAGATCTTCGGCACGGAGAGCTGTGTCGGCTGCCATTTCTCCTCCTCCATTGCCGTACGCGACTCGCTGGTGCTGGATAAGGCCACGGGCAAAAAGACCCGGACCGCGATTTTCGGCAACCCCGGCGCCGGCAACTTCGAATGGCTGATGCAATTAAAAGCCCACTTCAAAACCGCTAAATGACCGCAACCATTTTTTAACCCATACCGCTTTCCTTATGTCCAACTTCAACTTTGTGCAGGTCAACGCCTTCCAGCCCAACGTGAACGGCTGGAACCAGATCAACAAGATCACTTCCTGGGAACAGCCCGACTCCAAGACTATCCTGCTGACCAACAGCGATAGCCGGGTCATCCAGGTTTCCTTCCTGTCACCCTCGGCCTTCCGTGTACGGTTCAATCCCAACCCGTCGCCCGACTACTCCCGCAACGTTTCCTATGCCGTAGTCAACTACTCGCTGGCGACCGTCAAGCCGACCGTAACCGAGCTGACCGGCCAGGGCGACAACTACCACGGCAACACCTTGCTGGTCGATACCGGCGTGCTGCAGGTATACATCGGCCTGGAGCCTTATGGCATTGCCGTGTACAAGGACGGCCAGCTCATTCACCAGGACTGTTATGGCAAGAACATCGTGTACAGCAATTCCGCGGTGGCCAACCTCAAAACCGCCCCTTCGCAGGAACAGTATTTCGGCTTTGGCGAAAAGGCGGGCAACCAGTTGAACAAAAAGTCGTTCACGATGACGTTTTTCAACTACGACAACTTCACCTACAACGACCTTACCTATAGCGGCGGCCAGGTGGTGCCCGCCGGCAACCAGGGCGGTCCCCTCAATCCTTCCGGTCCCCTGTACAACTCCATGCCTTTTGTGCTGGCGGTAGGTACGTCAGGTGCCGGCGGTCCGGTACAGTACAGCTATGGCCTCTTCCTGGACAACGTGTCGCAAACCTATTTCAACATGGGGGCCGACGATTATTCGGATATGGACGGCAAGTACTACTTCGGGGCCTTGTACGGCGAACTGGATTATTACGTGCTGGTAGGAACCGAAAACAGCAGCAGCGCCAACGTGGTGGCCGACGTGCTGAACCAGTACACCGTCCTCACCGGGCGGGCGGCCTTTCCGCCGAAATACGCCTTCGGCTACCAGCAGGGCTGTTATGGTTATTACGATGAAAAGAAGCTGACGGCCGCCGCCCAATCCTTCCGCGATGCGAAGGTGCCCATCGACGGCCTGCACATCGACGTGGACTTTCAGAACAACTACCGCACCTTTACCATCAGCCCCAACAAGTTCCCCAACCCGAAGGAAATGTTCGATGCGCTGCATGCCCAGGGCTTTAAGTGCAGCACCAACATTACCGGCATTATTTCGGGTAACCCCATGGACGAGAACGGCAGCTACGATACCCCCTACCCTACCCGCGACAGCCTGATCAACCTGAATACCCAGGATTGTACCCTGTCCACTTATAAAGCCGATGCACCGGTACAGCCCTTTATTTACAATACACGTTTTCAAAGTGGCGAAGCCTCCGACCTGTTCCTGGCCAACGAAAGCTACGGGGTAAACAACGGCGTCAACATCAACCCGTATAACTACCCTACGCCCAAGTTTCCCCAGGGCAACGAGCAGTTGGGTACCTATGGCTTTTATTGCGATATGGGCCGGCCCGATGTGCAGGACTGGTGGGGCAAGCAATACGACTACCTGCTGCGCCAGGGGCTGGACATGATCTGGCAGGACATGACCGATCCGGCGGTGGTGCCCAACGAGGACAACGACTGCGACGATAAGACGCTGCCGCTCGACCTGATGATGTACGACAAGGTCACCGGCCAGTACCAGCCCAATGCGGCCGTCCACAACACTTTTGCCATTAACCTGATCCAGGCTACCTACAAAGGCATTACAAAGCTGAAGAGCAGCGACAGCTACCAGGGCCTGTACAATTACAAAAAGCGCAACTTCATTATTGCCCGGGGCGGTTATGCGGGTGTGCACCGCTACGCCGGCATCTGGACGGGCGACTCGGCCTCCAGCTGGGACTTCCTGTCCATCAACATCCCGGAAGTGCTGAATGCCGGTCTTTCGGGCCAGCCGGTTTCGGGCTGCGACATCGGCGGCTTTGCCAACGGGCCGGGCAGCGTGAACATAGACATCAACAACCAGTATGCGCAAAATATCACCGATCCCGAACTGTTCACCCGCTGGATGAACTGCGGCGCCTTCCTTCCCTGGTACCGCAACCACTACGATGGCTATACGAAATCCTTCCAGGAACCTTATGCCTACGGCGACCCGGTACTGTCCAATTGCCGCAAGTATATCGAGATCCGCTACAAGCTGATACAGCTGTTCTATGATGCCATGTATGAATGCACCCAGACCGGCATGCCGGTGGCGCGGGCCCTGTTCCTGAACGACCCCGGCGATGCCCAGGTGTTCCAGCACCTCAACGACCAGTTCTTTGTGGGCAAGGACCTGCTGGTAGCCCCGGTGGTGACGCAGGGTACGACGCAGCGTACGGTGTACCTGCCGGCCGGCAGCAACTGGTATGTCTTCGACGACCAGGGGGGTGCATTGGGATCATTTGCTCCCGGCGGCGTTACGTACACCTGGTACGTCCCCCTGGGACTGGTGCCGCTTTACGTGCGGGAAGGGGCCATCCTGCCCCTGCGCCAGCTGGAGCAGTACGTGGGCGAGCTGCCGCAAAACCCCATCAACTTCACCATTTATCCCGGCAAGGACAGCAGCTACCAGTTGTACCAGGATGACGAGGTATCTACCAACTTCCAGGAAAGCGGTGCCTACCGCGTAACGCAAATAACTACCACCACCACCGAAACCGGCAGGCAGATCAGCTTTAACCGCACGGTCGACAAGTATACGCCCAAGGAAAGCTTTTTCTATGTCAGCCTGTTGGGTGCCGAGGGTAAGCCCGGATCGGTGAAGGCAGGTGGTGCTGTGCTGCCCCCCTTAAGCTCCGCTGCTGCCCTGCAGGCTTCGCAGGTCGATGCGTTCTTTTACGACGAGGTGGCTTTCCAGGTAGTGGTAAAAATTTTCGACAACAGCCCCAATATAATTGTGGAAGTAGCCTAAACTATCCCTTTTTGGTTTTTCAGGTTGTGCGGTGCCTTCTGGTACCGCACAACTTTTTTGGGTGTATTTATTCCACGTGGAACGTTTCTTTAAGAAACATAAAAATTTACCTTCTTTTTGAACAGCGTTTTTAATCTAAGAAACCTATTATAAAAAGCCTGCAGGTATGCGTATTAATACGCTATTTTTCTTTAAAATGGTTAAAGCTGCTTGCCGGTTCCCTTATTCGTTTAAACTGGCCGAAGAATTGAAGCAGAAGGTGAGCATGCTTCTATTTTAAGGTTACCGGCAACGGTGACCCACATTTGGAGCTACCGGAAAGACACCAATCGCAGGGAAGTTATAACTGGCTTCCCTGCCTGTTTTTTTAGCCTTTGTAGTTTTATGAAGGGACAAAAAAAGAGGATGCGGTACCTCTCTGCACCCATCCTCTTTCATTACTTATTTCCAGGCAGGCTTACCCCTGCGCTTCCTCGTATCCTTTATGCTGCTTTTCCCGGACCAGTTTGTCCCGCTCCGCTTCGGCCGCTTCGGGGCTGGCAAAGGTCTTTACCTGGGTCTGGCCTTTGGCGCCGATCCTTCCGAACCGGACCACCAGCTTCCGGCCGTCCACCGCCGCCTCCCAGAACTTATGGCTTGTGCCTTCCGAAAAGGTCAGCCGCCGGTATTCCAAAGTATCATACGGGCCTGTTGCCGGCCCTGGAGCGAGGGGTGTCAGGGGCTGCAGCTCCGCGGGTAGAGGTGCCCCAGCAAGAACCGGTAGTGCCGGATGAAACACTTCTGCCGGCTCCTCCTTCAGGCGCTTGCCGATCTCGGCCAATACCCGTTCCGGCTGGTGCAGCCAGTCTTTTACAAAAACCTGCAGGATGCGCCAGCCAAAAGCCTTCAACAGGGCCGGCCGCTGGTAATACTGTTCCAGCAGGTTGTCGTTGGCATAATGACGGTCATCATCTAGCAGGATCCCCAGTGTATAGGCCTCGTCTTCCTTCCGGGCCTTGATGGCCAGCGAACATTTAAAGCCGGACTGACCCACCTCTTCCGCAACTTCGTATCCTTCCTTTTCCAGGGCCTCCTTCAATTGGCGGCGAACAAGAGAAGCATCGGTAGTGCGCTTCGAGTCCTTCTGCAGCACCAGGCTGTCGAGAATGGTGCGGGCCATGGACATGTTACCGGCGCTCACCTGTTCGGCATAGTGCAGAAAACGCTTCAGGTAGTTAGCACCCTCGTTGTACTCGTTGGTTACCTGGTGGTGCTGGATGGTGCTGATGACCGCCATATGTTTCCGGGCCCGGCTGAAAATGACGTTCAGCCGCTTCTCTCCTCCTTTTTTGTTGATGGGGCCAAAATTCATGATCATCTTCCGGCGGGCGTCCGGCCCATAGCAAATGCTCAGGATGATGATGTCGCGTTCATCGCCCTGGATGTTCTCGAGGTTTTTGACGATCAGGCCCACGTACTGGTCGTTTTCCGTACGGCCGTAGGCTTCTTCTAACAATTGCTCGAACTCCTTGTCGCCGGCGGCCAGGCTGTCCAGGGCATCTTCGATCACCCGCTGCTGCTCCTGGCTGAAGGCGACGATACCGATGCTTTCGGGTACTTTCCGAAGGAGCAGCTCCCGGACAAGTCGGGCAATGTAGAGAGCTTCCCCCGCGTTCGACCGTTTTTCATAAACACTTTCGGGCAGGTGGTGGAACGAAATGCTCCGGTCGAACAGGGCGGAAACATGTGGGGCTGCTTTGTCCGCGGCCTTTATGCTGATGTCGGCCTTTTCGGTATGATGCACCACCCGGTCGGGAATGGTCAGCAGGGCAGCTTCGTAAAAGGCGTGGTTGCTGTAGCTGATCAGTGTTTCATAGCGGCTGCGGTAGTGCCAGCCCAGCATCACGCTGTTCAGCTTTCGCGAGCCCTGCACCAGCAGGCTGTCGGCCTCGCTGCTCAGCATTTCTTCTTTGTCCTTTTCCAGGGCTTCCAGGTCGTCGGGATCTTCCGCCCTGGCAGAGAAAAAATTGGAGGGCGGCATTTGTTTGTCATCCCCCACGATTATAGTTTGAGGTGCCCGGTACAGGGCGGGTATGCCTTCTTCCAGGGTGATCTGGCTGGCCTCGTCAAAGATCACTACGTCGAAGTAGGTCGTATCCACCGGAAGGCTGTCGCTGACGCTCAGGGGACTCATCAGCCATACCGGTTTCAGGTCCTTCAGCACCAGCCCGCTTTCCTTGCCTGCCAGCTCGCGGATACTTTTGTACCGCATGCTTTTGCTGAACTCGTTTTCCAGCACCCGGCGGCCTTCGCTGTAGTTTTTCTTGAACAGCCTCTGCTCGGCCGTAAGTCCGCTTAAGGCCATATTACTGATCTCAAGGTGGCTTAAAAAGCGCTGGCGCACCCGTGCCCGGATGCAGGCGGCGTTGACCTGGAGCAGTTCGTCCAGGGACTTCCCCATATGAGCCACCGAGGATTCAAGGGTCCAGCCGTCGGCTTCCCGTAAAAATTTCTTTTCGCTGTAAATGTGCTGCAGCGTTTTGTGGGCCATGGCCGCTTCCAGGCTGCCAGCGGAAAGGGACAGTTGCCGCAATGCTTTTTTTACCGGTGCGGAAGCCTGGGCAAAGCGGCGCAGCAGGGGCAGCAGGTCACGTACCTGCCCGGTATTGGCAGCAATGTTGTCCAGCTCGTCGCCGATCTCCGTCAGTGTTTTCGGGTCATAATCGTACAATAGCTTTTGCAGGCAGCTTTCCAGTTGCCGCAGCAGGGCACCTGCCCGGTACAGGCTGCGCACCAGTTGGTCCGCCTCCGGCTGCTGCAGCAGGAAGTCCACTTCCCGGTCGCCTTTCTTTGCCCGGATCGCTTCGATGCTCGCAAATATGCCTTCGAGGTTGGGCAGGCTGTAGGTGGTCTCCAGGTCCTGGCGGGCTTTAGTCACTGCTGCCCGGAACTCGTATTCGGTTTTCAGGCCTTCCAGCACGGTGCTGTAAGCTGGCCGTACCTGGTGGCGGCTGAAGTCATAGGCTTCGTTCAGCGCCTTTTTCAACCGTCTCCAGGAACCGTTAAAGAAACTGAAGAATGCCTTTTCCTGTTCCCGGGCCAGCGGCAGGGCCTGCAGGGTATCCTGTTCACTGAAGCGCACCTTCCAGCCGCTGTTCTTTTCTTCGGCCTCCCGGGCCTGATGGCTAAGCTCTTTGTACGACCGGTAGGCCCGTTCGAAGGCCTGGGCCTTTGGGTGGCCCGGGAGCGCCAGCTCCAGGTTACCGGTCTCGGCCAGGGGGAACAACAGGGTTGCGTCCTCCACCAGGGCGTTTAGTTGCGGCCATTCTTCCCAGCCTCCTGTTGCATAACCTTCCACCGCAGCCGCCACCTTTGCTAAAAGCCCTTGCCCTTCGGCCACCAGTGCTTGCAGGGTGCCGGCAGGCGTTTCGGACAGGAAGATCTCTTCCCGGACCTTACTGAACGGGTGCTGGCAGAACAGCGGCTCGCTCCCCGATGCTTCCAGCTCTTGGCTAAGCTGCTCCACCAGTTCTCCGAAACGGGTCCACTCGTGGTAGTGCGGCAGCGCTTCTTCTCCAGCCGGTGGCAGCACCACCAGCTGGTCCTTTAAGCCGATCATACGTTCGATGAGCTGTCTTACTTCCAGGCCGGCCTGTTCGGGCCGGGCGGTTTGCGATAGATGGTATTCTTTCAGAAGGGCCAGGTGCGTGCCCACCTGCTGGAGCAGGGTGGCACGCCGGTTTTCCAATGCTTCTACGCCGGGCTGCTGGCGCACGAAGTCCTCGTAGGTAGTCTTCAGGTTTTTGATGAATTCCCGTTTGTCGCCCTGGCTGTCGTGGATATAGCAGCAGAGCTCGTCCAGTCCCTGCTGTTTCAGCCGGTGGTACACCACGTCCAGTGCCGCCCGTTTTTCACAAACGAAGAGGATGCTTTTGCCCCGGGCCACGAAGTCGGCAATGAGGTTGGTAATGGTCTGGCTCTTGCCCGTGCCGGGCGGTCCCTGGATGATATAACTCTCGCCGGTCTGTGCCTGCAGGATAGCTTTGGTTTGGGTAGGGTCGGCGGTAACGACATGGTGCCAGCCATCCACCTTATCCAGGTCGTAGGACTTTGTGTCCCGCTTTCTCGGCTCGTTACTGAAGAGGTGTTCAAATACATTATGGTGAAGCTGGTGGTCCATGACGTGGTTGTAGTCGCGCACCAGGCTCATTTTTTTATAATTAAAATTTCCCAGGACGATGTTGCATACGTCCAGGTCCCAGCTGTAGGGGTTGCTTTCGCTTTCCACCATTTGGAACAGTTGCCGTTCCCGGGCGTCGGTGAGCTGGCCAATCGGTGGTTGAATGTCGTCGTTGACCAGGAACTGCAAAAAGCTGGGCCGGGGTTCGATGCGCTGGCGGAAGATCTCCAGCCCCAGCGGCTTAAAGTGTTCCGGCTGGTAGCTGTAGGCGATATTTTTATAGCTGTCGAGCCCGCCGCTTTTGCGCAGGCGCTTGCGGTAATTACTGACCGTTTGCCGGGCTACGCTGTGCACCAGCTTTATCCGGGGCTTATCAATATAGTTCAGGGCGATACCCTGGTTGGCGCTGTCGATCTGTTCTTTCAGCTTTTGGAAAAATGCCTCCAGGGTAGTTTCGTCCAGATCGATGAAGTCGGGCAGGCGGATGCCGTAGAGCTCACGCAGCGAGTTGGCCACGATGGGGTTCACTTCCGCTTCATTGGCCAGCACCTTCATCAGGTAGTGATCCTCGTGCACCTTTTTATTCTTTTTCAGCTCTACGGGGATCAGGAGCAGCGGGCTTTGGATGCGCTCGTTTTTATCCTCTTTCAGGTTGTGCCAGTTGAGGAAAGCGATCACCAGCTTCAGCTGGCTGAACCCGAATTCGTTGAGGTCGTGCCTTGCTTCCACCCGGATCTTGTCCAGCGAGGCCGTCAGGTAGGGATGGTCTTCGAAGCGTAGGTATTTGTTCAGCACGATTTCCTTCATGTCTTTCACCTTGCCGGCGATTTCGGTGTTCCACGTGAACAGCAGCTCAGGGCGGATGCTTTGGTAGTGCAGCACCACGGGTACGCTGCTCACCGTCAGGTTGACGAAGCGCAGGTTAGGCTTATAGTAAAGCAGGCGGTTCCGGCGGCTGGTATCGAACAGGCGGTTGCGGAGCTTGTTCAGGATAAGGCTGCTTTTGTCGCTGCTCTCCTTCGACTTCCAGCCCACCACTTGGCTCAGGTCGGTTTGTTTTTCCGGGTCAAAGTCGCGGTAGTTTTCCAGCCGCTGGATCACTTCGTACAGGTCCTGGTTCCGCTTACTGCGGTCAAGCTCCGTCATTTCCGTAATCAGGGTGCTGAGGGTAGGGTGGATTTTGGAGTTGTATCCTACCGGTTTAGTGCGGTAGGATACAAAGAGTTTCAGGTCGTCCTCATCGTACAGGTCGAGGCCGAGGGCCATGCCGGCCAGCACCAGGCCCAGGCAGAAGATGTCGGTCTGGTCGTCGTGGTGGCCCAGGACCAGTTCGTAGCAGCCATAGCCCGGCAGGTAGACCGGACGGGAAATGGTGGCCGAAGGATGGAACTGCAGCTGCAGGTCTTCCAGGCTGGAACTACCCTCGTCCACGTCCGTATCCAGCTTGAGGCTGCCAACGATCTCGAACCGGCCGGAGGAGCTTTTGTTCGGGAAGAGCGCCTGGAGAGCGGCGGATGCATGGGCGGGCTGGTGGGCCTTATTCTCGTCAATATCCAGGCGGCCTTCGGTTAGAAAGAGGGCGTCTTCCTGCTCAAAGGGGGCCACCCGGCCTTCCTCATGAAAGCTGAGCACCTCCTTGAATAGGGGCAATACAAAGGCAATTACATCATCGGTGGTATAAGTGCCCTGCTCAAAGGCAGAGGCCAGGAATTGCCGGAAAGCTATTTTAGGGGTCATCGGGTTTTTGTTGTAAGGGTGAGGCATGGAATTTCGGATGTCGGATTTCGGAACCCTTCAAAGGAGAAAGACTCTTTCACCTATCGAGGGGATCCTCTCGCCCGAGGCGAGACGAAATCCCAAATCCGAAATTGAATCAGTCCTGGTATACCTGTTCGGCGGTGCTTTCTTTTACTTCGTAGTAGGCGGCCAGGGACTTTTGTTTGTGTTGCTGGAGTTTTTTATCGCTGAACTTGAATTCTTTTTGGACCACGGTTTCGAAGGCTTCTTTCAGTTGGAGGTCTTCGGCGAACTGGAAAGCCCAGCCAAAAGGCACGGTTTCCAGGCTGGGGTCGGCCAGTACAAAGTCGAGCAGCAGGTAGGCCAGGTATTCCCGGACGCTGGCGTGCCCCTCCCCTACCCTGCCGGCCAGGTCGTTGGTGAGCACGGCCTCGTCCTTTAGTGCAAAGTCGGGAAAGAACTGGCGGGCAGTGCCGAGCACCCTTACGGTTCGGAACCAGCGGGGCTTTAAGAAAAGCTGCAGAACCTGCCGGGTCAGGGCCGTCAGTTCCTCCTGGCGGAAGATGTCCAGCTGGTCCAGGTCGGCGGTACCTTCGATTATTTTAGTGATCAGGGGCAGGGACGCTTCGCCCTGGTCCTGCCAGAGCTGGACGGCCCTAGCACGGATAAAGTTTTCGGGGTGGGTTACAGTGGCTGCCTTCAGGTGGGCGTCGGCGGAGAAGATCTCTTCGGCCTGCTTCCGGTAGCTGTCGGCGCTTACCTGGTCCAGGCCCGTGGACAGCTTTACCAGGGAAGTAATGACCGGGTCGGGAGCGCCGACAACCGCCAGGGCGCCGCGGTCGCAGAAGATCTCGGTATACAGGCGGAAAAGGCGGGCCGTTTCTACATACGCGGGTTCGCTGCTGTAGTTGTTGGCGATGGCAGTAATGATGCGGTCGGCTATTTCCAGTTCACCGCCCTGCAGGGTGTACAGGAGCACATGGGACAGCTCGTGGGCGATCACCGCCAGCAGTTCTTCTTCATTGAGGAGCTGGGTAACCTGGCCGCTGAAGACGATATGGGCTTCGCCGTCGAGGTAGGCAATGGTGGCATTGGTTTCTTCGGTAAACTGGGCCTGGTACACCCATACGGCCAAGTGGTCCAGCCGAAGGGCCTTCCTGGCTTTTTCTACCTTTTCATAAATATGTTGGTCGGTAGCCGGGTTGAACTTATAGGTATTTTTCAGCAGCCCGGTTTTGAACTGTTGCAGTTGTTCGGTTTTGGCGGTTGCGCCCGCAAAGAAGTTCCAGGTTTTTTCCTGTTGTTTAAAGTGAAGGCATACACTGCGATGGTACGGGAGAGCCTGGGTCATGGTGGCGATAAGTTTGAACGGGATAAAAAAGGGTTCCTTGCTATAAATTTAGGACAACTTGAGCTTGGCTCAGGGGTTTTGCCCTTCTTCCCTACCGGTTTCCTACACTATTTTTCTGCCGGCTATGGCTTAGCTTTTGCCTCCTTCTGCAGCATGAGGTGGCTTTATTTTCTGGTTCTCGGTGGATTTTTTTGGAGTTGTACGGAAGGGACCTCCGGGCTATCGGGGCGAAAAAACCGGCACGAGGCATATGGCGAACGGCTAAAAAATGCCGGGCTCCAGGAGACCGTTATGGGAAGGCTGTGGTTCGAGGCTGCAGCAAAGGCGCTTGCGTTACCACAGCCGGTTGCCCTGCCGTATGCCGAAGCGGGCTATTTTCCGGCTGACCGTCCAAGGGCAGCCGGCCTTTCCTTTTCTGCCCGCCAGGGTGCCAAATTGATATTTCACGTGGAACGTTACCCGCCGGAACATTTTCGATTGTTTGTAGACCTTTGGGAAGTAGCGCCAAACGGGGATACTTTCCTGGTCACTTCTATGGATACCGGGCAGGTGCGTTTTGAGCATGAAGTGGACGAAGCGGCCACCTTTGTGTTGCGACTCCAGCCCGAATTGCTGGCAGCCGGCGACTATTCGCTCCGCATTTCTGTAGGTCCTTCCCTGGGCTCACCGGTGGCGGGGGGCAAGGGAAGGGTGGGCAGTGTCTGGGGCGATGCCCGCGATGCCGGGGGAAGGCGGCACGAAGGCGTGGACCTGTTTGCGCCCTTCCGCACACCGGTGGTGGCGGCCGCCGACGGGCGCATTACCCGGGTGAATGAAAATAACCTGGGCGGCAAGGTGGTCTGGATGAAACCTAAGGGACGCTCCGTTTCCCTTTACTATGCCCACCTCGACGAGCAGTTGGCCACTGCCGGCCAGAAGGTCCGGGCCGGTGATACCATCGGGCTGGTCGGCAATACGGGCAATGCCCGCACTACGCCCCCGCATTTGCATTTCGGAATTTATGGTCTTGACGGCGCCATCGACCCCCTGCCTTTTATCGATCCCCGGATTAAGGAGCCGGATAAAATTGCGGTCGTACCGGTCCACCTGAAAGATACCTTGCGGCTCATCCGGCCCGAACGGATCCCGGTGGCGGACAGCATGGTGCTGGTTCCGCAAAATACCCTGCTTTACCCGCTGGCCTTTTCCTCCAAAACCTTCCGGGCTGTCCTGCCTGATGGCCGAACGATCCAGTTGCCCATCCGTTCGGGAGCATCGGCCCGGGCGGTTTTACAGCAGCGAAAGCTCCGGGCCGAAAGCTTCCTGTACGAAAATCCCGGTAGGGCTTCCGCCCGGAAAAGGAAGCTATCTCGGGGCACAGCCGTTGGGGTGCTTGGCTATTTTGGCGCCTTTGCCTTCGTTGGTGCCGGGGACGAAAAAGGATGGATACCAGAGGAGGTATTGCACTAACCCCTCCCCTACCCCGCCATTAGAAGATAAATTTAATTGATGTGGTTTTACTGGCGCTCAGGCCCAACGGGCCATAATATCCCAGCACAGGGCGCTGCCCTGTGTAAGCAATGTTTCTCGAGCACAGCCCTGAAAGGGCGTAATACCTTCAAAGGAATGCAGCAGACCTTAGGTCCATCAGGATATTACGCCCTTACAGGGCTTAGAAGAACTTTCTGCATGAAAACACAGGGCTGCGCCCTGTGCTGGGATATTGCGGCCCGTTAGGCCTGATGAGCCTCCCTTCACCAATAAAAAAATCCCGGCGGGTGCCGGGATTTATACTGTAAATTTTATTCTTTCTTATCGACCCATGTAGACCATCAGGATCTGCACGTCGCTGGGGTTAATGCCTGAGATACGGCTGGCCTGGCCCAGGGTCTGGGGCTTGATACGGTTCAGCTTTTCCCGGGCTTCGATACCCAGGGCCTGGATTTTTTTGTAGTCGAAGTTTTCCGGGATGGCCAGGTCTTCCATCTGGCGCATGCGGGCCACCAGTTCCTTTTCCTTGTCGATATAGGTCTGGTACTTCGTTTGGATCTCGGCCTGTTCCAGGGATTCCTTGTCAAATATTTTGAGGGTTTCCGCCAGGCGGGGTACGCCGGTCATTAGGTCGGGCAGGGAAATATTGGGACGCAGCAGCAGCTTTTCCACCCGTTGCTTTTCGGTAATGGGCGAGCTGTTCAGGCTTTCCAGGGTCTCGTTGATCTCCGAAGGTTCCAGGGCAATCCCTTTCAGTTCCTCTCTGATCTCCTCGACATTCCGCTTCTTGGTCAGCACCCGGTCCATCCGTTCCTGGGAGGCGAGGCCCATGCGGTAGCTCAGCTCGGTCAGGCGCAGGTCGGCATTGTCCTGGCGCAGCAGGGTGCGGAACTCGGCCCGGGAGGTAAACATCCGGTAGGGTTCCTGGGTACCCTTGCTGATCAGGTCGTCGATCAGTACGCCGATATAAGCATCGCTCCTTTTCAGGATAAAGGGTTTTTCACCCCGCACCTTCAGGTGGGCGTTGATGCCGGCCATGATTCCCTGGCAAGCCGCTTCTTCATAGCCGGTAGTGCCGTTGATCTGCCCGGCGAAGAACAGGTTCTCCACCTGCTTCGTCTCCAGGTTGTAGGCCAGCTGTGTTGGCGGGAAGAAGTCGTATTCGATGGCGTAACCCGGGCGGAAGAATTTTACGTTCTCAAAACCCTTTACTTTCCGCAGGGCTTCGTACTGCACCTCTTCGGGCAGCGAGGTCGAAAAGCCGTTGACATAGATCTCCACGGTATTCCATCCTTCCGGTTCCACGAACAGCTGGTGGCGGTCGCGTTCGGCAAAGCGGTTGATCTTGTCCTCAATGCTGGGGCAGTAGCGGGGGCCAACTCCTTCGATTCGGCCGGCGTACATGGGACTACGGTCGAAGCCGGTTTTCAGGATGTCGTGAACTTCTTCGCTGGTATAGGTGACCCAGCAGCTCAATTGCCGGGTAGGCTTTTTGGTATCGAGATAGGAGAAGCCGGAGATCTCGTCGTCGCCGGGCTGCTCTTCCATCTTGCTGTAGTCGAGCGAGCGGCTGTCTACGCGGGGGGGCGTACCGGTTTTCAGGCGGTCGCTTTCCAGGCCCAGGGACACCAGTTGCTCGGTAATGCCTTCGGCAGCTTTCTCGGCTACCCGGCCGCCGCCGAAGCGTTTTTCGCCAATATGGATGACGCCGTTAAGGAACGTACCGTTGGTGAGGACCACGGCTTTGGCTTTTATGTGGTGGCCCAGCCCGGTGATGACGCCGACGGCCTTGCCTTTTTCGATGATGAGGCCTTTTACCATGTCCTGGTAAAAGTCGAGGTTATTGGTATGCTCCAGCATTTCGCGCCATTTCTGGGCAAACAGCATCCGGTCGTTTTGCGCCCGGGGGCTCCACATGGCGGGGCCTTTGGAGCGGTTGAGCATACGGAACTGCAGCATGGACGCGTCGGAAACGATGCCGGAATAACCGCCGAGGGCATCGACTTCGCGAACGATCTGTCCTTTGGCGATACCGCCCATGGCCGGGTTACAGCTCATCTGGGCAATGGTTTGCAGGTTCATCGTGACGAGCAGCGTTTTTGAACCCATGTTGGCGGCAGCAGCGGCGGCTTCACAGCCCGCATGCCCGGCGCCAACGACTATAATATCGTATTCGGGAAACATTCGGCAAAACTACTTTATTGGTAAGGAAAGGCCCTTTAACTGAACTTTTTTATAAATTCTTTTTCAAAGGTAATATCGGCGATATCGGTACCGGTGTTCAGCCGGTCGAAGTCGTAGGAAGTAAAAGTGACCAGGAGATCGATATGGCTCTTCTGGCGGCGGATAAAGTCTTCGAGTCGTTCATTGCCGCCAACCTGCTCTTCTTCGATCTGCTCAATTTTTTCCATCATCCGGCGGCAGACCTCGTAGCCGGTTTTGCGGTACAGGTCTTCGAAATAGGCTTTGGCGGCCAGGGGGGTGATTCGGTTTCTTTTTCCTTCGGCGTTTACCAGGGCGACGCGGATATTGGTGAAGTTCCAGCAGAGCCTTAAGTCGGCTTCGTCTTCAAAATCAAAGTGGGCAATGGGAACGACATGGTCGAACTGCCAGGCATCGGAAAAATTTTCCCAGGAGCATTCTTCATCGAATTGCTGTTCGATCCATTCGCGGAAGGAGGCAATGTCGAGTCCAAAGTAAGGGGCGTAAAAGGAGGATTTGTTTTTTTCCAGCACGTACCTGCGAAGGGCGATCTGCCATTTTCGTTTTTCGCGGAATTTCAGCAGGGTCTCGGTCACTTCCGTCTGCGGGGTCCATCGTTTCCGGTTCATCGGGCAAAGGTAAGTTGAAATGTTTCTTTTAGAAACCGTGTTACGTGGAACTAATGGGGTTGACTGCTGTTTCTTTGGACTGCCCGGCTTCAAAGAAAGCCCGGCCTTGTTTTACAGGGCCGGGCAATTATGTATAGGATAAAACGGGATGTTCCTTTATGAAACAGTGTCCCGTGGAACACGGAAGTATTCCAAATAGTAATCCTCTTTCGCCCGCATCTTTTTTTCTTCTTTTTCCGTTTTGTCTTTATAGCCACACAAATGCAGGGCGCCGTGGAAGATCACCCGTAGCAATTCCCTGGTAAAGGTGGCGCCGAACTTTTGGGCGTTGTCCTTGACTCGGTCGATGCTGATGTAAACATCCGACACCAGGGGCTGTCCTTTTTCCGAAAGCTCGAAAGTGATGATGTCGGTAAAGGTGTCGTGGTTCAGGTACTGCTGGTTCACCTCCAGCAGGTACGCATCCGAGCAAAAAATATAGTTGATGGTTTCAATGGTCTTGCCTTCCAGGGAGGCCAGCTCCCGCACAAACTCCTTTACCCGGCCGCGGTGGGGGAAATAAAAATAACCGTACAGGTGGTGAAAAAACACCGTTTCATTGCTTTGTTCCATGATTTTCAAAAATCGTAAACCCTTTTGATACAGTTTGCAATAGATTTGGCTTTAATTGAAAATTATGAGATTATCTGAACTCAAACCCGGCCAACGAGCGGTGATCAAAAGCTTCGCCTCCCCCGACCTGGAACTGAAGCTGATGGAAATGGGTTGCATCCCCGGAGAAGTGGTGGTGGTGGAACAGGTGGCGCCCCTGGGCGATCCCATCTCCATTCGCGTGGCTGGCTATGCCCTCAGCCTCCGCCTCAACGAAGCCCACCAGATTATTTTAGAACGGCAAAAGGGAACCAAATAACCGCATGCAGATCGGACTCTACTTCGGATCGTTTAACCCCATTCATATCGGGCACCTGATCATTGCCAACCACGTACTCAACGCCACCAACGTCGACAAGGTCTGGTTCGTGGTGTCGCCCCAGAACCCGTTCAAGGAATCGGCCAGCCTGCTCAACGAATACGACCGCCTGCACCTGGTGCGCAAGGCTGTCGAAGGCGACGACCGCCTGCGGGCCGTGGACATCGAGTTCACCCTGCCCAAACCTTCCTATACTTCGGTGACCCTGGCCTACCTGCGCGAAAAATACCCCGACCACCAGTTCTCGGTGATCATGGGCGGCGACAGCTTCCAGAACCTTAAAAAATGGAAAAACTACGAGGCCATCCTTTCGGCCTCCCGCATCCTGGTATATTCCCGCCCGGGCTTTGACATCCAGACGGACCTGCCCGGCGATATCCAGGTGCTGGACGCACCCCTGCTGGAAATTTCCGCCACAGGGATACGCCGCTTAATCAAGGAGCATAAGTCCATTAAATACCTCGTGCCCGAAGTGGTGGAGGCAGAAATAAAAAGCCAGCGCTATTACCTGGCTCATAAAAAGTAGCCCAGGAGCAGGCAGGCCAGCACCAGGAAAGGTGAAGCCACACGGGTAAACTGCAGGATGAGGAAAGCCGCCAGGATGATCCCAATATTCAGGACGCTTTCCACCCGCGCCTCCATCAGTGAAATGTCCTTCATAATGTAAAAAGTGGCCGCGATCATGATCCCCACTACGGCCGCATTGATGCCCTCCAGCGAGCGGTAGATCACCGCGTACTTCTTCAGGTTGTGCCAGATAGGATAAAAAAACAGCACCAGCAAGAAGCTGGGCAGGAAGATGGCGATGGTGCCGATCAGGCAACCAAAGGCTTGCATATACGGCCCGTCGTTTTTTAACGCCATGCCCCCGGTAAACGAAGCAATGGAAAAGACCGGTCCCGGCACAGCCCGCACCACGCCCATGCCGGTGATCATGTCTTCCTTGTCGATCTGGATAGGGTTCGGGTTTTTGTGTTTCACATCGGCCGGCCGTACGCAAAACTGTTCGTACATCATCGGCATCAGCACGTTGCCCCCGCCGAATACCAGGCTGCCCATGCGGTAAACGTTTTCAAACAGGTTAATGGGTTTGCGCTCGGGCCAGTTGTAGTGCCGGGCCGATTCACTGGTCAGACCCGCCACCAGGAAGATGGTGGCGAACAGCCAGATGTTGCGCCATTTGATCTTTTTGGGCTTCGTTTCCTTTTGCGGAATACGCCGGGTGCTGATGTTGGTCACCAGCCCGCTCAGCACGATCAGGAGCGGGAAGATCCAGGGCTTTTTGAACAGCAGGAAGGTGGTGAGGGCGCAGACCAGCATGACGCCCCACGTAATCGTATTGCGGATCGAGATCTTAAAGGAAGCCGTGGTCGCATAGGCCAGGAACCCGACCGCCAGCGCGGGAATGAACTGGAAGAGGTCCTGCCGGACGGTTTTGCCGCTGAGCTGTTCCAGCAGGAACGAAAAGGCGCCCATGATCAGGCAGGCCGGCAAAATCCAGACAATGAGGGTGAGGATGGCCAGCGAAACACCGCCTCTCTTGTAGCCGATCAGGGCAACGGTCTGCGTGGAAGAAGCGCCGGGAAGCAGGTTACAGAAAGCATTATATTCCAGCAGCTCCTCCTCGGTGACGTAAGGGGTACGGTGAACAAAATTTTTCATCATCATGGCAATGTGGGCCTGGGGACCTCCGAATGCCGTGACGCTATATAAAAAGACGCTTTTTAAGAACGGAATATGCCGGATAATCATAACAGGTTAAAAGTAGAAAAAACCATCCAATGCAATCAGGAGCAAAGTCAATACGGGAGAATTAATCACCTTTTTTGAAACGATTATGCCGGCCGGGGCGCCCGGAAGCCTTTGCCTTTTATAGTTTATTCATGCCTGTTATGCATGTGGCACACCTCTTGTAAAATTTGGAGCCCCGGTGCTGCAACGGCTCTATACCGGAAGCGGCATGGGGCGGGCAACGCCCTTTCGCTTATGGGTACCTGTTTATCCGCGGCGGCCCTTTTAAGGGAATCACCTTGTCTTTCGGGGTTTCTTTGGAAAATTCCGGCAATCCGGTTTATTTTTGTTTTTCTTGTAAGATAGGTGGGTGGTGCAGCCTGTTGTACGCTTTAAATACCCTTTTATGAATATAACAAAATGGCGCGCTCTCTTTTTTACGACCATCAACTCCGTGTATTATTCAGATACGTCCTGGATCAATGTACACGACCTGCCGAAAGGCGACTTCCCGGTGCTGCACCTGCTGGAAGACCTTTCCACCCTGGAGGTGCTGCTCCTGGCCTGGTTGATCATTACCCGGAATGATAATGAACTGGGGGGCAGCGAACAAACGTTCTCTTTCCTGGTAGATGTTTTTGACAAACTGGTATTTACGCCCGATGAATTCGAAGCCTCCCTGGGCCTGCTGATGCAGAATGGCTGGGTGCAAAGCTTCGTCGACGCCTCCCGCGCTATTTATTATAAAGCCGATTTCCTGCGCCTGCAGGGTGCGGGCCTGCTCACCTCCCTCTGGGACCTGGGCGAACTGGGGCTCTACAAAAACCTCAGCAGCAATTAAAAAATTGCCTTCTGTTATAAGATCATAAAGGGTTGCCGGGCTTGTTCCCGGCTTTTTCGTTTTTAGGCTCCTCCCCCACCCTAACTATTAGCGGAACAACTGGTAGGCCAGCAGGCTCATGAAATAGGCCAGGGCCGTCATGTATGCCAGCTGGATAGCCGGCCACTTCCAGCTTTTGGTTTCACGACGGGTAACGGCCAGCGTACTCATGCACTGCATGGCAAACACGTAAAAGATCATCAGCGACAGGGCTGTGGCAAACGTAAACAGGGGGCTGCCGTCTTCTCTTTTGGCCGCCTTCATCTTATCTCGCAGCAGCATGCCGTCCTCGTCATCCCCAACACTGTACAGGGTAGCCATAGTGCCGACGAACACCTCGCGGGCGGCAAAGGAGGTCACCAGCGAAATGCCGATGCGCCAGTCGAAGCCCAGGGGGGCAATGGCGGGTTCCAGGGTTTTGCCGATCATGCCGGCATACGAGTTCTCCAGCTTGGCGGACTGGTAGGTCTGCTGCAGCGAGTCCTTGGGCGCTGCACCGGTAGCCCGGGCATCGGCGTATTGCTGTTCCACCAGGTCCATACGGTTGCCGGGGCCGAAAGAGCTCAGGCCCCAAAGCACCAGGCTGATGACCATAATGATCTTGCCGGCATCCACTACGAAGATCTTTGCCTTGTTGATCATGGTATGGATCACGTTCTTCCAGCGGGGCGCCCGGTAGATGGGCAGCTCCAGGATAAAGAAGCTGCGGTCCTTGAGGTGGATGAACCAGCGGGCGATAAAAGATACCAGCATGGCCATGGCCAGTCCCAGCAGGTAGAGCCCCATCATGGTCAGCCCCTGCAGGTTGATGAAGCCGAGAACATACGTATTGGGAATGACCAGGCTGATCAATATGGTATAAACCGGCAGGCGGGCCGAGCAGCTCATCAGGGGGGTGACCAGGATGGTCAGCAGCCGCTCCTTGCGGTTTTCAATATTGCGGGCCGACATGATCGCCGGTACGGCGCAGGCAAAACCGCTGATCAGCGGCATCACGCTTTTGCCGTTCAACCCTACGGCACGCATCAGCCGGTCGGTCAGGAACGAGATGCGGGCCATGTAGCCGGTATCCTCCAGCAGAGTGATCAGCGCAAAGAGGATCATGATCTGCGGGACGAAAATAAAGATGCCGCTCAGGCCGGCCACTACCCCGTTGACCAGCAGGTCGCTGAACCAGGTCTCGGGCAGGGCGTTCGATACCCAGCTGCTAAAAGCGGAAAAGCCCTGCTCGATCCAGTCCATCGGGAATTGCGCCAGCCAAAAAACCGACTGGAACAGGAAGAACAGGACCGCCAGCAGGATCAGGTAACCCCAGCGGCGGTGTAATAATATATTGTCGAGCTTGTCGGTAAATAAGGTTTGCTCCAGCGGGTCGGGTTCCGAAACCGCCACCTGCATGAGGTGCTTGATGCGGCCGTAGCGTTGTAGGATCTCGGAAGCCTGGGTTTTGGTATGGTTGAAGCCGTGCTGTTCCTCGATGCGTTCGATGCTTTGCTGGGTCGGTTCATCCAAGTCGAAGCCCTCGTGGTTGATCAGCAGGTGGATGGCGCCGTAATCGCTGACGGCCGGCATGAGTTTTTTGAGGTCTTCCACCGGCTGGTGTGCCAGGGCCTTGTTGTCGATAAAGTCACGGGCCGGCACATGATACAGGTTCAGGGCCGTTTGTTCAATAGCTTTTTTCAGCTGGGGGATGCCCTTCTGCTTGCGGGGGTTAATGGCCACCACGGGCACGCCCAGTTCCCGCTCCAGCTCCATCAGGTCGATCCTGATGCCTTTTTGCCGGGCTAGGTCGAACATGGACAGGGCGATGACCACGGGCTTTTTGATATCAATGATCTGGGTACAGAACAGCAGGTTGCGCTTCAGGTTGCTGGCATCCACTACCACTACGAAGACATCGGCCGAGATATCCTTGTCCTGCCCGAGCAGCACCCGGTAGCTCACCCATTCGTCCAGACGCTTGGGATAGAGGCTGTAGGTGCCGGGAAGGTCAATGATGTGCCCGGTTATAGATTCTGAAATTTCCGTCGTGCCGGTTTTTTTGTCCACGGTCACGCCGGGGAAATTTCCTACCTGCTGGTTCAGGCCGGTCAGGCAGTTGAATAAAGAGGTTTTCCCGCAATTGGGATTACCGACCAGGGCTATATTGATTGTTTGAGAACTCACGGTGATAATGGTGGCCGCAAAATTACCGCGCTTTAAGCCCAGCCTTTTACGAAATCGGAAGTTTTACAAAACTTTCGGACACAAAATAGTTTACGCGTTTACACGTTTCCGGGTTTACGAGTGGTGCCTGCGGTGGAAAACGGGGATAAATAGTGAATAGAAGTTTTCTTTTTTATATCTGCCAATGCTTTAAATTAGGGAAAGAGTTACGGGCATACGCACAACTTGTAAACTCGTAAACCCGTAAACTCGTAAACTTTTGTATTTGAAGGAACTGCCGGGTCGGAAACTGGCAACTCTTTAAATACATTTGCAGTCTTCAACGAAAGTTTATCAGAATGCGGAACCTTATCTTTTCGATCGTCCTGTTGGTTGTGTTCAGCACCGGCGCAACTGCCCAAAAGCTCAGGAAGGAGGACAAGCAAACCGTTACCAATCTTCAAAAACATATTGAGTACCTGGCCGCCGATGCGCTCGAAGGCCGCCGCACGGGCAGCAAGGGCGAACAGCAGGCCCGGGAATATATTAGCAATGAATTTGCCAAAGCGGGACTTCAGCCGAAGGGCTCCGACAATTTCTACCAGCCGTTCGATATCTACGAGGGCCGGCAGATCAATCCGTCCACCCTGCTGACCGTCGGCGGTCAAGGGCTGTACCTGAACCGGGAATTCTTTCCCCTGGCTTTCAGTGCCAACACCTCCCTGGAAGCCCTGCCCTCCATGGCGCTCCAGGAAGTGCAGATGCCCTGGTTTTACGACCTGAAGGAATTGCTGGAGGCCCAGGCCGCCAACCCGCACTTCGACCTGGCCGGCGCCCTGCAGCAAAAAGCTGCCGACTGCCAGAAGAAAGGCGCTACGGCCCTTTTTGTCTACAATACCTCGAAAGAGGAGGACGGGCTGAAATTCGATGGCCGGCAGCAGGTGCAGGCCGTAGGAATACCGGTGGTGTACCTTACCCGCGACGCGGTGAAAAAGTATTTCAACGATCCGCAGGCTACCCTGGACATCAAGCTGAAAACCGATATCGGGGACAAGAAGCGCAGCGGCACCAACGTGCTGGGCTTCCTGGACAACAAGGCCCCGGCCACCATTATCCTGGGCGCCCATTACGACCACCTCGGACGGGGCGAGGAAGGCACCTCGCTGCAACGCGACAACAGCAACCAGGTGCACAATGGCGCCGATGACAATGCCAGCGGCGTGGCCGCCCTCATCGAGCTGGCCCGCCAGCTGAAAGCCTCCGGCCTGAATAAAAACAATTACCTGTTCATTGCCTTTTCGGGCGAGGAGCAGGGGCTGATGGGATCGAAATATTTTACCGAACATCCCACCGTGGACCTGGGCTCGGTCAACTACATGATCAACCTGGACATGGTAGGCCGCCTGAACGAGGCCTCCCCTACCCTGACGGTGGGCGGTTTCGGCACGTCCCCGGCCTGGGCAAAGGCTTATGGGATTTCGGGCAAGAAAGGCCTGTACAGCAGCGGCCTGTCGTTCCGATTCGATTCCAGCGGTACCGGTCCCAGCGACCATACCTCGTTTTACCTGAAAAACATACCGGTACTGTTTTACTTTACCGGCATCCATGCGGACTACCACAAGCCCACGGATGATTTCACTAAGATCAATTACCCGGGCGAAGTGGCCGTGATCCGGCATATTTACAGCCTGCTCGAGTGGCAGCACAAGACGGGAGAACGGCTGGTGTTTACCAGAACCAAAGCGGGACCGGCAATGGCGTCCGCCTCCTTCAGCGTTACCCTGGGCATCATGCCGGACTATTCCTTCAGCGGCCATGGGGTGCGGGTGGATGCCGTCAGCGCGGACAGGCCCGCACAGAAGGCGGGCCTCCAGCAGGGCGACGTCATTATCCAGCTGGGCGACTTCAGTGTACAGACGCTGGAAAAGTATATGCAGGCCCTGGGGCATTTTAAGAAGGGCGACCGGACAACGGTGCAGTTCAGCAGGGGCGAGCAGAAGCTGAGTGCGCCAGTGGAATTTTAAACTTAAAACAGACAACAGTGATCAACACCAACCTTATCCTTGATCCCAAGGAAATGACGGATACGTTTTTTGAGGACACGCGGCTGATCGGAGTCATGGCGCCGATAAAGGATTACCAGTTTTGCTGGCGGTTGAATACGTTCCTGGGTTTTGACTTCCGCATCAACAACGATATCGAGATCCAGCTTACCCGTAAATACCGCAATTACTTTTTTGCGGTGTACGAGTATGCCGAGCGCCACACCAACCTGGTGCATTACCTGTACAACAACCAGTTCGACGGCGAGTACCTGCTGCCCGAGCTGCGGCACCTGGACTTTTTGTGGCTGTTGAAAGGGTACGAGGTCAATGATGCCGCCTTCCACCAGCTCAGTGCCTGCATCCGCGGCCTGAACGGCGTGCAGCTGGTGGTAGAGCTGACCAACGAAAAGATCCGCAACAAAGAACACCTGGTGTTTTAAGGAAATAAGTGATGAGAAATGAGTAATGAGTACCTTAAGCGTGTCGATCACCCCTTACTGATTACTCATTTCTCATTTATCACAAAACCTCCTTCTATGTGGGAAGAAAAAGACAATGCGCTTTATCGCAAATTCGAGTTCAAAGATTTCAATGAGGCCTTCGGTTTTATGAGCCGGGTGGCGCTTGTTGCCGAGAAAATGAACCACCACCCCCGCTGGACCAACGTATGGAATACCGTGGAGGTCTGGCTCAATACGCATGATGCCGGCAATATCGTCACGGATAAGGACCGCAAGCTGGCCGGGCGCATCGATGCGCTGTTGTAAAGAAAGGATCGTATAAAAGAAAAAGGCTTCCGGTAGGGAGCCTTTTTCTTTATGGTTTGTTTTTACTATTTGGTTTTGATGCCGTCATCATCCGATTTGATCTTGCCGTCCTTCGTCTTCATCTTGGCGCCTTCATCGTCCATCTTCATCTTTTCGTCTCCGGACTTCACTTTGATGTCGCCGTCTTCATCCACTTTCATCTTGGTATCACCCGACTTCAGCTTGTGGTCCTTGCCGTCGGATTTCCACTTCTGTCCGTAGGGCACCCATTTGTCGTTGTCACCACGGAACTCCAGTTTTTCCTTTTCCATGCGGGCGGTACCGATTGAATCCCAGTTTTCGTTGTCATAGACCCACCAGGTCCTTTTATCGACATAGTAGTCTACCGGTTCGTTGGTTTCCGCATTGGTACGGGCTCCCGTTGTCGTATCAACGTTGATGCGGATCGGTTTGCCGGTACGGGCGTCGAGGTAGTTACCTGCCTCGCTATTGATGCGGAAGCTGTCGGCGCGGGCGCTGTACGAACTCGTGGACGTCTCCGTAGTGGTTGTTGATGTCGTCGTCTCGGAAGTCGATCCGTCGGTCGTCGCATTGTTGTCATTGCTGTTGCCGCAGGCGGCAAAGCCTAGAGCCAGTCCGGCTACCCACAGGTTCCTGATTGCATTTTTCTTCATAGTCTGAGGTATTTTGTCCTGCCTCAGAAATACAAAAACAGGGCCGTAAATGCAACAACTTGACAATCAGCTGCTTATCCGTTCATGGATGCCAGGAACTCGAAATTGTCCTTGGTGCCGCGCATACGCTTCAACAGTTCGTTCATCGCTTCTTCGGAATTCATATCGGTCAGGTACACGCGCAGCAGGTTCATGCGCTGCAGCACGTCTCTTTCCAGCAGCAGGTCGTCGCGGCGGGTAGAGGAAGCTACCAGGTCGATGGCCGGGAAGATGCGGCGGTTGGCCAGGCGGCGGTCGAGCTGCAATTCCATGTTGCCGGTACCTTTAAATTCTTCGAAGATCACTTCGTCCATTTTGGAGCCGGTATCGATCAGGGCGGTGGCCAGGATGGTCAGCGAGCCGCCGTTTTCAATCTTACGGGCGGCGCCGAAGAATTGTTTGGGCTTCTGCATGGCATTGGCTTCCACACCACCCGACAATACCTTACCGGAGGCCGGTGCTACGGTGTTGTGGGCACGGGCCAGGCGGGTGATGGAATCCAGCAGGATCACCACGTCGTGGCCGCATTCTACCAGGCGTTTGGCTTTCTGCAGGGCGATGGTCGACACCTTTACGTGCTTTTCAGCCGGTTCGTCAAAGGTGGAGGCGATCACTTCGGCGCGTACGCTGCGTTCCATGTCGGTAACTTCTTCCGGGCGTTCGTCTACCAGCACGATGATCAGGTAGCACTCGGGGTGGTTTTCGGCAATGGCGTTGGCCACGGTTTTCAGCAGCATGGTCTTACCCGTTTTGGGCTGGGCCACGATCAGGCCGCGCTGTCCTTTACCGATGGGGGTGAACAGGTCCATGATGCGGGTGCTGTAGTTGTCGGCACGGGTAAAGAGGTTCAGCTTTTCGTACGGGAACAGCGGCGTCAGGTAGTCGAAGGGCACGCGGTCGCGTACTTCTTCGGGGGTTTTGCCGTTGATGGTTTCCACCTTCAGCAGGGCAAAATATTTTTCTCCTTCTTTCGGAGGACGTACCGATCCGAAAACGGTATCACCGGTTTTGAGGCCGAATAATTTGATCTGGGAGGGAGAAACATAAATATCGTCCGGAGAAGAAAGGTAGTTGTAGTCGGAGGAGCGCAGGAAGCCGTAGCCGTCGGGCATCATTTCCAGTACGCCTTCGCCGTTGATGACGCCGTCGAATTCGATATTGAACACCTGCTCGCGACGCTGGGGGAAAAACCGGGCGGTATTTTGAAAGATCTTGTCGGCGGTGGAAGCGGTTTCTTGCTCCAGGGCTACTTCCGGCGCCTGGTTGTCATCGCGGTCGTTGAGGGATTCGTTGATGGAGTGGACGTTGCGGTCTTCCAGGCCGATGGGCTGATGTTCGGCGGCGGGCTGTTCTTCGGCAACCGGCTGGGGTTCTGCTTTTTTGCGGCCTCTTTTCGGACGCTGTTCTTCCTTACGGGGCTCCTCTTTACGGGGTTCTTCTTTGCGTTCTTCTTTTTTAGCGGCCGGGGCGGCTTTCTTGGCCGGCTTTTTCACCGGTTCGTCTTCGGGCATGGATTCCACTACCGCTTCTTCGTTGCTGTGTGCGGTGGACGCCTTTACAATACGTTTGCGCTTGGGCTTGTCGCCGGTTACTTTTCCCTCGCTTGCCCGAACGGCCTGTTTGTCTAAAATTTTATAAATCAGTTCTTGTTTGTCCAGCTTTTTTGCATTGTCTATGTCAAGCTGTTCGGCTATGTCCAGCAATTCGGGAACGATCATATCGTTCAGCTGCAAAATATCGTACATAAGGAGGTCTTATTTAAAAATGTCCGGAGGGGGACATCTACTTACAAAATGAGTTTTTGATTAAATTTTGAATGGACTTGAAAAAAACCAGGTTGTTGCGAGTAATAAAGGGATGGCTCTCAACGAAATTCAGTGCAATTATAATGCTAAAATAGGAAACACAAAAATTTTTACCGTTCTTTAACGGGCCTAAAATGGCAATTTGTCATAAGTATTTTCCCCTTATCTGCCCCTTTTTCTGCCCTGTTTCTATAATTTTGTCAGTTTTAACGTTTGACCATCGACCTAAATTGTTCACAACGGCAACAATTGTTTTAATAGTTAAAATATTAATGTATAATAAGATAGTTCGTTCGGGATGCCTTTCAAAAGTGCGGTCGCTCTCTATTTTTTCCCTCGCCGGAAACAGGAGATCCGGGGAAAAAACAATTCCGTAGAACAGAGGGTTAAAGTACTTCTGATCCTTCATTTTTCAAAGAATTTCTTTTCGTTTTACGGTCTTTCCAACGCCTTTTTCTTCATTTTTCTTCCCTGTATGCCCGGTTCGATCAGAAGTTTATCTTTGCCGCCACTTAATTTAGCATATGTTCAACAATAGGGTAAAAATAAAGGAGCTCTTAGGCTTGGAGCCCCAGGGGCAACAAGTGACGGTTATGGGTTGGGTGCGCACCTTCCGCAACAACCAGTTTGTGGCCTTAAACGATGGTTCTACCAACCAGAATCTCCAGGTAGTCATCGAGCTGGGCAAGTACGGCGACGATCTCCTCAAGCGCATCACCACCAGCGCGTCCTTAAAGGTGACGGGCACCGTGGTGGCCTCGCAGGGCAAGGGACAAAAGCTGGAAGTGAAAGCCGAAGAAGTGGAGATCCTGGGCGATTGCGACGCGGAAAAATACCCGCTCCAGCTGAAAAACCGGCCCAGCCTGGAATACCTGCGTGAAATTGCCCACCTGCGGTTCCGTACCAACACCTTTGGCGCGGTCTTCCGCATCCGCCACAGCCTGGCCTTTGCCATCCATAAATTTTTCAACGATAAAGGGTTTGTGTACCTGCATACGCCCATCGTTACCGCCAGCGACGCCGAAGGCGCCGGTGAAATGTTCAAGGTAACCACCCTGCCGCTGGACAACCCGCCGCGCAAAGAAGACGGCAGCATCGACTTTTCCGAGGACTTCTTCGGCCGTGCCACCAACCTCACCGTAAGCGGCCAGCTGGAAGGCGAACTGGGCGCCACCGCCTTTGGCGAGATCTATACCTTCGGACCCACCTTCCGGGCCGAGAACTCCAACACCGCCCGTCACCTGGCCGAGTTCTGGATGATCGAGCCCGAAATGGCGTTCTGCGACCTGGAGGACAACATGAACCTGGCCGAAGAGTTCATCCGCTACATTATTAAATACGCCATGGAGCACAACGCCGACGACCTGGAGTTCCTGCGCCAGCGCCTGCTGGACGAGGAAAAGCAAAAACCCCAGGCCGAGCGCAGTGAGCTGGACCTGATCCAGAAGCTCCAGTTCGTGACCGATAACGCTTTTGAACGCATTACCTATACCGAAGCCATCGACATCCTGCTGGCCTCTCCTGCCTACAAAAAGAAAAAGTTCCAGTACGACGTGAAGTGGGGCATCGACATGCAGAGCGAGCACGAGCGCTACCTGGTGGAAAAGCATTTTAAAAAGCCGGTGATCGTGACCAACTATCCCCGGGAGATCAAGGCGTTTTACATGCGCCAGAACGACGACGGCAAGACCGTGGCGGCCATGGACATCCTGGCGCCGGGCATTGGCGAGATCGTCGGCGGCTCGCAGCGCGAGGAGCGTTACGACAAGCTGGTACACCGCATGGAAGAAATGCATATTCCGGTGCAGGAAATGTGGTGGTACCTCGATACCCGTCGCTTTGGTACCGTGCCGCATGCGGGCTTTGGCCTGGGCTTCGAGCGCATGGTGCAGTTTGTCACCGGCATGGGCAACATCCGCGACGTCATCGCCTTCCCCCGCACGCCGAAGAGCGCGGAGTTTTAAGCGGCCGCTAAACGCAATAAACTACAACAAGGAAACTACAAAAGTCTTCAAGACTTTTGTAGTTTTTTGCTTTTATAGGGGTCCTGCACCTATTCCGGCAGCACCAGCAGGGGCACCTGCACGTGGGTAAGCACGCTTTCGCAGTGGTCCTTCCAGAGGAAGCGCTCCCAGAAGCTGTGTTTGTGCTGGACGGCGATGATCAGGTCGGCCTGGTTTTGTTCGGCATAGCTCTGCATGCCATGGCCCACGTCCCCGTCCTTAATTTCATGGAAAACAGCCTGCAGGGGCTGCAACTGGTTTTCCAGTTTTTTTACCTGCTCGCCGGGCGGGTGGGCGGCGGGGTCTTCGCCGCCTACATCCACATGCACAATGTGCAGGCTGGCGCTGAACAGCTGGGTGAGGTTGACAATTTTGAGGGCCGTGGCCGGCGACAGGGCCTGCAGGTCGGTGGCAAACACCACGTTCCGTACCGGGGCGAACCTGCTGGCAGCCGGGATGGCCATGACGGGGCATTGCAGGTGGCGGATCACCGACAGGGTGGTGCTGCCGAAGAGCAGGCGCTCGAAGCCGCTTTCCTCGTGGCTGCCGATCAGCACGGCCAGCGGGTCCACTTCCCGGCAAAAATCCTTTAGTTCGGTGGTCACGTCGCCCAGCCGGCTTTCCGTAACGATCGCCAGTTCGGGATAGGTTTTTTGCAATTCCTCGCGGCTGCGTTCCAGTCCCTCGTCGGCATTCTTCTTCAGTTCTTCCCCCGAGATCATCATTACCGGTATATCGCTGATGCTTACGGGTATCTGGTACACGTTCAGCAGGTAGAGCGTGCTGCCCAGGGCACTGGCAAGCTGGGCGCCGAAGTGCGCCGCATTATCGGCAGAAGAGGAGAAATCAGTGGGAATGATAATGGGTTTCATGGTAAAAAGCTACGAAATAGCTAAGAGATAAGCTAAGAGAAAAAAGAGGGAAATCGGATAAAGCGCTATGGATTATGGAACCAGCTGCATCTCATCAGAAAATTAATTATGGCACAAATGGACGTACCCGCCGTTGTTTCCGGCAAAAAGCACCGCACCTTCCGCCCTTCGCTACGGGTGGACATGACCCCCATGGTCGACCTTGGCTTCCTGCTCATTACCTTCTTTATTTTGACCAGCACCATGGCCGAAAGCCGCGTGGCCCAGCTGGCCATGCCTGCCGACGGGCCGCCCAGCAAGGCTCCCGAGTCGAACACCATCAGCGTGCTGCTGGGAAAGGACAATAAGGCCTATGTGTATTACGGCCGCTGGGAAGAAGCGGTGCAGCAGAAAAAGGTTTTCGCCACCAGCTACAACCTGTATACGGGCCTTGGCGCCTTTGTACGGGCAAAGCAAAAGCAAATGGCCGATGCCCCCGACCAACTCATTTACCTGATCAAGCCCTCCGACGAGTCCACCTATGAAAATGTCATCGATGCCCTGGACGAGGCCACCATCAACGGGATCAAGCGCTATGCCGTGGTGCCGCTCAGCCCGGAAGAAAAAACGTATGTAGCCAGCGCTCCTGCCAACCATCAAGCGACCGGACAGCCGGCCGGCCTGTAAATAACAGAAAATAGAAACGTGCCTCAAGCACTCATCCTGTCGGTGGGTGCTTTTTTTATGCCATCCGGGGTTTTATAAACTACTAAAAAAAATATGGTACTATGTGTTGCATAGTACCTGATAACAACTTAGATTTGTAACAGAAACAAAAACCAGTTTATTCCGGAGGTAGAATATGAATATTGAAAACACACAAAGCCAGATGCGTAAGGGAATCCTGGAGTTTTGCATATTGTCCATTATCCGCCGGGGTGAGGCCTACCCCAGCGACATCGTGGAAGAAATGAAAGCCGCCAACCTGCACATCCTGGAAGGTACCCTGTACCCGCTGCTGACGCGGCTGAAAAACGCCGACATGCTTACCTACCGCTGGGTGGAAAGCAACAGCGGCCCTCCCCGCAAATACTTTTCGCTGACGGAAAAGGGCGAAACGTTTTACCGCGAGCTGGAGCAAACCTGGCAGGAGCTCTCCAACGGCGTCAATGCCCTTACCCGTAAAAAAGAAATGAACGCTTAAACTTCAACCAAACGCAAATGAAAAAGATTATCAACATAAACCTGGCCGGCAGGGTGGTTCCCATCGAAGACGCTGCCTACGAAATACTGAAGCGGTACATCGAAAGCCTGCGCCGCTATTTTGCCCTCGAGGAAGGTCGCGACGAGATCATCAGCGATATCGAAAGCCGTATTTCCGAACTGATGAACGAAAAGGTGAAAAAAGGCTCCGCCGCCATCACCGAGGTCGACGTGGAAGAGATCATCAGCTCCATGGGCCGGGTAGAGGACTTCGAGCAGGCGGAAGCGTTTGAAACCGCCGGCGCCGCCGGTACGGCGGAAGCTGCTGCACCTGCAGGGGAACAGCGCCCCCGCTTCCAGGGACGGCTGTACCGCGATGCCTCCGATAAGATCCTGGGCGGCGTGTGCTCCGGCATCGCCAACTATGCCAATATCGACCCGGCTATCGTGCGCCTGTTGTTTGTGCTGGTGACCTTTGGCGGCTTCGGCATGGGCTTCCTGCTCTATATTCTGCTCTGGATCATCCTGCCCGCCCGCGACCTGGAAGCCTATGTGGGCAAGCGCCTGTTCCGCAACCCCGACGATCGCATCTTCGGGGGCGTATCCGGCGGGCTGGCAGCCTATTTCAACAAAAAGCCCTGGACCATCCGCATCATCTTTGCCGCCCCTATCCTGCTGAATATCTTCATCAGCCTGGTGTCCGGCATCTTTGAGCCCTGGGGTCACAACTTCTTTCCCTTCGATTTTGCGTTCGGCACCCTCACGGGCACCTTCGTCATGGCCTACATCGTCCTGTGGATCGTGCTGCCCATTGCCCGGAGCCCGTTTGAAAAAATGGAAATGAGGGGTGAAAAGGTGGACGTGGCCAGCATCCGCCAGAACGTAAAAGACGAAATGGAGCTGTTTCGAACCAAGGCCCACGCCTGGGGCGAGGAAGTAAAGACCTCCGCCAAGGTGTACGGCACCCAGGCCCGGGAATTCGTCGGCACCCACGGCAGCACCATCGCGTCTGAAATGGCCCATACCGCCCGGCCCGTGGCCCGCGGCCTGGGCTACGCCATCGGCCTGCTGTTCAAAGCCTTTTTCCTTTTCGTGGCCGGCTGTATCGCCTTTGGTCTGTTCATGGCCGTGATGGCGTTCCTCTTCGGCGGCGTGGCCCAGCCCTTTAACGACTTCCTGCTGGGCAGCCCTTCCCAGAAGGTAGCCCTCTGGTGCACCCTGCTGTTTTTCCTGGGCGTTCCGATGGTGGCCCTGATCACCTGGATCGTGCGGCGGATGATGAAGGTGCGCTCCCACAATAATTACCTGGGCTGGACCTTCGGCGGCCTGTGGCTGCTGGGATTCATCAGCCTGGGCCTGTTCACCTCCAGCATGGTGAGCGACTTCCGCTACCACAACCGGGTAAAAGAACCCGTAGGCGACCTCAACCCCGCCGGCGGCCGCCTGACCGTACGGGTGGACGAAGAGCCCATCCGCTATAGCGGCACCTTCGGCTGGATCGATTCGGAAGAAGGTTTTGACCTGACCGAGGATTCGCTGCACCTGGCCAATGTGCGGCTGCGCATCCACCGGAGCACCGATTCGTTTTACCACGTGGCCGTTTATAAATACAGCGCCGGCCGCAACCGCCAGGAGGCCCAGCAACGGGCCGGCAAGATCCGCTACGCCGCTTTTCCCATGGACAGCGTGCTGGTGCTCCAAAGCGGTTACGCCATGTCCCGGGAGCAGAAGTTCCGCGGCCAACGGGTGGAAGTGGAGATCCGGGTGCCCGTAGGTAAAAAGCTGCGGTTCGACGAATCCGTGGGTGGCATCTACCATGCCGTGAACTTTAAAGGTTCGGGCCGGGGGCGCTGGGACCGCGACTGGGAAATGGACTGGAATGACGACGATAATTTCGACTGGCACACCAATACCGACTACATTATGACCGAATCGGGCGAGCTGGAAGAAGTGGGCAAAAAAGCGCCCCCATCCGAAGAAGGCATTTACGAATACCGGAAAACACCGGCCGACTCTCTTACCCAACCGGTAAAGTCCGGGCGGAACCACGAGGTCCCCGAGCGGCCCGAGTTGCCGGAACGCCCCGAAAGAAAGGAACAACCGGAACGGCCTGAGGCACCCGAAGCTCCGGAAGCCCCCGAGAGAAGCACCGTGCGCGCACCCCTTACCTCGTTTCCCTTTATCATTTAACCTTGGTTGAAGTTGGCAGCCTTCGCGGCTGTTTACTTGGAGGCTCCCGGCGGGGAGCCTTTTTTGCTTTTATCCGCTATTTTTGCGCACAACAAAACCTAAGGAATGAAGAATACGCCCTTTACCCGGAAGCATATCGAATTGGGTGCGAAAATGGCACCCTTTGCCGGCCATAACATGCCGATCAGTTATACCGGAATCAATGACGAACACCAGACGGTGCGTCAAAATGCCGGCGTATTCGACGTCAGCCACATGGGCGAATTCATCCTGAAGGGCGACCATGCATTGGAACTGATCCAGCGGGTCACTACCAACGACGCCTCCAAGCTCACCGCCGGCAAGGCCCAGTACAGCTGCCTGACCAACGAGCACGGCGGCATCGTGGACGACCTGCTGGTATACTGCCTGGAAGAAAACAAGGCGTACATGCTGGTGGTCAACGCTTCCAACATTGAAAAGGACTGGACCTGGATCGTGGAGCACAACTCCAAAGGCGTGCAGCTGCACGATATCAGCGAGCAGACGGCCCTGCTGGCCGTGCAGGGGCCCAATGCCACCAGGATCCTCCAGTCCCTGACCGACCTGGATATCCTCAACCTGAAATATTACACTTTTGTAAAAGGCAAGTTTGCCGGGGTGGACAATGTGCTCATCAGCGCTACCGGCTATACCGGCGCCGGCGGCGTAGAGATCTATTTTGAGAACAAGGGGGAGGATGCCGAAACCATCTGGAACGCCATCTTCGAGGCCGGCAGGGAACAGGGCATCAAGCCCATCGGCCTCGGCGCCCGCGACACCCTCCGCCTGGAAATGGGCTACAGCCTGTACGGTAACGACCTCGACGATCAGACCTCTCCCCTGGAAGCCGGCCTGGGCTGGATCACTAAGTTTACCAAGGACTTTACCGCCCGCGAGATCCTGGAGCGGCAAAAGGCCGCCGGCCTCTCCCGCAAGCTCGTCGGTTTTGAAATGGTTGACCGGGGCATCCCGCGCCATGGCTACGAGATCACGGACGCCCAGGGCGCCGTCATCGGGCAGGTGACCTCGGGTACACAGGCGCCCAGCCTGAACAAGGCCATCGGCCTGGGGTATGTGCAAACGGGATTTTCGGACCCGGACACCCCTATCTACATTAAAGTACGCGAAAAACTGCTGCAGGCGAAAGTGGTAAAAGCCCCTTTTAGCTGAAGAATAATAATTAAGTGTATTTTTAGTGCGGAAAATCGAATCAAACAAACTGCAAAATGAGCCGCTCAGTATTTGCAGGCATAAAATTGTCGTATTAAATAAATGAGTAACAAGCCAACCCTGTACACCTGTCTGTCCCCTGCGCTGCTGCACCTGTACGATGTGCGCGACAGTATCGTAGTGGTCATCGACGTGCTGCGGGCCACCTCCACCATCGCTACCGTGCTGTTCAACGGCGGAAAATATATTATTCCTGTCGACAGCGTGCAGAAGTGCATTCAGCTGGGCAAGAAGCTGGCCTGCATCACTGCCGGCGAGCGCGACGGCCAGATAGCCGAAGGACTGCAATACGGGAATTCCTCCTTCGAGTACCCCCGCGAGTTCGTGCAGGGCAAAACCCTGGTGCTGACCACTACCAACGGCACCCGCCTGTTGCATATGGCCCTGGCCAAAGGCGCCACCGAGATCATCACCGGTTCGTTCCTGAACATTTCGGCCGTCTGCGACCACCTGGTGCAGACCGGGCGCAATGTGATCCTGGCCTGTGCCGCCTGGAAGGACCGCGTGAATATCGAGGATACCCTCTTTGCCGGCGCTGTGCTGTCCCGCATCAAGGAGCATTTCCGGGTAAACTGCGACGCTTCGCACGTGGCGGAAACCCTGTACAATGCTGCCGGGGGCGACCTGTACGAGTTCATGAAGAAAACCGATGCCTCGCACTACCACCGCCTCATGAATTACGGCCTGGAACGCGACATCCGCCATTGCCTTACCGAAGACCAGGCGAACATCCTGCCGGTTTACATGGACGGCAAGCTGGTGCTGTTGAGCTAAGGATAGGGGCTACTATATTATTGCAAGCCACCGGCAGCGGCAGTTCCCGGTGGCTTTGTCGTGCCTGTAAGCGTAGAAGGAAGAAACTGCCGTAAATTCTTTCAAAAAAGAAGGGCATAAGGGTATTTTGGTAGCCCGAAAGGCGCTGAATATAAACATTTCGTTTTTATTGATGTGATCAATTTTAACGCTAAAATGTTGCTTTTGATCATGTTTTCTGCCCTGCTTTCCGTTACTTTTGCAGATTGGCTTTACCCACTGCCAGGCCCGGTTGCATCAGGGACAGATATGGATTTTTTGGGGCAGGGCGCATGGAAATAAGGTTGTTTGCGTTTTGTTCCTTCTCCCCTGTTCACCGGGAATCAGCATCCGGCGAAAGCCGGGCAGGTAAAGCCCCGAAATCGAATCCTTTTACGTAAATAGTACTTTGTTTTGGCCCTACCGCACCTGTTAAAATACGTTTATACCCACGGAACGGACGAGGTTATCCGCAGGGGAAAGAAGATTCATGCTATTGGTTATGTAGACCTGGTAGAGCACGATCCGCTTTTCGGTGCGGCTGCTTTCCGCGTGAAAGACGATAATTACTCCACCTTTTACAAGGTCCATATCACCAGCTATAAAGATCCCAAGGGCCTTTCGCTGCGCTGTGCCTGCCCCTACAACCTGGGCGACATCTGCCGCCACGAAGCCGCCGCCCTGCTGCGCCTGCAGGAAATGATCGACAAAGGCCTGCTGCTGTCCGACAACGTGGAGTACGACCAGCACCATACGGTAGCCAAAATGAAGAACATCGAGGTGAAAACCCTGCGCCTGCTGTGCGCTCCCGACGTTTTCTCCACCGCCGAACGCTTTTTGCAAAGCGGCAAGCCCAAGATCGAAAGCGCCCGCGACGAAGTGGTAAAAGCCTCCGTGACCATTAACAACACCGCTTATTACGTCATCCTGCGCCGCAACGAAGAGCGAACCTTCGATACCAGCAGCAATTACGAAGACACCGAACACCCCCTCTGCCTGCCCAAGGTCATTGTGTTCCTGTTCCTGCTGGGCAAGTACGGCCCCACCTATTTCGACACCATCCGCAACTGGGACAAGGAAAAGAACAAGCTGCTGGAAGCCTATGGCTACTCGCTGAAAGACGACCTGACCAACAAATTCGAATTTACCTATAAGGACGGCAAGCCCTTCCTGCGGGTGCTCGACCGCACCATCAAACGCATTGCCGCCCCGGTTTCCGCCCTGCCGATGAAACCGGTGGTAGAAAAACCCGTGGAGGTTGCCGAAACCCTCGTGCTGACCAAGGAAAAGCCGCCCCGCAAAAGCCTGGGCGTGGTCATCAATTTTAACAAAGCCTCCTTTCCGCACTTCACCGTAGACCTGGTAGAAGGCGAATCCGGCGAAGAAGCCGGCTTCATCGGCAATGTGCAAAAGCTGGAGCTGGCCAAGTACATCGAGCTGGAGAATTACGAAGAAAAAGACCGCTCGCTGATCGGCCAGGTGCGCAAGCTGCAGGACAGCGAAATCAACAAATTCATCAACCGCAACTCCCCCTTTAGCGGTTTTTGGGAAAATATCGTGCACCAGGAAGATGATGAGCTGCCCGAGGAAACCTCTTCGCTCATCATGGAATACCTGCTGCCCAAGCTGCGAAAAATCTGTTCCGAGCAGGAAACCCAGTTGTTCCTGCTGCCGAAGCAAAAAAGTTTTAAGACCGCCCACCTCGAAAAGATCGAGTTCCACCACAGTTCCCTGCAGCCCCAGTTCTTCGTGGGCCGCGAGAACGGCACGGTGGCCATCGAATGCTTTGTCAAGCCCGAGGCGGTGGCCTTCGGCCTGAGCGATAACGAGGTGCCGACACCCCTGGTGTTCGTGTACAACCACCAGCTGTATTTATGGGAAAACAGCGAGGCGGCCCTGACCGCCCTGCGCTTTCTGCCGGCCGGCACTAAGGAAGTGTCCGCCGACGAATGGCCCGAAACCCTCAGCAATTTTGTGCTGCCCCTGACCAAGGACTACAAGGTGGACTTCGACCAGACCCTGGTAGGCGAGATCAAGGACGGCCAGCCCGACGTCAAGCTGTTCCTGCAGGAAAAGGGCGAGTACCTGGTGTTCCAGCCCATCTTCAATTACAAAGGATACGATACCAAGGCCAAGGACCGCGACCAGCTGGTGATCGCCAATGGCGGCAAGGTGGTGGTGGTGCACCGCAACCGCGAAGCCGAGCAGGACTTTTTGCAAAAACTGCGCATCCTCCACTCCAACTTCGTGGCCTTCGACGACGGCGCCGCCCTGGCCCTGAAGGGCGCCGACGTGCTCAAGAACAACTGGTTCTTCCTGTTTGTCGATGCCATGAACGAGCAGAAAGTGCCGGTCTATGGCTTCGAGCTGCTGAAGAATTTCCGTTTCAATACCGCCAAGCCCTCCACCCGCATCTTCATCAGCAGCAATACCGACTGGTTCGACGCCAAGGTAGACATCCTCTTCGGCGACCAGAAGGTAAGCGTGTCCGAGGTAAAGAAGGCCCTGGCCAACAAGCAGCAGTTCGTGCAGCTCAATGACGGCACCCTGGGTATCCTGCCCGAGGAATGGGTGAAAAAATATTCGCTGCTCTTCCGTGTGGGCGAAGGAAAGGCCGACAAGCTGAAGCTGTCGCGCTTCCACCTGAGCGTGATCGACGAGCTGTACGAAAACCGCAACGAAGAAGAGCTGACCATCGAGCTGGAGGAAAAATACGACCGGCTGCGCCAGTTCGACAAGATCGAGGAAATTCCCCTGCCCACCAACCTCCGGGCCACCCTGCGTCCCTACCAGGAGGCCGGCTACCAGTGGATCAACTACCTCAACCAGGTATCCTGGGGCGGCATCCTCGCCGACGATATGGGTTTGGGTAAGACCGTGCAGGCCCTGTCCTTCCTGCAGCACTTTTTCGAGGCCAACGGCCGGCTGATGGCGGTGGTCATCTGTCCTACCACCCTGATCTACAACTGGGAGGCGGAGATCAAAAAATTCACCCCCGACATTACTTATTATATCCACCACGGCCCGTTGCGCAACCGCAACATCGCCGAGTGGCAGAAGCAGAACGTCATTATCACCACCTACGGTACCCTGCGCAGCGACATCAAGCTGTTTGCGGCCGTGCCGTTCGACTATATCGTACTCGACGAATCGCAGGCCATCAAGAACCCGGCGAGCAAGGTCACCAAGGCCGTGTCGCTGATCAATGCGAAGAACCGCCTGTGCATGAGTGGTACGCCCCTGCAAAACAACACCTTTGACATCTACGCCCAGATGAACTTCCTTAACCCCGGCATGCTGGGTTCCATGGAGTTCTTCCGCCAGGAGTTTGCCATCCCCATCGACAAGTTTGGCGAGGCGGAGCAAAAAGAGCACCTGCGGAAGATCCTCTACCCCTTCATCCTGCGCCGCACCAAGGAGCAGGTGGCCAAGGACCTGCCGGAAAAGACCGAAACGGTGCTGTTCTGCGAAATGGGCGACGACCAGCGCCGCATTTACGATGCCTACCGCAACGACTTCAGGGCCCGCATCATGGGCTCCATCGAGGAGCAGGGCATCCAGCGTTCGCAGCTTACCATCCTGCAGGGCCTGATGAAGCTGCGCCAGATCTGCGACTCGCCGGCCATCCTGAACGAAACCGAAAAATTCGAGAACCACTCCATCAAGCTCGAGGAGCTGGCCCGCGAGATCACCGAAAACATCGGCAACCACAAGGCGCTGATCTTCTCGCAGTTCCTGGGTATGCTGGCCCTGATCAAGGAAAAGCTCAAGCACCTGAACGTGAAGTTCGAGTACTTCGACGGCAGCACCAGCGCCACCGATCGCGAAAAGGCCATCCAGAGCTTCCAGAACGACGAGGAAGTGCGGGTGTTCCTGATCTCGCTGAAGGCCGGGGGCGTGGGTCTGAACCTGACGGCCGCCGACTACGTCTACATCGTGGATCCCTGGTGGAACCCCGCCGTGGAGCAGCAGGCCATTGACCGTACCCACCGCATCGGGCAGACGAAGAGCATCTTCGCCTACCGCATGATCTGCAAGGACACCATCGAAGACAAGATCATGACGCTCCAGGAAAAGAAACGCCTGCTGGCCAAAGACCTCATCGCCGATGATACGTCGTTTGTGAAGACACTGACCCGCGAGGATGTGGAATACTTATTCAGTTAATTGGTTAATTCGTTAATTGGGGTATTAGGGGTTTAGGTTGAACACTCAAAATATTCAGATGCCGCCTGTAAGGGCGGCATTTATTATTGTATGTTCCCGGTACCGGTCTAACCCATATCCCAATTAACCAATGAATTAATTCCTTCTTGGCCAAAGTCCTCTTCAGCCCTTTCGTCTCTTCAGGGTCAAGCCTTAACGTTTTTTAACCGGAATAAACATTGGTTGGAAATACCTTCGTAATCATATTTAACTGTTTATGAAGAAATTTCTCCTGCTGATTGTCATGGTTCTGACTGGCACTGTCCTTTTTGCCCAAAAGACCCCCGGTTCCATAAAAGGAACCCTGAAAGACTCTACCGGCGGCGACGCCCTGAGCGATGCCACCGTGTCGCTGATGAATACGCAGGATTCTTCACTGGTGTCCTTCACCCTCACCTCCAACAGCGGATATTTTGAAATCAAGAATATTGCCCTCGGCAAATACCAGGTGCTGTTCTCCTTCCAGGGCTTCAACACCCAGAAGAAGAGCGTAGTAATCACCGAGGAAAAGCCCGAAGTGAACCTGGGCGACGTGACCATGCTGCAGGATTTTAAAACCCTGGGCGAAGTGATCGTGACCTCCGATGTGCCCATCCGGGTGAAAGGCGATACCATTGAATACAACGCCAGCTCTTTTGCCACCAAGCCCAATGCCACCGTGGAAGACCTGCTGAAAAAGCTCCCGGGCATGCAGGTGGAAAAAGACGGCAGCGTAAAAGCCCAGGGCGAGAGCGTGCCGAAGATCTACGTGGACGGGAAAGAATTCTTTGGCAACGACCCCCGCATGGCCACCAAGAACCTGACCGCCGATATGATCGATAAGGTGGAACTGTACGACGACCAGAGCGACCAGGCCAAATTCACCGGCATGGACGACGGTACCCGTACCAAGGCCATCAACCTGAAACTGAAAAAAGACAAGAAGAAAGGCCTGTTCGGTAAAGCCATGGGCGGCTACGGCACCGACGGTACCAACGGCGAATACGAAAACCGTTACCAGAGCAGCCTGTCGGCCAACTACTTCAAAGGCGCTTCGAAGGTGTCGGTGGTAGCCCGTGCCAACAATACCAATAATGTGGGCTTTAGCAATAACGATATGGTGGGCGGCTTCGGCGGCGGCGGCCAGGGCAACGGCTCGGGCATTACCAAAAACTGGAACGTCGGCACCAACTACACCGACCTGATCGGCACCAAGCTCGATTTCGCCGGCAGCTATTTCTTCAACCATTCCGAGAACGACAACCGCACCCTCAGCAACCGGGTGACCACCCTGATCTCGCGGGCTACCAAGGGCGACTCCATAGTTACCCGCCATTCCAATTCGTATTCCAATACCAACAACGACAACCACCGGGTCAACATGAAGATGACCTATAGCGTGGATTCGATGAGTTCGATCGTGTTTACCCCGGCAGTGAACTTACAGAACAGCGGCAGCACCAGCGGCAGCAGCTCGGAAAGCTTTGCCGATTGGAACAATACCTATAATAAGGTGAACGAGAACCTGTCGAACCGCAGCAACACCGGCGATGGCTTCAACGTAACCAGCAACCTGTTGTACCGGCGCAAGTTCCGCCGCGTGGGCCGGACCTTCTCCATTAACCTGTCCAATACGTATAATACCACCAACCGCGACGGTATGAGCCATACTACCAACGGCGAGTATTCCAGCTCTAGCAAGACCGGCGTGAAATACGTGGACCAGCTGAGCCTGCAGCAGAACCTGTCCAACAGCTATGGCGTGAACTTCTCCTACACCCAGCCGGTCAGCCGCAACAAAATGCTGGAGTTCAACTACGGCTACAACAAGAACGGCAACCGTTCGGACCGCGAGGTATTCGACTCCAACTACCTCAATCAGCAGTACGACCTGGTGAATGAGCAGCAGACCAACCTGTTCCGCAACGCCAACGAGTCGCACCGCATCGGTTCCAACTTCCGCGTGGTGCAGAAGAAATACAACTACCAGTTCGGCCTGTCGGCCCAGCAGACCAACCTGCTCAGCGACAACGTGTCGAAAGCCCAGAAGGTGCAGCAGGAGTTCTTCAACTTCTTCCCTACCGGCTCGTTCAACTACCAGTTTGCCCGCAGCAAGAACCTGCGTGTGTACTACCGCGGCCGTACCGCCCAGCCCAGCACCTCGCAGTTGCAGGAAACTACCGAGAACTCCAGCGGCATCAACATCAGCCGCGGTTATGCCGGACTGAAGCAGGAGTACTCCAACAACGTTTCGGTGAACTATAACTCGTTCGACATGCTGAAGTACCGGAACTTCTTCTTCCGGGCCTCTTTCTCCAATACCAGCAACCAGATCGTGACCAACACCATCACCGACTCGCTGGCGATCCTGCGCATCGCGAAGCTGGATTCGGTACTGAAAGGCGCGCAGCTGAACGTGCCGGTGAACGCCAACGGCGCCTACAACGCCAGCGGCAACTTCAACCTGGGCTTCCCCATCAACCGCATGAAGGGCGGCAACGTCAACTTCAGCTCCTCGGCCGGCTACAGCCGCGACGTGAGCATGCTGGACAGCGCTAAGTATTATACCAGGAACCTGAACCTGGGTGAGAACGTACGGGTGAACTACAACTTCAAGGAGAAGCTGGATGTGACCTTCAGCGGCAGCGTGAATTACAATAAGGTGAATACGACCCTGCGGTCGAACTCGGCCCGCAACACCTCTTATTATGTGTACGCGGTATCGGCTGATGTGAGCTATATCTTCCCGAAAAACTTTATCCTGGCCTCCGATATTGATTACACCACTAATACCGGCCTGGCTGCCGGCTACAACCAAAGCTTTTACCTGTGGAATGCCAGCATGTCCAAGCAGATGCTGAAGAACAACAGGGGCGAGCTGAAGCTGTCGGTATTCGACATCCTGAAGCAAAACCGCAGCATCCGGCGCACCTTTGCCAATAACTACACCGAGGACGTTCAGAACAACGTGCTGCAACAGTTCTTCATGTTAAGCTTCACCTACAACCTGAATCGCATGGGCGGCAATTCCTCCCAGGGCCGTTCCGGAAACGGTGGCGGCGGTTCAAGAGGCATGCGCAACTAACAGGAACCAAAACAAAAAGAGTCCCGCCGGTTGGCGGGATTTTTTTGGGGGGTACATGCCCAGTAAAAAAAATTCCCGCCAACCGGCGGGAACTTTTTATTTTGAATAAATCTTCTTCATCGATTCCTTCTCATGCTCGATCATCGAACCCGATTTCAGCACTCCGAAAATAGACCGGAAGAAACGAATTAAATTGATAGAAGGCTTGTAATAAGCCCGGTAAATTTCCGCCTCCTGGCGGGCGTATAAGATGCGTTTATTTCTCATATGGGAACGTTTGGTTTGAGGAATCAAGTTACGAAATAATGTGTTTATTCTGTTGATTTGTTGGGGAAAAACTTCCATTATTTTGTGAAATATATTTTTGTTGAACGAATGAGAAAGCGTGGTTAAACGAGTTTTTACGCTGAATCGTACATATGCGTATTAAATACATTAATGTCGGAATAGCCGCCCATACAATAAATACACCATCCGGGGCCCGGGACTCGTGGGCCGCCGTGAAAAAGGACATAAAAAAAGGGCTGGAAGCCCTGAAACGGCTTCCAGCCCCTAATAGCAGGTCGATGCGGAAGAAGCAATCCTGAAAAGGAATTCCTTAGTTGTTCCTTCCGCCGCCACCGCCTCCGGCATTCATTCGGATGCCACGGCCACCCTGGAAGTTGCGGCGCATTTCTTCCATCACCTTCTGGTTTTCCTTGGCATAGTCGGCTGCCGATATTCTTTTCCCGCCTTTCGGCTCTTTAATCGAGTTGACATTGACCTTAGGGGAGAATTCCACGGCCTTGTACACCATGCGGCCGTTATTGATCTCCAGCTGGAGGATCAGGCCGGGAAGCTGGCCGGGGTAGGACGGTCCGGCAGGCACGGGGATCTGCGGGGTAAACCAGGCGATGATGCGCGACGTGTCCTGCACTTCCTGCATTTTCATTTCGCCGTTTTCCATTACCGGGCGTGTGCGGGTAAGGTATTGTTCGGCGGTCGCCATCTGGGCCTTGTATCCCAGGATGGTCTGGCTTTCGCCGGTAAGCTTCCATTTCAGCTTCTGGATGCTGTCTTCCACGATATAGGTTTTCTGGGCCAGTTCGCGCTGGTCCACCTTGCGGCCGCTGGCGAAGTTGACATAGGAAAGGTCGTCGCCGCCCATGGCGCCGAAAAAGCGCATGCCGCCGCCGCCGCCAAAATTGCCGCCTCCGCCGCCACCGGCTTCATCACCGCCGGCATTCATATCGGGCAGCGACTCCCATAACGACTGGGTAGCGGAAAACGATAATTCGAAGCGGTCGGTACGGCTCCGCGGCCGGTTGTCGGCATCGGGGTTGTTATTATTATTACGGTTCCTTTGCTGGAAGGTGATGGTACGCTCGTAGGTGATCTTGCCCTCCTTGACCTGGGATTGGGCTTGGCTTTGGGCAAGGGAGAAGAAAGAAAGACAGACACACAGCAGCTTTGTTTTCATAGAAAATAAATTTTTCCGAATTTATTCCAGAGTTTGTTAACCGTAGTTGCAACTAAGTTAATAATGGTTAAATATATGATGCCGGGCAGGTGAAAAAGGTAAATTTGTTTGGATGCGTCAACTGAAAAACATTAAATGGCTGCCCGTGCTGATGGGTATTGCCATCCTGGTCATCACCCTCTTCCAATTGTATTGGCTGCGGGAGACCTACGAGCGGGAAAAGAAAACCCTGGAAATGCGGAGCCGTTTTACCTTCCGCGAAACGGTTTACCGGCTGCAGGCCGCCAAGCTGAAGCTGGAGAAAATGCCGGGCGATTCCGCTTTCTGGGCGGGACAACCCGGACACCGCGGGGACCGGCAGCACGGCGGTGGCGCCCATAACCTTCCCCGCCAGCGGATGATCGGGCTGATGAACGTGCTGCGGGAAAAAATGAAGGATTCCGCCGCCTCCGCCCAGATCCTGGGCGAATATGAAAAAGGCCGGTCGGGCAAGGAACCGGATAAATTCTCCCACAACAACCTGATACGCTTATTTCGCGATGTGGATTCCCTCCAGGATTCGGTGCACGTGACCGATATCGAGCGGGCCTTCAACGCCCGCATGCAGCAGCAAAATATGAAAGTGCCCTTTACCATCGTCAAGTCGAAAGCGGACTCCGTCGATGAGCCTTTCTCCGGCGGGGTGACCATTGGCTTTTCCAATCCCGTAGTGTACAAGTACCAGCTGGGCGAAACGAGGCCCTACCTGATCAACCGCATCAAGGAGCCCATCCTGCTGTCGGTATTTATCGTAGGCTTTACCATTTTCTCCTTCGTGCTGCTGTACAAGAGCCTGCTGAAGCAGCAGCGGCTGGCGCAGATCAAGAATGAATTTATCAGCAATATCACCCACGAGCTGAAAACACCTATTGCCACCGTCAGCGTAGCCATTGAGGCCATGCGCAGCTTCAGCGCTTCCATGGACCCCCAGCGCACCCGGGAATACCTCGATATTTCGGCCAACGAGCTGCTGCGCCTTTCCCTGCTGGTCGACAAGGTGCTGAAGCTGTCCATGTTCGAGAAAAAGGAAGTGGACCTGAAATACGAGCGCCTGGAAATGAAGGAGCTGATCGAGGAAGTTACCTCCTCCATGCGCCTGCAGTTCGAAAAGCACGGGGCCGACGTGGAAGCCCATTACGAGGGCGATACCACCCTGGAAGGCGACCGCCTGCACCTGGTCAGCGTTATTTTCAATCTGCTGGACAATGCCCTGAAATACAGCAATGCCAATCCCCACATCAAGATCCGGGCAAAAGGCAACCAGGGCAAGGTGACCCTGAATGTGACCGACAACGGCATCGGCATTCCCGAAGAATACCGCGAGAAGATCTTCGAAAAGTTTTTCCGCGTGCCCACGGGCAACCTCCACAATGCAAAGGGCTACGGCCTGGGCCTGAGCTACGTGGCCCACGTGGTCGACAAGCACAAAGGCACCATCAAGGTGGAATCAACCGAGCGGCAGGGCAGTAAATTCGTAATTTCGCTTCCAAAATACACGGCATGAGCAAAGCAAAAGTGTTATATGTAGAGGATGAGATCTTCCTGGCAAAGATTGTAAGTGAAACGCTGCAGAGCCGTGGATTCGAAGTGGTTTCGGAAAGCGACGGCGCCCGGGTGATGGAACGCTTTGAAGCTACCCGCCCCGATGTGTGCGTGCTGGACGTGATGCTGCCGCATAAGGACGGCTTTGTGTTGGCCGACGAGATCCGGAGCCGCGATGCCCAGGTACCCATCATCTTTTTAACGGCCAAGTCCGAAGTAAAGGACGTGGTGTTTGGTTTCAAAAGCGGCGGCAACGACTATATCCGCAAGCCCTTCAGCATGGAGGAGCTGATCGTACGCATCGAGAACGTGCTGAAGAAAAAGAGCGTCGAAGAGGTTCCGGCCAGCGAAGAGGTGGCTATCGGCCGCTATATTTTCAATATCCGGCGGCAGGTGCTGACCTTCGACAACGAGGACCGCAAGCTGTCGTACCGCGAGAGTGAATTGCTGAAGCTGCTCTACGAGAACCGCGACAAGATCGTGGAGCGGAAGGAAATCCTCAACCTGCTATGGGGCAGCGATTCGTTTTTCAACAGCCGCAACCTGGACGTGTACATTACCAAGCTGCGCAATTACCTGAAAAACGACCCGTTGCTGGAGATCATTACCATTAAAGGCATCGGTTACCGCTTTGTGGTGCCGGTTTAGAGGCCCCGGCAGGTTTTTTGGTGCTGCATCCTTATGGCAGCGTTCCGGTCCAACAAGCAGCGTAAGCGCTTTCTCCTGTACTTTTTAGGGTTCTTCCTCCTGGTGTTCGTAGTGCTGTTCGTTTTTGCGAACCGCTTTGTGGCGCCCGTACTGCGCGACCGCCTGAATACCCTGATCGTTACCGGTTCCGACAGCCTCTACACCTATCAACTGGGAAAGCTCAATGTCAATTTCTTCGGCGGCAACGTGGAAGTAAACGACCTGCATATCTGGGTGGACAGCACCCATTACCAAAAACTCGACCGGCAGAAGGCCCTGCCCGCCCTTACGTTCCGGCTGGACCTTCAGAAAGGACACATAAAAGGCCTGGGCGTGTATGCGCTCATTTTCGGCAAACAGATCCGCATCAAGGAGATCCTTTCCCGGGAGGCGAAAGTGAACCTGTCACGGCATGTTTACGAAAAGGTAAAAGAAGGGAAGAAGGTGGAGGCGGATACGGCCTATGAAGCGGTGCCCCTGTGGAAAGCCATCCAGCCGATGATCCGCAGCATCGATATCGGCCGCATTCACCTCGATGGCATCGAGCTGCTGTATAAAAATGCCGATACGGCCCGGTCGGTGAAGCTGCAGTTCGACCGCTGCGAAGCCCTGTTTGAAGACGTGCGGGTGGACAGCCTGGCGGAAGCCGATACGGGGCGCATCGCCTTTACCCGCGCCATTACCATGGACTTTTACGACCTGAAATTCCGTACGCCCGATTCTACCTACAAGATGAAAGCCGAGGTGATCCGTTATTCGTCCACCAAAAGAACCTTCGAGATCAATGATTTCAAGCTGCAGCCTACGCTGAAACGAGAGGAGTTTGTACGTACGGCGGCTCACCAGCAAAGCCTGTACACGGTATTGTTCAAAAAAGCGCTGTTTACCGGCCTGCAGCTGGAGCGGTTTATCAACAACAACGTGCTGGCAGCCGACAGCGTGCTGATCGAAGAGCCTGATATCGACATTTACAATGACAAGACCCTGCCGTCGATCTTCGTCAATAAGATCGGGCAGTATCCCCACCAGCATTTACTGAGGTCTTCCGCTACCGTACAGGTCAACGGCATGCGCCTGAGCCAGGGGCGGCTGGCCTATACCGAAAAAGCCGAAAAGACCGGCAAGGAAGGCACCCTGGCCTTCGACAACCTCAACGCCGTTTTTTCCAATGTCACCAACGACCCCCGCATCAGCAGCAAAACGCCGGAATGCACGGCCCTGCTGACCGCGACGATGTTCCGGAACGCTCCGGTGACCCTCGGGTTTACGTTTTACCTGAATGAAACAGATGGAAAATTTGCCGCCCGGGGCGGCATAAAGGGCGTGTCGGCCGCCCAGCTGAATACAGTGGCCGAGCCCCTGGGGAATATACATATCCAATCGCTGCAGGTCGACAGCCTGAGCTTCCTGGTGCAGGGCGACGACTACAGCGCACGTGGAGAGGTGCACATGCGCTACCGCAACCTTATGTTGGTACTGCGCAAGGCGGATGAAGAAACCGGCCAGGTAAAAACGAAAAAGTTTCTTACCAAGCTGCTGAACAAGTTTGCCCTTTACGACAGCAATCCGGGAAGCGATGGCAAGGAACGCGTCGCCACCAATGTGGTGTATGCACGTACCTCCTCCAAATCGTTCATTGGCGTGGTATGGAAAACGATCTTCGCCGGCATGCAGAATATTATGATGACAGCGGGCAGGTATGAATAGTTTACGAGTTTACAAGTTTACGAGTTGTTACGATTCTGGAAGAACTCGTAAACTCGTAAACTCGTAAACTAGAAGTTTCAGGAGGCAACTGTTTTATAGTTAGAGGTCTTCTTCATCTTCGTCCTCGTCCTCATCGTCCAGCACGTCGTCGTCGGCATCCAGTACCAGGTCGTCGTCGTCGACGTCTTCGTCGAGGTCGTCATCGATTTCCACGTCGATCTCGTCCTCTTCCAGGTCTTCATCATCCAGTTCGTCCTCGTCGCCCAGGATCAGGTCGTCTTCTTCCTCATCCTCGTCGTCATCATCTTCATCGGCCGGGCGGATGCTGCCGTTGATCAATGCGATATCCACATCCTCGGCCAGAACAGAGGGCCCTTCCATGCATGCAGAACCGAAGCTGCTGAGTTCTGTATGGTTAAAGTAATTCTCGGTCAATACTTTTTTCATAAAAAATGTTTAGGAGAATGGTCAGAAAAAATTGTATGCCATCTCTAAGATAAACCAATAAGCATATGATTCAATTCCGCAATCAAAAAAATTCATGAGGTATTCCTGCCCCTGGGTGGCATAGTTTTTAATGCTTCCACAAAAACGATTCATATGGTATCGAGAACTATTTTCATTGCAGCAACTGCCTGGGTAGTTTTATTAACCTCTTGTGTTTCACAGAAAAAGTACCGGGCAGCCCTGGACCGCAACCAGCAGCTGGAGGCCGAGGCCACCAAGCTGAACTCCAGTATCAATGAATTGAACAGCCGGGTAACAAGCCTGGACAACGAACGGGCCCGCCTGGCAAAACAAGGAGAGGACGCCCGCAAAAACGCCGCCGCCCTGGCCGGCCAGGCCAACCTGACGCAACAACAGCTGGAGGCCCAACAGAAACGCCTGGCCGATATGCAGCGGATCCTGGACCAGCAACGCCAGATGGCGGAAAACCTGCGCAAGAAAATGGCCGATGCCCTGGTAGGCTTTAGCGCGAAAGACCTGACGGTCACCACAAAGAACGGTAAGGTATACGTGAGCCTGCAGGAAAACCTGCTGTTCCCTTCGGGCAGCGCCGTGGTCAACCCCAAAGGCAAGGATGCCCTGGGCACGCTGGCGCAGGTGCTGAACTCCAACCCGGATATCAATGTATTGATCGAAGGCCATACGGATTCTATTCCCATCCGGGGCAAATACGAAGATAACTGGGCTTTGAGTGTGGCCCGGTCAACGGCCATCGTCCGCATACTGGTCAATAATTATGGCGTCTTCCCCACCCGGGTGACGGCCAGCGGCCGCAGCCTGTACGACCCGGTCGATACCAACAGCACGCCGGATGGCCGCCAGCGCAACCGCCGCACCGAGATCATCCTGGCGCCCAAACTCGACGAACTGATGAAGCTCATGGAGGAAAACCAGAACCAGGCCCAATAAATTAAAGGAAGGGGGAAATCAGGGAATCAGGATATTTGGAAGTCACTTGCGGAACACTTAAAACAGAAGAAATGGAACGGTTATTTTCAACCCACATCAGCATAAACGGCAGGAACGCGGAATACCACGTGGTGTTCGACCACGAGAAGTATATCTTTCAGCCGGAAGCACAGGAGGGGCAACTGCCCACGTTTTCCTTCATAAGGGAACACGATGAATGGCACGACCAGGAACCGGTGGCGCCTGCGGTAAAGAAACAGGCCGTGGACCAGCTGGAAAAATACCTCCTGCGCCAGCATTAAGCAGCATGTAAAAGGATGCGATAAACGAACGGGAGCCTGCACGCCTGCGATAATACCACCGCAGACGGGGCCCCCGTTTGCGGTATGCGGTTATTTTAAGAAGGGTCATCGAAGCCCGGGCGGACAAAGCAGGGCGCATGGGGAAATTCGTTCAGCGCCAGCTTTCGTACCTTATCCAGGCAGGCCAGCAGGGGCAGGATGCCGTCTTCCTTGCAGGGCGAAAGGGTCAGCAGCTGGGCCCAGGCCTGCATGGAACGCTCAATGGCAATGAGGGCGATCTTGGCCGACCCGTCGCTGTCCTTTTGAAAGCCATGCGCTTCCTCCCAGCCCTCATCTTCGATCTTGCCCGACAGGGCCCGCGAAAACTTGATGTAAATAAAATGCAGGTACCACTGGATCACCTCCAGGCAGTCGTTTTCCTTTAAAATGAGGTCCAGGGCCTCTTCTTCGCTTTTGATGCCCAGCTCCACCTGGTGGATCGCCTCTTCCGCTTCTTCCTGCAGGTGCTGGTGTTCCAAGAACCGCTTGCCTTCTTCCAGGTACTGGAAGCTCAGTTGGCTGATGGGGTGTTGCCGGACGTGCCGGCGGGTTTCTTTTTCCTTTTCCATAAGGGCGTCCATTTCCTCCTGCGACATACTGCAGATATCAATGCCGTGCTCTTTGGCCGCCTGGGTGATCATCTGCGTCGCGTTTTTGAAATTCTGGGACAAATGCTCCCAGAACGCCCGGTTGGTTATATCCTGTTCTTCAGGCGACTGGTCCTGGATGCTTTCATAAACGGCGCACCGGGCCGTAAAGCAGCACCGTTCGCACCAACGGTCGCAATAATTGTGAATGCCGGATATGTTATTGCGGTGAGCGGACATAAACTATATTTTCGATTACAGCAATATAAGGAACAAAAAATTAATAAGTGAATTTCGGGGCGTTTTCGAAAGTTCGCCGGATAGCCGGTGCATTCATTCCGATTGTCCCAATTCCCGGTTATATTTGAGAAAACCATTCCTTTGTCGTCCCCTTCCGAAAATCAACTGAAAAAGACCCTCAGCCCGGTGCTGCTGTGGGGGTTGGGTGTGGGTTATGTCATCTCCGGAATGTACTTCGGCTGGAACCTGGGACTTCCCTATGGAGGTACCCTGGGTTTTTCGGTCGCTACCTTCTTCATCATCCTGCTCTACCTGGCCTTTACGTTCAGCTATTCCGAGCTGGCCTGCGCCCTCCCCCGGGCGGGCGGCGCCTTCGACTATGCCAGCCGGGCGCTGGGCAAAGACCTTGGCTTCCTGGCCGGCATGGCCCAGAACGTGGAATTCATTTTTGCCCCGCCGGCCATTGCCTTCGCCATCGGCGCTTATTTCCATTTGTTCTTTCCGCAGGTGCCGGTGCTGGCTATTGCCATCTTCGCCTATATGGTGTTTACCGCCCTGAATATTTACGGGGTAAAAGCCGCCGCCGGCTTCGAGCTGGTGATCACCCTGCTGGCGGTGGGCGAACTGCTGTTGTTTTCGGTCCTTACCCTGCCGCATTTCAGCTGGGTCCACTTCCAAAAGAATGCGCTGCCGCAGGGGTGGTCGGGCGCTTTTGCTTCCCTGCCCTTTGCCATCTGGTTTTTCCTGGCCATCGAAGGGGTGGCCAACGTGGCGGAGGAAGCCATCAACCCGCAGCGGACCATCCTGCTGGGTTTTGGGTCGGCCATTGCCACCCTGGTGGTGTTGTGCCTGCTCACCTTTGCCGGTTCGGTTGGTGTTGCCGGCTGGGAGGCCGTGGTGTACGGCCCGGGCGGCGAACTGTCCGATTCGCCCCTGCCGCTGGCCCTGCGGCAGGTGACCGGAGGCGGCAGCTGGCTGTACCACCTGCTGATCACCGTGGGCCTGTTTGGCCTGGTGGCCTCTTTTCACGGCATCATCCTGGCTGCCGGCCGCTCGAGCCTCGAGTTCGGGCGCATGAAGCTGGCGCCGGAGATCCTGGGCAAGGTGCATCCCCGCTTTCGCACCCCCGCCCCTGCCCTGCTGGTGAATATGGGCATCGGCATCGTGGCGCTGCTGTCGGGGAAGACGGCCGAGATCATTACCCTGTCGGTCTTTGGTGCCCTTACCCTGTACATCCTGTCCATGACGGCCCTGCTGGTGCTGCGCAAAAAGGAGCCGCAGCTGCACCGGCCGTTCAAAGTGCCCCTCTACCCGCTGCTTCCCCTGGTGGCCCTGGTACTGTCGGTTATTTGCCTGGTGGCCCTGTCGATGTATAACGGCAAGCTGGCCCTGGTCTATTTCGCCATCATGGCCGGGACCTTCGCCCTGTTCCGGGTAAAGGTGCGCCGGGCGGAAAGAGGCGTGCGGGCTGCCGGTCCCCTGGAATCGTAAATCGTCACTTGTAAAACATCCATCGCTATGTCCGACAACGAGATCATCAGCTATGTAAAAGGACATCCTTCCGGGAAGGTGAAGACCGCTTTTACCGATATCGACGGCGTGTTAAGGGGAAAGTACCTGTCGGCGGAAAAGGCCCTGTCGGTGCTGGAGGGGGCTACCGGTTTTTGCAACGTGATCTTTGGCTGGGATGCGGCCGACGCTACCTATGACAATGCCCGCTACACCGGCTGGCATACCGGCTATCCCGATGCGCCGGGCAGGCTGGTACCTGCCACCTTCCGCCGCATTCCCTGGGAGCACAATGTCCCATTCTTCCTGGGCGAGTTGCTCCAGGCAGACGGAAGTCCTTCGCCCGTATGCCCGCGGCAGCTGCTGCAAAAAGTGGTGGAAGAGGCGAAGGCGGCCGGGTACTCGGCTACCATGGCCCAGGAATTTGAATGGTTCAACTTCCGCGAAACGCCGCAAAGCGCCGCCGATAAAGGCTACCGGCAACTGCAGCCGCTCTCGCCCGGCATGTTCGGCTACTCCATCCTGCGCACCAGCCTGGAGAACCCGTTTTTTTCGGACCTCTTTGAAGGGTTGAAAAAGTTCGACGTGCCGCTGGAAGGCCTGCATACCGAAACCGGCCCCGGTACTTTTGAGGCGGCCATCAAATATGCCCCCGCCCTGGAAGCGGCCGACCGGGCGGTGCTGTTCAAAACGGCGGTCAAGGAGATCGCCTACCGCCACGGCATCATGGCCACCTTTATGGCCAAGGTCAGCGAGCAGCTTCCCGGCTGCGGCGGCCACATTCACCAGAGCCTGTGGGACAAGAAGGGCAAGGAAAACCTTTTCTATGAAGCCGGGGCAAAGGAACATGTGAGCCCCCTGATGAGAAATTATATTGCCGGCCAGCTGCACTGCCTGCCGCATATACTGCCGCTGTTTGCACCTACCATCAACAGCTACAAGCGGCTGGTGGAAGGCGCCTGGGCACCCACCACCCTTACCTGGGGCATCGACAACCGCACCGTGGCCCTAAGGGTGCTTTGCGGCAGCAGCGGGGCGGGCCGCCTTGAAACCCGGGTAGTAGGCGCCGACACCAATCCCTACCTGGCCATGGCCGGCTGCCTGGCCTCCGGACTTTACGGCATTAAAAACAACCTGGAACTGAAACAGCCGCCGACAGTGGGAAATGGCTACACCGATTTTTCGAACGGCACCCTGCCCCGCACCCTGGAAGAAGCCACCCGCCTGATGAAGGACTCGGCCCTGGCCCGCGAATTATTGGGCGAAGCCTTTACCGACCATTTCGTCAGTACCCGCGAATGGGAATGGCGGCAACACCTGAAGGCGGTTACCGATTGGGAGTACCGGCGGTACTTTGAAATTATATAAGCGGGGTGTTGGGATTGGTTAATTGGTTAATTGGGAATTAGGTAGCGGAGTCGTTCCCTGATCAATTACCAAGGCTCAACAAGCAATGAGTTATTCGAAGCAATCCGCAACTTCCACCTAAACCCCTAATACCCCAATTAACCAATTAACCAATTCCTCCTCTCATGAGCATTTACCAATACAACTTCCCCACGACGATTCGCTTCGGGGCGGGCGCCAGCAGTGAGCTGGGCGATTACCTGGTGAAAAACGGCTTGTCCCGGCCGTTGGTGGTGACCGACCCTACCGTGGCGGGCCTTTCGTTTTTCCGGGAAATTATCGGGGGCTTAAAACGTAAGAACATCTGGGCCGAGGTCTTTCACGACATTCACCGCAACCCGGTGAAGTCCGATGTGTACCGGGGCACGGAGGTGTATGACCAAACGGGCCGCGACAGCATAATCGGCATTGGCGGAGGAGCTGCCCTGGATGTGGCCCGCGCCATCGTGCTGCGGGTCAACCACCGCGAGGACCTGTTCAAGTACGACGACCTGGTGGGTGGCGATGTATATGTGACGGGCGACGTGCCGCACTTTATTACCATTCCCACTACGGCGGGAACGGGCAGCGAGGTAGGCCGCAGCGCCATCATCGCCGACGACGAAACGCACCAGAAAAAAATCCTGTTTTCGCCCAAGCTGCTGGCAAAGGTGGTGTTTGCCGACCCCCTGCTGACGATGGAGCTGCCGCCGGCCATCACGGCCGCCACGGGTATGGACGCACTGACGCACAACCTCGAGGCTTTTTTGGCAAAGATGCCCCATCCCCTTTGCGAAGGCATTGCCCTGGAAGGCATCCACCTTATTCACCAGTCGTTGGAGCGGGCGGTGAACCGGCCCGACCTGGAAAGCCGGAGCAACATGCTCATTGCCTCGCTGATGGGGGCCGTGGCGTTCCAGAAAGGACTGGGGGTAGTGCATTCGCTGGCGCATCCCTTATCCTCGCTGCTCGACACCCACCACGGCCTGGCCAATGCGGTCAACCTCCCCTATGGCATGGCGTATAACATGGAGGGCTGCGAATATAAATTCAGCCGCATTGCCCGGACGCTGGGCCTGAAGGAAGCGACCGGGGAGGCGGTGGTGGCCTATCTTTTTGACCAGAATGCGGCCATTGGCATCCCCCACCGGCTGGGGGCCATCGGCGTATCCAACGGGCACATCGACACGCTGGCCGACCTGGCCTTTGCCGACTTCGCCCATCCCAACAACCCCAAGCCGGTCAGCCGGGAAGATTTTAAGCAATTGTATCTGAAGGCCTTGTAAATTTATTCTCCCGGAACGCTAAAACCACCAGCAATGAAAACCATAACTATTGGCATCACCGACGGCCCCAAATACAGCAATTACGAAAACTGGATCACGCAGCAGGAAGGCGTGCGGGTGATCCGGCTGGGTTACCGCGACGACAACCTGGCAGACATTCAGCACTGTGACGGCCTGCTGCTGAGCGGCGGCCACGATGTGCACCCCGAGCGGTATCACAAGCCCGAATACCTGGAGCAATGCCCGGCCGGCAATATCGATGAGCAAAGGGATACCTTTGAGTGGAAGTTGCTGCAATACGCCCAGGACCAGGGCCTTCCGGTGCTGGGCATCTGCCGCGGTCTGCAACTGGCGAATATATTCTTCGGGGGAACCCTTATCCCCGACCTGGTCACTTCCGGCAAAACCGACCATACCTGCACGGCCGCCGGCGACCGCTACCACGGCGTGCGGGTGGCGCCCGGTTCACTGCTAGGGCAAATTGCCGGCGCCGGAACCGGGGAGATCAACAGTTCGCACCACCAGAGCACCGATGTGCCTGGCCAGGGCCTGGTTGCCAATGCCTTTTCCGAAGAAGGGGTTATCGAAGGGCTGGAATGGGCGGAGCCGGACGGCAAGCCGTTCCTGCTGCTGGTGCAGTGGCATCCCGAGCGCATGGCCGATACCGAAAGCCCGTTCTCCCAAAATATCCGCGACAGCTTTTTGAAGGCAGTGAGGGCATCAGAGAAATCTACAAAAGCCGTATAGAGGCGTGCTTTACGCCTTCAATACTTCAGCAATTTTTGCACATAATTATCGAGGCGGCTTTTGGCCAGGAAGGCCTGTTCCAGCTCCGTGTTGAACGGCACGGGCGTGTCCAGCGAGGCGCAGCGCAGCACCGGTGCGTCCAGGAATTCGAAGCAGTGCTCGGCGATCCAGGCGGCCACTTCTCCGCCGATGCCGCCGGTAAGGGTGTCTTCGTGCAGTACCAATACTTTGCCGGTACGTTTGACGGAGGCTTCTACAGCGGCATAATCCAGCGGCAGCAGGGTGCGGAGGTCCAGGATATCTAATGATATGTCGGGATGCTTTGCTGCGTATTCCTGCGCCCAGAGCACGCCGGCGCCATACGTAATGATGGAAATGTCTTCGCCCTCCTGCACGGAACGGGCTTTGCCGATGGGCACTTCGTAATACGCTTCCGGTACAGGCCCGGTAAGACTGCGGTACAAGGCTTTGTGTTCGAAAAACAGCACCGGGTTGGGATCATTAATGGCGGCGATCAGCAGGCCCTTGGCGTCCTCGGGCGTGGAAGGGTACACCACCTTCAGCCCCGGCGTATGGGCAAACCAGGCCTCGTTGCTCTGGCTGTGAAAAGGTCCTGCCCCTACCCCGGCACCGGTGGGCATGCGGATGACCACGGGGGCGTTCTGGCCCCAGCGGTAATGAATTTTTGCCAGGTTGTTGACGATCTGGTTGAAGGCCATGGTGACGAAGTCGGCAAACTGCATTTCCACCACGCTTTTGTACCCTTCAAGCGCCAGGCCCAGGGCGATGCCGGTAATGGCGCTTTCGCAAATGGGCGTGTTGCGTACCCTGTCCCTGCCGAATTCTTCCAAAAAGCCTTCGGTGATCTTGAAGGCGCCGCCGTATTCGGCAATGTCCTGCCCCATCAGCAGCAGGTGGGGGTGCTGCCGCATGCTTTGCCGGAGCCCTTCGCTGAGGGCATCGATAAAGCGAAGGGTGCGGGTAATATCGTTCGTTTGTACTTGCCCGTTGCCTATTGCCCATTGCTTATTGCCTGTTGTGGCCGGAGCATATACTTCCTTTAATTCCTTTTCCGTAGCAACATCCATGGGTTTACTTTCAAAACCTTTTTTCAGCTCGGCTTCGATCTTTCCTTTTTCCTCGGTCCGAATGGCCTCCTTTTCTTTTTCACTAAGCACCTTTTCGTTTAGCAGCCAGCGCTCGTAATGGGTCAGCGGGTCTTTGGCGCTCCATTCCTCCAAAAGGGCAGGCGGCACGTACTTGATGCCGCTGGCTTCTTCATGCCCCCGCATGCGGAAGGTGAGACATTCCAGTAAAAAAGGCTTTTGCTCGCGGATGCAGTATTCCCGGGCTTCTTTGACCGTGTGGTACACTTCCAGGAGATTGTTACCGTCGATCACGGCCGAACGCATACCATAGCCGGTAGCCCTGTCGGCCAGGCGGGTGCAGCGGTATTGTTCTTTAACCGGGGTGCTCAGGCCGTAACCGTTGTTTTCAATCAAAAAGATCACCGGCAGGTCCCAGACCGAGGCGGTATTGAGGGCTTCGTGGAAGTCGCCTTCGCTGGTGCCGCCTTCGCCGGTAAAGGCCAGGGCCACTTTGCGCTGGCCTTTCAGCTTGTAGGCCAGGGCGGCGCCGGCGGCCAGGGCCAGCTGGGGCCCCAGGTGGGAGATCATGCCGCAGATATGGTGCTCGCGGGTGCCGAAATGAAAACTGCGTTCGCGTCCCTGGCTGTACCCCTGCGGGCTGCCCTGCCACTGGCGGAACAGCCGGTGCAGCGGCAGACCCCGGGACGTGAAGACGCCCAGGTTGCGGTGCAGGGGCATGATCCATTCGTCGGGCTGCAGCGCCAGGGTAGCCCCTACCGAGATGGCTTCCTGCCCGATGCCGCTGAACCACTTGGATATCTTCCCCTGCCGCAGCAGCAGGAGCATCTTTTCTTCTACTAAACGCGGCCACAAAAGGTTCCGGTACAAACGGATCAGCTGCCTGTCGGTCAGGTCGCGGCGAAGAAATTCCATAGCGGAGAATTAGGTTTTAGGGAATTAGGGGATTAGGGATTCAGCGGTCGGAATCGAGGAGGCTGCCGAGGATAGCGCCGACCAGGGAAACGATCAGGCTGAAAAACAGGGCCGACAACCAGCCGTCCACCTCGAAGCCGTTGACCAGGCTGGCCGTCCACTTCACCATCAGGATATTGATCACAAGCAGGAACAGGCCCAGGGTAAGAATGGTGACCGGGATGGTCAGGATGACCAAAATGGGCTTGACGAAGATGTTGAGCAGGGCCAGGACGAGGGCGACAATAATCGATGTCTTCAGATCGGGGATGTGTACTCCCGGCAGGAGCCAGGCGGCGAAAAGCGCAGCTACAGCAGTGATGAGGATCTTTAGTATAAAGCCCATAATCAATCGTTTGTAATAGACTGCAAACCCTATTGCCCACCGTTGCCCGCAGGGAGGTGCCGGGCAACGGTGAGAAAAAGGGTGGTAACCGGGAAAAGCTGCCAGTATACCGGGGCCGCTTACACCACCACCAGTTCGTAAAATTCCTCCGGCGCCAGGTACTTGTTGGCCAGTTGCTGCAATTCCGGTGCCGTGATGGTTTTGATGGTGTCGAGGGTTTTGTAGAAATAACCTTCGTCCAGCCCGTTCAGGATGATGTTCTTCCAGCGGTTGATGATGTGGAAGGGGCCGTCCAGGTCACCCAGGATGCTGCCCATCATGAAGTTGCGCACCAGCAGCAGCTCTTCTTCGTCCACCTCTTCGTTGCGCAGGGTTTCCATTTCCTTGTACACTTCGGCAATGGTGGCCTCGCAGACGTCGCGGCCGGCTTCGGTGCTGATGACCCAGGCGCTTTGATGGATATGGTTCTGCAGGTAGCTGTGGATGCCGTAGGTATAGCCTTTGTCCTCGCGGATATTGCTCATGAGCCGCGAGCCGAAAAAGCCGCCGAACAGGTTGTTCAGCACCTGCACTTTAATAAAGTCGGGGTGGTGGCGGTTGGGAAAGGCCCTGCCCATACGCACGGCACCCTGCACGCCCTTGGGGTCGTTGGTAACGCGGTACTTCTTTTCCGCCGCCGGTTGAACAGGGATCTCGGGCACGGCCACCGCGTTGTTTTTCAGGTCGCCGAAATATTGGTTCAGCAGCGGGAAAATGTTGGCGGGCAGCTTGCCGGCCACAAAGATCACCAGCTTGCCGTTGGTGTAATGCTTCCGGTAGTAGTCGAGCAGCTCCTCGCGGTGGAGGTTGTCGAAATCCTCGAAGCGGCTGTAGCGGCCATAAGGGTGCCCCTCGCCGTATAGGTAGGCGTCGATGAGGCGGTGGGCCACAAAGTCGCACTTTTTGAGGTTGACGTTCAGGCGCTGCTTCATGTTCTGCTGGTATACGGCGATCTCCTCTTCGGGGAAGATGGAATCCACCAGCATTTCCTTCACTACGGGCAGCAGGGGCTCCAGGTGCCGCGAGAGGGAGTGCAGGGTGATGGTGGCCGTTTCGTTGTAGCAGTGCCGGGCCAGGTGGGCGCCGTAGTACTCGAAATGCTCATTGAGGGCGAAGGCATTCTTCGAGGAGGTGCCGTTTTTGAGCAGGAAGTTGGCGGAGGCGGCCACCAGGTTCTTGTTTTCAAACCAGTTGCCGGCATAGAACACCCATTCCAGCTGCAGCACGTCTTCGGCGCCGGCGTCCACGGCATACACTTCCACGCCGTTGTTCAGGGTATATTTTTCGTAAGGCTTCAGCTTCAGGTCCATTTCCACTGCGTCTTTCATGAGCGGAGCCTGTGTGCGGTTGAGCATTATGGTAGTAAGATTTTGATTGTAAATGGTTTCGATGATTTTCTATACAGCCGGCAGCATTAGCTCTTGGAAAAATAATGCAGGGTGCTGCAGTTGCCGTCCTGGAACACGCTGTTGGTCACCTGCTGGATTTCCTCGGCCGTTACCCGCTTGTAGCGGTCCAGCTCGGTATGCATCAGGGAGGCGTCGCCCAGCAGCTCGTAAAAGGCCAGGCTGTTGGAGCGGTTCATCAGGCTCATGTCTTCGAAGGCGATGATGCTTTCGGTTTTGTTCTTGACCTTTTCCAGTTCCGATTCGCTGATCTTTTCGGCCTTCAGCTTTTCCAGCTCTTCGCTGATGGCGGCTTCGGCATCTTCCATTTTGACGCCTTTTACCAGCTTGCCTTCAATGGTCAGCAGGCCGGCATCCACGGTGCCGTGGTGGTAGCACTCGATATTGCTGAACAGCTTCTTTTCCTTTACCAGCTTCTGGTACAGGCGCGAGGAGCCGCCGCCGCCGAGGATTTCGGTAATGAGGTCGGCCGCATAATAGCGGGGGTCGAGCCGCGAAAAGATGTGCCAGCACTTGTACAGGGCGTCCAGGGGCACGTCGGCATGTACGGACAGTTGGCGCGGCGCCGTTTGCTGGGGCTCTTCGGGCAGTTGGCGGATGTAGCGCTCGCCCGGCTCGATGGGGCCGAACCATTTCTCCGCCAGCTCCCGTACCCGTTCCGCCGTCACGTTGCCGGCGACGGAAAGAATGGCGTTGACCGGGCGGTAGTGCTTGAAGAAAAAGTTCTTGACATCCTGCAGCGTGGCGTTCTCGATATGCGACAGTTCCTTGCCGATGGTCATCCAGCGGTAGGGGTGCACCTGGTAGGCCAGCTCGCGCATCTTCTGCCATACGTCACCGTAAGGCTTGTTCAGGTAGTGCTCTTTAAACTCTTCGCATACCACCTTACGCTGCACGTCCAGGCTTTTTTCGCTGAAGGCCAGCGACAGCATGCGGTCGCTTTCCAGCCAGAAGGCCGTCTCCAGGTTATCGGCCGGCAACTGTATGTAGTAGTTGGTAAGGTCGTTGGTGGTGTAGGCATTGTTCTCGCCGCCGGCCATCTGCAGCGGGTCGTCGTATTCGGGAATATTGATGGATCCGCCGAACATCAGGTGCTCAAACAAGTGGGCAAAGCCGGTGCGGGAAGGATCCTCGTCCTTGGCGCCCACATCATACATCACATTCACCACCGCCAGGGGCGTGGAGGTATCCTGGTGCACAATCACTCTTAAACCATTCGACAGGGTAAAACGTTCAAACTGAACCACGGGTTTATCTTTAATAGTTAGTTAATAAAATTTGCCAGTTTACGGGTTTACAAGTTTACGAGTTTACGAGTTAGGAAAGACACGGCCCCATAAAATACGCCAACTCGTAAACTTGTAAACCCGTAAACTCACTTCCCTTGCAGGATGTTCTTCACCTTAAACTCATACTGCAGCACCTGGCCGTGGCGGTGCACGATCACCTTTACCTTGCCCTGGGCCTTTTGCAGGGCTTCTTTATAGTCTTTGAGGTGCTGGTTGAAGTTGCGGTCTACCGCCACCACCAGGTCGCCTTCCTTCAGGCCCGCCTTTGCGGCCGGCGAGCCCTCGGCCACATCGCCGATCAGGATCTTTCCCTCTTCGTAGTACAGCTCGATGCCGCTGTAGGCATAGTCGAAGGGATCCTTGAAGTGCCCGTTGGGCAGCAGGTGGAATTCCTTTTTCTCGTAATTGATGATACAGTTAAAGCGCCGCAACAGGTCGCTGCCCAGCAATCCGCCCATGTAAGGATAGGAAGTAACGTTGTTGACATCGTCGAAAACGTAGACCGGCACGTTACGGAAGCGGTAAGGCCCCAGCTTTACTTCCTTGATAGCGGTGATCCACATGTCGATGGCGCCACCCAGGCCTTCGGCCTCCTTGCGGTACAGTTTCCTTTTGGGGGCCAGCAGGGCGCTGTCCTTGATAAAGTCGCTTGACAAAACAAGGTTCATGCCGGCGCCCAGGTCGTACAGGAAACGGGAGCTGATGGTCCGCTCGTCGCGTACCCGCACCGGCTGCACGGGCAGGGTGGACGGGATAAGCGGCCGCAGCAGGTGGCCGCCCCGGGGGTATTTGAGGACGCCGCGGCTCCAGAACTCGAGGCGGGCGCTGTCGTAATTGATTTTCACGATATAACGGCTGAGCACTGAATAGCCGATGATGCCGTCGATGGGTTGGCCGTAAACGCTGGTGAGGATGCTGTAGTCGTTGATGTGGAAATGGAGGCTGTCGACGGCCAGGCCGGGCAGCAGCAGGGTCCGGTTGTAGAGGAAGTCCACCTTCCGGATGCCCGCAATGCCCCGGATGGTGCGGTCGGTGGGTATGGGCTTCAGTCCCAGCTTCCGTACCCGGGTGGAGTCGAGCGAAATGCCGCCGCTGCCCGTATCGAGGATAAAGTTCAGCGAGTCGGGGAAGGGGTCGAGCCGGGCTTTCAGGATGATGATGCCGCCGGTAAACTGCTCAAAGGAAAAGCGGCTCAGGAGCCGCGAAGGGGTAATAAACTCCTCCTGGGCCGCCAGGCGTCCATACAGCAGGGAAACTAAGAAAAAGAGGAGGGCTTTTCTCATGGCAGAGCAGGATGTATAAATGTAAAATGTAGAATGTGAAATATAAAATGTAAAATATGGATGGAAGGCCCAAAGCCTGATTTTCCTCCTTATTTTATATTTTAAATTCTATATTTTACATTTTACATTTCCTCAACTCCTGCCGTGCTTACCTTTGCGGCATCTATGATGCTGACTGATTTATTCCAGAAGGCGCTGCGGTTCGAGCACCTGACCATCGAGGAAGGCATGCACCTGTTTGAGCAGGCTTCGCTGACCGAGCTGATGTTTATTGCCGACGAGCTGCGCAAAAAGCAGGTGCCCCACGGAAAGGTGACCTGGCAGATCGACCGCAACGTGAATACGACCAACGTGTGCGTCGCCAACTGTAAATTCTGCAACTTTTACCGCATCCCCGGCCATGCGGACGCCTATATCACCGACATGCCCACCTACCGTAAGAAAATTACGGAAACCATCAAGTACGGCGGCGACCAGCTGCTGCTGCAGGGCGGGCACCACCCCGGGCTGGGACTGGACTTTTATACAAAAACCTTCCGCGAGATAAAGCAGGAGTTCCCCGCCATCAAGCTGCACGCCCTCGGGCCTCCCGAAGTGGCGCACATCTGCAAGCTGGAGAAAATGAGCCACCGCGACGTGCTGGCCGCCCTCAAGGAAGCCGGCCTCGACTCCCTGCCCGGAGCGGGTGCCGAGATCCTGGTAGACCGGGTGCGCCGCCTCATCTCCAAGGGCAAGTGCGGCGCCGACGAGTGGCTGGCCATCATGCACGAGGCCCACAAGCTCGAGATCACCACCTCGGCCACCATGATGTTCGGCCACGTGGAAACGGTAAGGGAGCGCTTCGAGCACTTGGTGAAGATCCGCGAGGTGCAGGCCAAAAAGCCGGAAGGCGCCAAGGGCTTCCTGGCCTTTATTCCCTGGACCTTCCAGGATGTGGACACCCTGCTGACGAAGATCCGCGGCGTGCACAACCTGACCACCCCCGATGAATATATCCGCATGATCGCCATCAGCCGCATCATGCTGCCGAACGTCAAAAACGTTCAGGCTTCCTGGCTGACGGTGGGCAAGCAGACCGCCCAGCTGTGCCTTCATGCCGGCGCCAACGATTTCGGCTCCATCATGATCGAGGAAAACGTGGTGAGCGCTGCCGGCGCCCCGCACCGCTTTACTTCCCGCACCATCCAGCAGGCCATCCGCGAAGCAGGCTTCGAGCCCCAGCTGCGCAACCAGCAGTACGAATGGCGCGAAATCCCCGAGAGCATCGAGGAGCAGGTGGTAAATTACTAAGTACGAAGTTGAAAATACAAGCTATTGGAAAAGCCTTGCGCAAGCAGGGCTTTTTTTATGGCTGCAGCTGCGCTGCCCTATATTTGTCTCCTCAGTAAAAAAACTAAAACTGCCCTTTCCGCTTATGAAAAAGCTGTTTGTTTTCCTGTTCACCACGGCGCTGTTGGTTTCCTCCTGTAAAAAAGATAACGGCAACAATAACCCGGCCGGCCAGAACGATCTTCCGGCGGCAACGTTTTCCTACAAGGTAAACGGGACATTGATCGAATGCAATGGTTCCCTGGCGGAAAACAGCCGGGAAGGTTCCCTGATCCGGAAGGAGCAGACCCTTACGTCCAGCGGGTCGGTAGAGACAAACAGAAATTACATCTTCAGCATCCATGCTACCCGCAATTATTTTTTTGGCGATGCAGGTGAACCTATACTGGAAATTGAACTAAACACCCCTTCATTATCCGTAGCCACCTATACGCATACGAATGACGGCATCCTGTATGTGAAGACTTTTTATCCGAACCAGTCGGAGTTTTGTGCCGGATGTACGCCCACGGTGTATGGAGGCCAGGAGTTTTCGGTGTCGATAACGAAACTGGAAAACGGTTATGCCGACGGGACCTTTTCCGGTAAGCTGGTACGCCGTACATCGGGGTTTGACCTGGTGACGGAGGGACAGTTCCGGAATGTGAAAGTCCTTCAATAATTTCCGGGTCTGCTTGTTTGTATCCCTCCTACCTTACCCGCACATACACTATTTTCTGGTTTTTAAAGTTTTCCCTTTCGGCCTTAAAAAGTTTATTCAACCCAAACCCGAGACCGAAGACGCCGAGGCCGATGCCCAACCGTTGCAGGTTTTGATCGCTGGTGATGGGTTCGTCCAGGTAGGCACCGTTGACCAGGTTTAATCCCAGGTAGCTGGCTCCGCCCAGCATCAGCATCCGGTCCAGCCCGTCGCGGATAAAGCGGTGTTTGCGGGTAAGGGTTACCGAGGAAATCTCCTTATAATGATAGCCCAGCACCTGGCGGGAAACCGTATCCGTGACCATAGTCCCCAGGCGGGTGGGATAATGGGCGGTAGTATAATGGAAAATAAACAGGCTGTCGTTGCGGATGTCCTTGATCGGGCCCTGTATATAGCTGCCGCCTTTGGTTTCAAATGCGATGGGCGTGCCGGCGATGAAGGTCTTCAGCACGCGGCCGTTTCTGCGGCGTACGCTCAGGAAGTCGGATCCCTGGGTAAAGCCGGGCAGGTAAAACCCCAGCAGCAGGAAGAAAAATAAAGGGCGCAGCATGGCCAAATGTAAACAGAAGCCTTCCCGGTTTTTCCACTTTAAGGAATTGTTAGCACCCCATTTTACCGTTCAGCCCGGCAACATTTTTCTTACAGCCTTCCTTTCAATTCCTTCCATTATTTCCTACTTTACATACAAATGAATTTATATGGCTGAGGATAAGAAAAAGGATGAGCTGCCGGAGGACCCCGACGACCTGCGACTCGAGAATGAGATCCTGAAGTTGAAGCTGCAGGCCGAAATGGGGGCCCACTTCGAAAGCTCCGAAGAACTGCCTCCCGAGCTGGAACACCAGTTCCTGCAGCAGGTGGTTGCCTTTGAAGAAGCCTCCCGGACCGTACAGACCCGGAAGGTGTACGACATCCTGGGCCAGCCGTCTTTCCGCCGCCTGGAAGAACTGAAACCCCAGGAAATCAGCCCCGAGCTGAACCGCCTGTACGGCCTGCTGGAAGCCCGGAATATGGAGCTGGACATCCTGGGCCAGTACGACGACGTGATCATCTACCGCTTCATCACCGAAGAGCTGTTTGAACACGAGACCGATGATTTTAACCTGCCGGGGATGATCATCCATTTTACCTACGAAGAGTTTCATCCCAATCATAAAATGGACATGGAAGAGCGAACCCGGGAGTTCTTCAACGACTGGTTTGAGCGCCGCATGAACGAGTACAGCTGGGAGCTGGGACAGAATTTTGTGTTGCCCGATGCCCGCCAGCTGGGCCGCGAGCAGGTGCTGGCCAAGCTGAAAGCCTTCTTTGACGCCTTCCCGGTATTTTCCGAGCCGGCCTACCAGGTGGATGAAATCGCCTTTCAATGGAACGAAGAAGCCAAAACCGGCCTCGGCCACGTAGAGGGCACAGTGCACTACAGCGCCCAGATGGAGAGTGGCGAAGAGGTGGAATGGGAAGGGCCCTTCAAACTCTACCTTTCCAACGACCAGGGCTGGTGGTCTATTTTTTACTTTATCATGCCCGGATTCAACTGGGAGTAGTTTACGGGTTTCCAAGTCTACGGGTTCGTTCCGCACACAATCATTCGCCTTCATGATTGCCGTCATGCCTGCAGCGACTGGTTTGGGACAGATTTGTCCTAAACTTTTACGTATGCTCCGGCTCGCTGCTTCTTCTTTTCTACTTTTATTTCTTTTTTCCTTTACGGCACGGGCACAGGCGCCCACGGGTCGTAAGCTGACCCTGGGGGTGGAACAGGATCTACTGCCTTATGCCACCGGCGGGTATTTTGCCGGCCTGTGGGCTGGGAAAGGACACCTTCGGGTACGCGCCTTAACGGCCCGTGTTCACAAACCCGACCTCATTGTAAAGAAAGGATTTACCAATAACCGCGTAACGGCCTATGCCCTTGTAGGCGATTATTTCCTGCATCAAAACTGGAAGGGCTGGTGGGCCGGCAGCGGCTTGGTATACTGGAAAAGCAGCATTCAGGCCGGCGCCAAAAGCAGCACCGCCTATTACGAGAACCTATTGATTAACGGAAGCCTGGGCTACCACCAACGGCTTTTTGGTCCGGTGTACCTTAGTCCCTGGGCCGGCATGCACCTGCGGGTGGGCGGTGCGAAAAAAGTAGCGGTCGATGGAAAGGTCTTCACTCCTCCCCTGCTCAATCCCGAAGCCTCCCTGAAACTAGGCATCTGTTTCTAAACAAAAACCCTAAACCCGGGAACCCGAACTCAGGAACTCTGGAACTCAGGAACTCAGGAACTACTCCCGCCCCTCCCCCTAAAAACTCTTTAAATGATACGCCTTTGGGCGGGAGAATGCCCGCAGGCCGGCGTGGGAAAGGGTGCTGCCGAAGCCGGAATGCCGGCGGCCGCTCCAGGGAAGGGCCGGGCTGACACGGTCGCAGCAGTTCCAGTAGCCGGTGCCGGTATCGAGTTGCTGCAGGATGCTTTCCGCCCGGTGGCCGCTGCTGCTGTAGACGGAGGCCGTCAGCCCGTAAGCGGTGTCCTGCATCCGCTCAATTGCTTCCTCGTCGCTTTTTACCTTCATGATGCCGATCACCGGTCCGAACGATTCCTCCTGCATCACCTCCATGCCGTGGTGCACATTTATCAACACTGTGGGGGCAAAGAAATAGCCTTTGCCGCCGGCGCGGTGGCCGCCGGTGAGCACGGTCGCCCCTTTTTGAATGGCATCCTGCACCTGCCGTTCCAGCAGGGCAAGCCCCTCTTTGCGGGTAAGCGGGCCGATATAAACGCCCTCTTCGGTGGGCGAACCCACTTTCCAGGAGGCGACCTCGTTTTTAAAAGCTTCTACGTACTGGTCGTACACCTTTTCGTGCACGTAAATACGCTCTACGGCGCAGCAGCTCTGGCCGTTGTTATAAAAGGCGCCGTCGGCCGTGGCGGCCGCCACCTGGCGGATATCGGCCACATCCTCGGCCACGTAAAGGGGGTCCTTGCCGCCCAGCTCGCACTGGCAGGGAACCATTTTCGAAGCGCACTTCTGGTAAATGTAGTGGCCGGTTTTGTAGGAGCCGGTGAAGAAGTACCCGTCGAAAGGCAGGTCCAGCAGCAGTTCGCCTACGTTGGGTCCGCCCACCGCCACCTGGAACAGGGGGCCGGGGATGCCGGCGGCCTGCAGCAGCTTTTGTATTTCCAGGCCGGTGAGGGTGGCGAATTCCGAGGGCTTGTACAGCACCGCATTGCCTGCCAGCAGGGCCGGTACAAACACGTTGACGCCCACCAGGTAGGGGTAGTTCCAGGCCGAGATATTGCAGATGACGCCCAGCGGCTCGTAACGGATCCGCTCCTGCAGTCCCTGGGCATCGGTCATCCATTCATCCGACAGGTATTTTTCGGCGTTGCCGGTAAGCCATTGGATCCGGGTACGGGCGCCGGCGATCTCGTTGCGGGCCTGTTGCAGGGGCTTGCCCACTTCGGAGGTCAGGAGGGCGGCGAGCGGTTCGGCCTGTTTTGCCAGCAGGCCGGAAAAGAAGTGTAACCGGTCCACCCGTTCGGGCAGGGGCAGTGCGGCCCAGGCCGGTTGCGCCTCCTTCAGGAGACGGAATTTTTGGGCGACGCTTTCCGGGCTGTCTTCGGCCAGGTCGGCCAGCACTTCTTCGGTGGCGGGGTTGATCACGTGCATAGTTCCTAATTTACGAATTGGGCGGCGTAACTTCATGCGAAGGCGCTCCAGGCTCTTGGCCAACACGCATTTCCTACAATTTTTCCCTGGAAATCCTATTTGGATCTTAATAATTTTTTATTAACTTCACCAACAGTACTCTGCTGTAACTACCTCCCCCGTACCGGGTTTATGAAAGAACGTATCAAAACCCGAGTTTATGTACATTATCCGCGATATTTTCCAATTGCGATTCGGTCATTTCCGGGACGCCAAAGCCCTGCTTGAAGAGGCAAAGAACAAAAACCTGCTGCCTACGGCGCAGCACCTTCGTGTGCTCACCGATTTTACCGGCGATGCCTACCGGTTGATCCTGGAGGAAGGGTATGCTTCTCTTGCTGAATACGAAAGTTCCTTAACCGGCGGCATGGGCCAGTCGGAATGGAAGGACTGGTACGAGAAATTCAAGCAGCACGTCGAGTCCTCGCACCGCGAAATATTGAAGCAGATCCTCTAACATATTTCTGTGGAACATCGTTCCGCTCCGATTCCTTTTTGAGATCCATACCGTTGTTGACCTATAAACACCACAAAAGCCCAACGGCAGTGCAATGCTCGTTGGGCTTTCTTTTTGGGTCAAAGACTTACGTCCCGCTAGGGACGTCTGGTAGGTAGCAGGGTTCAATTGGCGAATTTCCGTTCCGCTAGGAACGGCTGGTATTTGCAGCCTACCAACCGTTCCTAACGGAACGGAGGCTCCCATTTGTTGTTTTTCTACCCACCAGCTGTGCCTAACGGCACAGGAGGTCCTGCTGTAGTAGAACCGTAAGTATAATTAATCCGAAGAGGACTTGTCGCCGATGAACCATTGTTCCTTATTCCGGAACAGCACGTTGAAGGTGGTGAGCGAGCCGTAAATACGGGTAATGTATTGCTGCAGGTTTACCTTGTCCTCGTCCGTAAGCACCTTGTGGGCGTTGATCTGCTGCTCCAGCACCCGCAGGCGGTCGCGCAGCATCACAATTTTATGAAAGAAGGCCTCGATGGGAATATCCTTGGGTTTGAGGCTTTTGTCGGCGGGCTGCAGGATGAGGGTGCCCTTCTGCCAGCGGTCGCCCAGGGGTACCGGCTCGGTAAGGCCGCCCCACAGGCGCAGGATCTTCAGCAGCGACTTCTCCACCTCGGAATGGGTTTCCACTTCTTCGGTCACGTTCTCGGGAATGATCTCTTCCAGGTGCGTGTCGTTCTTGTCCACTTCCTTTACGCCGTGGTAAATAAAGGAGATCAGGTAGGTGGCATAGCGAATGCCCACGATAACACCCGGGCCGTATTGGGTATGTTGCAGGCGGGTGCCGATGCCTAATGTTAGTTGGTCCATGCTTCTTTGGGTTTACGAGTTTACAAGTTTACGGGTTTACGCGTTAACTGCTTCGGAGTTACGCCCCTAATTCCCAGGGAACCAATGAACCAATACCCTTTTCCCTTATTGGCCCGCCAGCTTCTGCTGGCGCTTGTAGATTTCGAAGGATTGCTTGATGAACAGCTGGAAGTCGTAGTCGTTGGAGTACTGGGTAAACTCGTAGGTGGGGCGGTGCTGTAGCATGAACCGGTCCAGCTCTTCGCCTGTAAGGCCGGTCAGGCGGCGCACCAGCGCTTTGCTGAAGCGGTGGTCCACCGACTTGTCGCGTTCCTGCTGCAGCAGGCGCTCCTGGAAGTGCATCATATTGCGGTTCTTGCGGAACTGGAAGGACCGGATCACTTCGCCGATGTCGATGCCGGCGCCGGCGGGTCCTATGGAAGTAATGCTCTCGGCATTGGGCTTCCGGAAGTCGAAGACTTTCGCATAGTCTTTCCGGTTCTGGATCGAGTCCTGGCGGTAATCCCGCGGACGCACTTTCACCTCTTTCAGCAGCTGTATATTGACCTGCAGGGCAATGTCAAACTGGTTGACATCCGCGATCTTCAGTATCGGGAACTTTACCGTTGGCTTTCCCAGGTACGAAAACTGGATCGAATCCTTTTCTCCTACATAAATGGTATAATGCCCGTTGGAGTCGGTGACGGTGCCCGCCCCGTTGGTGCCGATAACGCTGACCGACTGCAGGGGATACAGGCGCGAGCTATCGTACACGTGGCCCTGGATGCGGTACTGGGCATGCCCCTGCCGCCCCGCATAGAGCAATGCCAGCAACAACAGGAACCGTAAATAGGAAGGAAAAGATTTCAAAAGCTTCTTTGAGGCAATTAACGAAACAAATTGCAAATGCTATGGTAAAGTGGGTATTGGTTAATTGGTTCATTGGGAATTAGGTCGTGCACTTGTGGCGCCGTTTGTACGAGGGTACATATCGCCTGGCCGAAGATTACCTTAATGGTCGGGAACTCCATCCTAATACCCCAATTCCAATTAACCAATGAACTAATTCCCTCCTTTCAGGGCTTCGTACACCAGCGCCTTGAACTTCCCCTGGATGTCCGTATGGCTGTTGGGGTATTGGTTGATGAAGAGTTGGCCCACGATCTTTTCCTTGGGATCGATCCAGTAGGTGGAGGAGAACATGCCGCCCCAGGAAAAGGTGCCTACCGACAGGGGGCTTTTGCCGCTGTTGCTTTCCGGGATCACCTGGAAGCCCAGGCCGAACTTGTCGCCCTGGCCCACGCTCAGGGAGCCGATCTGGTTGGTGGTCATCTGGTCCACGGTTTCCTTTTTCAGCAGGCGCTTGCCGTTGTAGGTACCGCCGTTGAGCAGCATCTGCATGAACAGGGCATAGTCGTAAGCGGTGGACGACAGGCCACCGCCGCCGCTGAAGTAGGTGCCGTCCTTACGGGGATAGTCGGGATAGAAGTTGCCCGTCATGTAGACGGTGTCGGGCGCCGGAACGATCTTCTTCTCGGCGTTTTCGGTGTACAGGGTCACCAGCCGCGACCGCTTGGCCGGCGGCAGGTAAAAATAGGTGTCCCGCATGCCCAGGGGCTGGAAGATGCGTTTCTGGAAAAACTGGTCGAGGCTCAGTCCGCTGGCCACCTCGATGACATAACCCAGTACATCGGTATTGAGGCCATAGGTAAACTGCTCGCCCGGCTGGTGAAACAGGGGCAGCGTACCCAGGATCTTCATCTTGTCGGCCAGCCGCAGCCGGTCTACGCCGATGCCGCCCACCACGCCGGCCTTATAATAGATGGCCTTGGCGGTGGGCGAGCCGATCTGGGCATAGCCGATACCCGAGGTATGTGTCAGCAGGTCGTGAAGGGTAATCTCCCGCTTGGCCGGCACGGTAGTGTAGGTGGTATCGGCCGCATTATAGTCCTTCAGCACCCGGGGCTTTTTAAATTCGGGAATGAATTTCGAGACCGCGTCGTTCAGCGACAGCTTGCCTTCTTCCACCAGCATCATGATGCCCACGCTGGTGATGGCCTTGGTTTGGGAAGCGATACGGAAAATGGCGTCTTTGGGCATGGCTTCCTTGCGGGCCACGTCCTTGTAGCCGGCGCCTTTATAATAGAGTATCTTTCCGTCCTTCGCCACCAGGGCCGTGGCGCCGGCCATCCACTGGTTGTTGATGTATACCTGGAAGAGCGAGTCAATACGCTCCAGCCGTTTGGCCGGCAGGTACAGTGAGGAGGGAGCTGCCAGCTGCAGGGTGCCTTCCTGCGGCGTTTGGGCCCCACAGGCGACTGCAAGCAGTAAGGAAGAAAGAGCGATAAAGGTGTTTTTGATCATATGGGCGTCTGTTGAATGAAGTTAGAGGTAGGGGAAGCAGGTAAAGGCGGTGGCTCCGCGGGTGCCGGTCGCCTTTACCAGCGGTGCCTATATAATAATATATATAGGCGGTTACAGTTCGCGGACCACCTGCTCGATCACTTCCGGGTAATGGCGGTGTTCCAGCACGTGGATCTTTTGGGCCAGCGTGGCAGGGTCATCGGCGGGTTCTACCGGGCAGCGGGCCTGGAAGATGATGTCGCCGTTATCATAATGCTCGTCCACGTAGTGAATGGTAATGCCGCTTTCGGCATCTTTGGCGTTGATCACGGCTTCGTGCACAAAGCTGCCGTACATGCCTTTGCCGCCATAGCCGGGCAGCAGGGCCGGGTGGATGTTCACGATCCGCCGGGGGTAGGCATCAATAAGTGCCTGGGGCACCTTCCACAGGAAACCGGCCAGAACGATAAAGTCGATACCAGCCTGTTGCAGTTCGGGCACATAGCCGTCCTGGCGAAAGAACTTTTCCTTTTCGATCAGCAGGGTGGGTATGTTTTCCCGCTCAGCGATGGCGAGAACACCGGCGGTGGGTTTATTGCAGACAACGAGGGCCACTTCGGCGCCTTTATCCTTCGCTGCAAAATGCTCCATGATCTTTTGTGCATTGCTTCCGGCTCCGGAGGCAAATACGGCAATCTTTTTCATAACGCGAATTACCCAAATTTTAAAATACGAAGGACAGATATTTGGCGAATAGGGGAGGGGCGCAAATAGATTTTGTATGAAAAATAATCAGATACCTGACAGAGCATGATGGAAAATAAAAAAGATGACCAGGGTCTTTTTCTCCTCTATATATAGATAATTATAGTCACTTCTGCTAAAATCCAAAATCATTTGCGCGGTTGAGGAACCTCACATTTGCACATGACAATTTCAGCCCGACCATACGCAGACGCATGGGAAAAAAATGCCCCAAAATCGGCTGAAACGCAGGCTGGGAGCGGGTTAAAAAAAATTTAAAACCGGTGGCATTTTGTAAAATTCCTGTCATATTTTTGCAACCTAATTAGGAATTTATCCACATTTAGATCGAAGCATCTATGAATTTTTTAAAGCCTATTGCGAGAACGATTTCACTGACAGGAATTTTATTCTTTCTTTCTTTTACCGCTGCTTTCGCACAGAATGGAAAGCAGATTTTCCAAGCAAATTGCCAATCCTGCCACGCTATTGATAAGAAGCTGACCGGTCCTGCCCTGAGGGGAGTTGAGGAAAGAGGTCCGTGGGGCGACAGGAAGAATCTGTACAAGTGGGTGCACAACCCGGGATCTTTCATCCCCACCACTCCTTATACCAAGGCGCTGCAGGCCGAGTATGGTCAGATCATGCCCGGTTTCCCCCAGCTGTCCGAAAAGGATATCGACGCCGTGGTGGAGTACATCAACACTGCTCCCAAGCCGGGAGCCGCTACTCCGGGTGCCGCTGCTGCAGGTGCTGAAGCTGCAAGCGAAACCGACGGCAGCGCTGCCATCACCTTCGGTGTGATCTCCCTGGTACTGGCGCTGATCACCCTGATCCTGATGCAGGTAAACAGCAACCTGAAAAAACTGTCCGACGACAAAGAAGGTGTCCTGCGCCCCGAGCCGGTTCCTTTCTACCGCAATAAAGTATACATCGCCCTGCTGGCCGTGGTACTGTTTGTTGTAGGCGGCTTCTTTGTAGGTAAAGGTGCCGTGAACCTGGGTCGCCAGCAAGACTATGCACCGAAGCAGCCGATCATGTACTCGCACAAAGTACACGCCGGCATCAACCAGATCAGCTGTCTGTACTGCCACGGCAACGCCTGGGAAAGCAAGCACGCTGCCATCCCTTCGCTGAACGTGTGTATGAACTGTCACAAGGCCATCTCCACTTATGAGAAAGGTCCGAAGATCTACGACGAAGACGGAAACGAGGTGAACGGTACTGCCGAAATCCAGAAGCTGTATGACTATGCCGGTTTCACTCCTGGCCAGCCCTGGGATCCTTCCAAAGCAAAGCCGGTAGAATGGGTGAAGATCCACAACCTGCCCGACCACGTTTACTTTAACCACGCCCAGCACGTGAAAGCCGGTAAAGTGCAGTGCCAGACCTGCCACGGCCCGATCCAGGATATGACCACCGTAAAACAATACGCCGAACTGAGCATGGGCTGGTGTATCAACTGTCACCGCACCACCAAGGTGGACTTCTATAATAATAATGACAGCACCGGTAACAAATTCTACAGCATCTACGAGAAGTTCCACAACGACATCCGGAACGGCAAAATGGATAGCGTAACGGTGAAAGACATCGGTGGCCTGGAGTGTCAGAAGTGTCACTACTAAACCACGCCTTCTCTTAAGGTAACGTGCAGATGAACGATAATAAGAGCAAAGGATGAAGAAAATGTGCACTCGGAAGTGAGGAAAGCAGAGGAACGGAAAAGGCACATTGGACTATCTAAAATTCTATTTGAAATAAAAATTTAAAACAAAACTCCCCTTTTGGGGTAGGGAGTATATGGAAAAAAAGTATTGGCAAAGTTTCGCTGAGCTTAACAATAACGAACAATTTCAAAAGCAAAACAAGGACGAGTTTAAAGAAGACCTTCCTTTCGCGGATATTGACGACAAGGGTCTGATGGACGCCAAGTCGCCCCGCCGCGATTTTCTGAAATACCTGGGCTTCAGCACCGCTGCGGCCACACTGGCGGCCTCCTGTAAAAGCTCCGTACGTAAGGCCATCCCGTATGTGAACCGTCCGGAAAACGTAACCCCCGGCGTCGCCAAGTACTATGCCACCACTTATGTTCAGGATGGTGACGTGCTGCCGATCATCGCCAAAGTACGCGACGGCCGCCCCATCAAGATCGAAGGCAACAGCCTGTGTTCGTATACCAAAGGCGGTACTTCCCCCCGCGCCCAGGCTTCGGTACTCGACCTGTACGATACCCACCGCCTGACCAACCCCAAGCGTAAGAACAACAGCGGCCAGTTCGAAGAGGTGCCCACCTACTCCCAACTGGATACCCTGGTCACCAGCGCCCTGGCCGGCAAGCCCGTGGTCCTGCTCACCAGCACCATCACCTCCCCTACCACCAAACAAGTTATTGCCCAGTTCCTGGCGAAATACCCCGGCAGCCGCCACATCCAATATGACGCGGTTTCCCGCAGCGGTATGCTGCTGGCCAACGAGGCTTCCTTCGGCCGTCGCGCCATCCCCTCTTACGAGTTCGACCGTGCCAAGGTGATCGTGAGCCTGGGCGCCGACTTCCTCGGTCCCTGGCTGAACGAGGTGGAAAACTCCCGCAAATACTCGGTAGGCCGCAAGATCAACGAGGCCAACCCTCAGATGAGCAAGCACTACCAGTTTGAAGGTTTCCTGAGCATGACCGGCGCCAACGCCGACGAGCGCTTTACCCACCGTCCTTCCGAGACCGGTGCCGTGGCCCTCGCCCTGCTGGCCGCCCTGGGCGGATCGGTTACCGCTCCGGCCATCGCCGACGCCAAGCTGCGTGAAGGCATCGCCAGGGTTGCCGCCGACCTGAAAGCCAACAGCGGCCGTTCGCTGGTGGTATCCGGCTCCAACGATCCCAACGTTCAGATCGTAGTAAACGCCATCAACAGTGCCGTAGGTGCTTATGGCAACACCATCACCTGGGGCCAGTCGCTGAATACCAAGCAAGGTATCGACAAGGACATGGTAGACCTGGTGAATGCCATGAACGCCGGCCAGGTAGGTGCGCTGCTGGTGTACGAAGCCAACCCCGCCTACGATTATTTCGAGGCCGATAAGTTCATCGCCGGTCTGAAGAAAGTGCCCGTGAGCATCTCCTTCAGCGAGAAGCTGGACGAAACCACCGAGCTGTGCTCCTTCTCGGTGCCTACCCACCACTACCTGGAAAGCTGGGGAGATGCCGAACCCAAAGTGGGTTACATCAGCTTCATCCAGCCCACCATCAACCCCTTATTCAAAACCCGCCCCTTCCAGACATCGCTGCTGAAATGGTCGGGCAACAATACCGATTACGAAACCTTCTTCCGCACCTACTGGACCGGCAAGCTGGGTGGCCAGCAGGCTTTTGACAAAGCCCTGCAGGATGGCGTGCTCGAAGGCGCTGCCGCTGCCCAAACAGCTGTTGCAGCCACTACCGATACCACCGGCGCTCCCGTAGCTGCTGCCCCTGTGGTAACCGGCACCGGCGGCTTCAACGGCGGTTCCGTAGCAGGTGCTGCTGCTGCCATCGGCGGTCGCAAATCCGCAGCGAAAGACGAGGTGGTCCTGTACCAGAGCGTGGCCATCGGCTCCGGCAAGCAAACCGGCAACCCCTGGCTGCTGGAACTGCCCGATCCCATCACCCGCGCCACCTGGGGCAACTACGCCCTGATCTCCATGGCCAAAGCCAAGGAACTGAAGATCGACGTAGATACCGACTACGAATACTACATGGACAAGCCCGTGATCGAGCTGACCGTGAACAATAAGAAAGTAAAGCTTCCGATCCTGGTGATCCCGGGTATGAACGCCAACACCATCGCCGTAGCGGTAGGTTTCGGCCGCAAGGAAGCGTTCAGCAAGGCTGCCGCCGGCGTCGGTGAGAACGTTTTCCAGTTCGCCCGCTTCAATGGCACCACTATTGATAACTATTCGGATGTCACTACGAGCGCCGAAGCCGTAGGTACCGATAAAATAGCCCAGGTGCAGATCCACAACTCCTACGAAGGACGCGTGGAAGTGGTAAAAGAAACCACCCTGGCCACCTTCCTGAAATACCCCACCCGCTACAAAGACCAGCGCGAAGAGCTGGTAAAAGACTACGCCCCCAAAACGGGCGACTACCGCAAGGAAGCCACCCTGTACGGCGACCACGTACAGCCTGGACCGAAATGGGGTATGTCCATCGATATGAACGCCTGTTACGGTTGCGGCGCCTGCGTGGTAGCCTGTCATGCCGAGAACAACGTTCCGGTGGTAGGTAAGAGCGAAGTGCTGCGTTACCACGATATGCACTGGCTGCGTATCGACCGCTACTTCGTAAGCGACGAAAAGAACGCCGACGACCTGAAAGCCGTTGTGTTCCAGCCGATGATGTGCCAGCACTGCGACAACGCACCCTGCGAAAACGTTTGCCCGGTAGCCGCTACCATGCACAACGCCGAGGGTGTGAACCAGATGGCCTACAACCGTTGCATCGGTACCCGTTACTGCGCCAACAACTGCCCGTATAAAGTACGCCGCTTCAACTGGGCCGACTATACCGGAGCTGACTCCTTCAAAGACAACCAGGATCAGAAGACCGTAGGTGTGCTGGATCCGGCCGTTCACCAGATGAACGACGACCTGACCCGCATGGTGCTGAACCCCGACGTAGTGGTACGGAGCCGTGGTGTAATGGAAAAATGTTCTTTCTGTATCCAGCGTACCCAGGAAGGCAAACTGAAAGCCAAACTGGAAAACCGCGACCTGAAAGGCGACGAGATCCAGAGCGCCTGCGCCCAGGCCTGTTCGTCCGGCGCCATTGTCTTCGGCAATGCCAACGACGAAACCAGCACCGTAGCGCAGATCCGCAAAAACAACCCCAACCGCCTGTTCTACGTGATCGAGCAGATCCACACCCTGCCCAACGTAAGCTACCTGGCGAAAGTGCGGAACACCGCCGAACTGGAAGAGGTGAAAGAGCACCACGAAGAAGGCGCCGGCCATGCCGCTCAAAGCCACGAAGAAGGTCAGGCCGCTCCTGCAGAGCACAAGACCGAAGGACACGAGCAACCGGCACACCACTAATAAATAGAAGGGAAAAGAAAATAAGATACAGTAGTGGAAGAAGGGCCCGCCCCTTCTTCCACCCTACAAACGGTAAAAAATTGTAAAGCGGACGGGGAACCGGAGGCTTAAAGTTTAATATTATGGCATTACTTAAATACGAATCGCAGGTAAGACCACCATTGGTAGAAGGCCAAAAGGATTATCACCAGGTAACCGAAGACATCTGTCGCCCGGTGGAGGCAGAACCCACGAAGGCCTGGTGGATCGGGTTTATCATTTCAGTAGCTCTTTTGATTTTTGGTATCATTTCCGTAACCGTAGAGGTAATTTACGGTACCGGCCAGTGGAACCTGAACAAGACCATCGGATGGGGTTGGGACATCACCAACTTCGTATGGTGGGTAGGTATCGGTCACGCCGGTACGCTGATCTCCGCGATCCTGCTGCTGTTCCGCCAGGGATGGCGTACAGGGGTAAACCGCGCTGCGGAAGCGATGACCATCTTCGCGGTAATGTGCGCCGGCCAGTTCCCGATCTGGCACATGGGCCGTGTGTGGATGGCGTTCTTTGTACTCCCCTACCCCAACTCCCGCGGTTCGCTGTGGCCGAACTTTAACTCGCCCCTGCTGTGGGACGTATTTGCGATCTCTACGTATTTCACCGTTTCGCTGCTCTTCTGGTACTCCGGTCTGCTGCCCGACATGGCCACCCTCCGCGACCGTGCCAAGGAAAAATGGAGAAAAGCGTTTTACGGCCTGGCCGCCTTCGGCTGGACAGGTTCCACCAAACACTGGCAGCGCCACGAAGCCCTGTCGCTGGTACTGGCCGGTCTGTCTACTCCCCTGGTACTTTCGGTACACACCATCGTATCGTTTGACTTTGCCACTTCGGTAATCCCCGGCTGGCACACCACCATCTTCCCCCCCTACTTCGTTGCGGGTGCGATCTTCTCCGGTTTCGCCATGGTAAATACCCTGCTGCTGGTAACCCGGAAAGTGCTGAACCTGAAAGATTATATTACCATCGAGCACATCGAGGTGATGAACAAGGTAATCGTTCTGACCGGCTCCATCGTAGGTGTGGCCTACCTGACCGAGCTGTTCATGGCCTGGTACTCGCACGTAAACTACGAGTGGTTCGCCTTCGAGCAAAACCGTGTGAACCTGAGCAGCCCCTACGGCTGGAGCTACTGGCTGATGATGGGCTGTAACGTGATCTCTCCGCAGATCTTCTGGTTCCGCAAGTTCCGCAGAAACCTGACCGTTACCTTCTTTATGTCGATCCTGGTAAACATCGGTATGTGGTTCGAACGTTTCGTGATCATTGTAACCTCGCTCTACCGCGACTACCTGCCCTCTTCCTGGAGTACCTATTATACCCCCACCATCTGGGAGATCGGCTTCTACATGGGTACGTTCGGCCTGTTCTTTACCTGCTACTTCCTGTTTTCCAAATTCTTCCCGGTTATCGCTATCGCCGAGATCAAGCATATCCTGAAGAAAGGTGGTCGCAACTACAAAGAGCAAATGACCGAAGTGGAACAGGAAAGCGTGGAGGAATTCACCCATAAGCACGCCCACGCCCATTAATCACTAAACAAGAAACAAGGACCTTCAGAACTTACTCATATGGCTGTTAAAAAATTTGTTGTTGGTTGTTTTTATGATGAGCAGGTTTTATTCCCTGCTATCAAAAAAGTGCGCAAGGCGGGTTACAAGATCCACGATGTGTACACCCCCTTCCCGATCCATGGCCTCGACCACGCCATGGGTCTGCGGGACACCAGTCTGCACACAGCGGGTTTCATCTACGGTATCACCGGTACCACTACCGCGCTGACATTTATCACCTGGGCCCTGACAACCGACTGGCCGTTAAACTTTGGCGGTAAGCCGTTCTTCTCCTTACCGGCATGGATCCCCATCACCTTCGAGCTGACCGTATTGTTCTCGGCCGTAGGTATGGTGCTCACTTTCTGTTACCTGTGCCAACTGGCGCCCTTCGTGAAGAAAGACCACTTCCACCTGCGGGCCACCGACGACACCTTTGTCATGGCCATCGAGTGCAACGACCGCACCAACGATGCGGAGGTGATCGACTTCCTGACCGCCAACGGCGCCAAAGAAGTGGAAGTACAGTACCGCGAAACCAAATGGTGGATCGGCACGTACGACAAGGAAACCAAAGTGTTCAATAAACCCGCAGTAGAACCAATCAGTTAAGCATATTTAATAGAAAAGTTGATGAAAAATCTTTTAATCATAGCAGTTTTATTTGCCACAGTGATTGGAATCGTGAGCTGTGACGGCGCCAAAGGCAACGACCCCGGCGACGTTTACGCCCCCGACATGGGTTACAGCCGTGCATATGAAACTTACGGATACAACAACGTTAACGGAGAATACGATACCCTGAAAGCCCGGGGCATTTCCTTCAACGCTTCCCCGGTGGCCGGTACCATGGCCCGCGGCGATGCCGAAGCCTACCCCTACCCCAACTCGGATACCGCCTATGCCCAGTCAAAAGCGTACCGCAACCCTTACGATACCGTGACCCTGAGCAAAGCCAACCTGGTGGAAGCCGAGCGCCTGTACCTGGTGAACTGCGCCATCTGCCACGGCAGCAAGCTGGACGGTAACGGTCCCCTGTGGAACGACGGCAACGGCCCCTACCCTGCCGGCCCCCGCAACCTGCTGGATGATTACACGAAGAAATTGGCCGACGGCCAGATGTACCATGTGATCATGCACGGTAAAGGCATGATGGGAAGCTATGCATCGCAGGTGCACCCCGAGCAGCGCTGGTGGATCATCAAATACATTCGCTCCAAGCAGGGCCCGGCTGCTCCCGCCGCCGATACCACTGGTGCCGCAACTCAAACCACCGCAAGTAACTAATTGCAGAAAAGAATAAAATAAAAGGAACGTAATGGCAACGAAAGATTTTTTTGAAATTCCTAAACGGTACAATAGCATCTCCATTGTATTGATGCTGGTGGGAATTCTCTCCCTGATCATTTTATTTCTCACCCATGGCACGAGCAGTGACGACCATGAGAACGCAAGGTTCTGGGGTTCCCTGTTAACCAATAGCGTTTATTTTCTGCTGGTAGTAAATATGGCCATGTTCTTTATCTGCGCCACAACACTGGCATGGGGCGGCTGGCAACTCTCCTTCCGCAGGGTAACGGAAGCCATCTCCACCTGCGTACCTATCCTGGGCGTGATCACCTTCGTGATCCTGATGGCCATCGTTTTTGGCGGCAACCACGCCATCTACCACTGGACCGATACCGAGCACGTAAAGCATGATGCCGCCTTATTGCACAAGGAAGGCTTCCTCAACAGCACCTTCTATACCGTTTGGACCATCATCACTATCGTAGGCTGGTGGCTGCTGGGCCGCAAGATGCGTCAACTGAGCCGCAGCATCGACGACCAACCCCTGACCGTAGAGGAAGGTAAAAAATACATCTGGAACAATACCGTATGGGCCGCCATTTACATCGTGCTGTTCTCCCTCACCGTATTGTCTTCCATCCCCTGGTTTTGGCTGATGAGCATCGATGCCCACTGGTATTCCACCATGTTCTCGTGGTATACCTTCGCCAGCGCCTTCGTGGCCGGCATGGCCCTGATCACCCTGTACGTGGTTTTCCTGAAGAACAACGGCTACCTGCCCTTCACCAACCAGGAACACCTGCATGACCTGGGCAAGTTCATGTTCGCCTTCTCCATCTTCTGGACCTACCTGTGGTTCGACCAGTTCATGCTGATCTGGTATGCCAACATCCCGGAGGAAACCACCTATTTCAAACCCCGCATCCATGGCGCTTACAGAGGCATCTTCTTTTTGAACCTGATCATCAACTTCGTAGGTCCCCTGCTGATCCTGATGACCCGTGGCGCCAAGAGGAATTATGGTACCACTACCATGATGGCGGTGCTGATCATTTTCGGTCACTGGCTGGATTTCTATCAAATGGTATTCCCCGGCCTGTCCAAGGAACACGTTCCGAACATGGCGCTGGACCTGGGAATCGGACTGGGCTTTATAGGACTGATCATGTTTGTTACCGGTCGTTCCCTGGCGAAGCATCCGCTGACAGCCCGCAACCACCCTTTCCTCAAAGAAAGCATTATCCACCATACCTAATAAGAAGCGTTTAACAGATTAACCGAAACAGTATGTCAAGTCTTTGGATTATAGTGTCATTATTATTGGGTTTTCTTGTTACGTTCCAGATTGCCAAGGCAAGCGAGTACGTAGCCATCCTCAAGGGTGAAGAAAAAACCCGGAAAGATACCAACCGGATCAACGCCTTCATGTTACTGGCCTTTTTGTTCGTCGGCCTGTTTGGTGTATGGTTCTGTAATGAAAAATTAAAAGGAAAGATCCTGGGCGAAGCCGCCTCCAACCACGGCGAGAAAATCGACCAGATGATCTACATTACCCTGGCCATCACGGGGATTGTGTTCGTCATCACCCAGATCCTGCTGTTCTGGTTCTCCTACAAATACCAGGAGAACGACAAGCGTAAAGCGTTCTACTTCCCCCACGATAACAAGCTGGAAGTGATCTGGACCGTTATTCCTGCCATCGTCCTCACCATCCTGGTAGGCTTTGGTATCTACTACTGGTTCCAGATCACCGGCGAGGCTCCGAAAGAAGCCCTGCAGGTAGAGGTAACCGGCAAGCAGTTCGCCTGGGAATTCCGTTACCCCGGAAAGGACGGCGAGTTCGGCCGCAAATACTTCAAGAATATCGACGAGGCCAAGAGCAACCCGCTGGGTCAGATCTGGTCCGACCCCGCCAACCGCGACGATATCTACACCACTTCCGAAATGCATATCGTTGTGGGCAAGCCCGTAAAGCTGATCATCGGCGCCAAGGACGTGATCCACGACGTTGGTCTGGCCCACTTCCGGATGAAGATGGACGCCGTTCCGGGTATCCCCACCACCATGTGGTTTACCCCCAAGTTCACCACCGCCGAAATGCGGAAGAAATACGGTCCCGATTTCAACTACGAGATCTCCTGCGACCAGATGTGCGGCGCCGGTCACTTCTCCATGAGAGGTACCATCGTAGTGGAAACACAGGCGGAGTACGACAAATGGCTGGCCTCCAAGCAACCGCAATACGCCGTGGCCAACCCCCCGGCTGAAGCTGCCCCCGCGGCCCCGGCTGCCCCGGGAGCTCCTGCCGCTGACACCACTCAAGGTCAACCAACCGCATCCGTACACTAAAAACTTGAAGGGCGAACGCCTAAAAAAGCATATTTTATGAGCAAAGAGATTTCAACACATGTGCATGATACCTCCTTACACACTTATGAGGCAGGTCATGATGGGAATGGGAACGGCCACCACCACCACAAGGAAACGTTCATTACAAAATATATTTTCAGCCAGGATCACAAAACCATCGCCAAGCAATTCCTGATCAGCGGTATGATCTGGGCCATCATCGGCGCCCTGTTCTCCGTACTGTTCCGCTTGCAGCTGGCGTACCCCGACACCCCGTTTCCGATCCTGGAAACATTTTTCGGAAGATGGGCCAAAGGCGGACAGCTGCAGCCCGAATTCTATTACGCCCTGGTCACCATGCACGGTACCATCCTGGTGTTCTTCGTGCTGACCGGCGGTTTGAGCGGAACCTTCGCGAACCTGCTGATCCCGCTGCAAATCGGTGCCCGTGACATGGCGTCTCCGCTGATGAACATGCTGTCGTACTGGTTCTTCTTTGCGGGTAGCATCGTGCTGCTGTCGTCCCTGTTTGTGCAAACCGGCCCTGCCAGCGGTGGTTGGACCTCCTACCCTCCCCTGAGCGCCCTCGCACAAGCTTCGCAAGGTTCCAAGATCGGTATGGACCTGTGGCTGGTAGCCATGGCCCTGTTTGTGGTGTCTTCGCTGCTCGGTGGCCTGAACTACGTAGCGACCATCCTGAACATGCGTACCAAGGGTATGACCATGACCCGCATGCCGCTGACCATCTGGGCCCTGTTCTTTACCGCCATCCTCGGTATCCTGTCGTTCCCCGTACTGTTCGCCGGTTTCATCCTGCTGCTGTTCGACCGTCACCTGGGTACTTCTTTCTACCTGAGCGATATTTATGTGAACGGCCAGATCCTGCCCAACGAAGGCGGTAGCGCCATCCTGTACCAGCACTTGTTCTGGTTCCTGGGTCACCCCGAGGTATACATCATTATCCTCCCCGCGATGGGCCTGGTATCGGAAGTGATGAGCGTCAACGCCCGCAAGCCCATCTTCGGCTACATGGCCATGATCGGTTCGCTGTTCGCCATCGCCATCCTGGCGTTCCTGGTATGGGCGCACCACATGTTCGTATCCGGTATGAACCCCTTCCTCGGGTCGTTCTTCGTGCTGCTGACGCTGCTGATCGCCATCCCTTCGGCCATCAAGGTGTTCAACTGGCTCACCACCCTGTGGAGAGGTAATATCCGGTTCACTCCTGCCATGCTCTTTGCCATCGGCTTTGTGAGCCTGTTCATCTCCGGCGGTCTGACCGGTATCTTCCTGGGTAACTCTACCATCGACATCCACGTCCACGATACCTATTTCGTAATCGCCCACTTCCACATCGTAATGGGTGTGTCGGCTTTCTTCGGAATGTTCTGCGGTGTGTACCACTGGTTCCCGAAAATGTACGGCCGGTATTTGAACAATACCCTCGCCTACATCCACTTCTGGGTGACCCTGGTGGGTGCTTACCTGATCTTCTGGCCCATGCACTACGAAGGCCTGGCCGGTATGCCCCGTCGTTACCTCGACTACCGCATCTGGACTTCTTTCAACCAGTTTGGTGACCTGAACAAATTCATCAGCATCGTGACCATTATCGTGTTCGCCGTGCAGCTGATGTTCGTGTTCAACTTCTTCTACTCGATCTTCAAAGGCCGCAAAGTACGTTCCCTGAACCCCTGGGGTGCTACTACCCTGGAGTGGACCACACCGATCAACCCCGGTCACGGTAACTGGGTAGGTGAGATCCCCGAAGTACACCGCTGGCCCTACGATTACAGCAAGGACGGACGGACCTTTATCCCGCAAACGGAAGCGGTTCATCCCAATGAAACAACCCACTAAACGTTTTCAACATTAACGGTTATACCATTATAGTGAAAAGTGCACCGGAAAAGATAACGGTTCCAGAAAATAATGCAGGTAGTCTTTCCTACAAGGACTACCTGCAATTAATCAAACCATCGCTGAGCATCATGGTGGTTTTTTCCAGCCTGATCTGTTATCTCCTGGCGCCGAACGTTACCTACGACTGGACCATGATCGTCCTGCTGTTTATCGGCGGGATGCTGGTGACCGGCAGTGCCAATACCATCAACCAGGTGGTGGAAAAGGACACCGACGCCGTCATGAAACGGACCGGCAACCGCCCCGTTGCTTCCGGGAGAATGAGCCCGGCACAAGGCTGGACCTTTGCCGTGATCACCGGCGCGCTGGGGGTGTTCGTTCTGGGTTACTTTTTCAACTGGTTAAGCGCCAGCCTGGCGGCCGCCAGTTTGTTCCTGTACGCTTTTATTTATACGCCCCTCAAAAAGATCAATGCCATCGCGGTATTGGTGGGCGCCGTACCGGGAGCCCTCCCCTGCCTGATCGGCTGGGTGGCCGGCACCGGGGTGCTCTCTCCCTTTGACGGGATCGTGGTACAGGGAAAGGAAGTGTCGAACGTGGGGGGATGGATCCTTTTTGTATTGCAGTTCCTGTGGCAATTCCCGCACTTCTGGGCCATTGCCTGGATCGCGCATACCGACTACAGCAAAGCGGGTTTCCGCCTGCTGCCGGCCGAAAAAGGACCGACCAAGTTCACCGCCCTTCAAACCGTCATCTATGCTCTTTTACTGATCCCCGTAGGCTTTCTGCCGTATTTTACAGGGATGGCCGGAATGACCAGCATGATCATCGTTCTGGTGGCCAACTTTTTCCTGGTGGCACAGTGCATCCAGTTGTACCGCACTATGGAAGTAAAGGCCGCCCGCAGGGTAATGTTTGGCAGCTACATATATTTGCCTGTCGTATTATTGGCATTGTTGTTTGATAAGGTAACGGTATAGAACGGCTTTTTGAAAAGTGCCGCACGAAACCAGTGAGCAAGAATCAAAAAAATCAAGTAAAATGATAATGGTGCAATCCTCACCGCAACGAAATAAGATTCATCCGCATAAGTTCACCATGTGGGTGGCCATGGCCAGCATCGTCATGATGTTTGCGGGCCTGACCAGTGCCTACGTAGTGAAAAGCAACCAGGCCAACTGGGAAACCGTACAGATCCCCACCCAGTTCTGGGTCTCCACAGGGGTGATCCTGGCGGCCTCCCTGTGCATCCAGATGGCGGTTCGGGCATTCAAGCAAAAAGAACGGAGCCGTTACAAGGGCCTGTTGCTGGTGACCGGCCTGCTGGGTATTGGCTTTTTGCTGTTGCAGTGGAATGGCTTTAGCTGGATGTGGAACCATGGCGTCCATTTCCGTGGTTCGGGTGCCGGCCAGTTCCTGTATATCATCGCCGGCCTGCACGCCATTCACGTGATCGGCGGTTTGGTGGCCCTGTTCATCCAACTGATCCGTTCGTTAAGCCGTAAGACCATCAGCTATAACTCGGTTCCAGTGGAAATCCTGGCGACCTACTGGCATTTCGTGGACTTTTTATGGCTGTACCTGTTGTTATTTTTCAATCTGATCAAATAAGAAAATAGATGGGATTGCCGGCCGTCAAGCCGCCGGTAATTTCGGTAAAACCCTTTTAACAAGAATAAATTAGACCCTTTATTATGGCAACAACTGCTGTAGCAACAAGAGAAAACTGGTGGAGTGGAGGAAGAAGTCCCTTTAACGTGGAGTATGGCAAATTAATGATGTGGTACTTCCTGATGAGTGATGCTTTTACCTTCGGCGCCTTCCTGATCTCTTACGGTACCATTCGTTTTTCCCAGAATTACTGGCCCAACCCTAACGATGTCTTCAACGCTTTCCCCGGCGCCGGCCATGCCAACCTGCCGCTGGCCTTCGTGTCGGTAATGACCTTTATACTGATCATGAGTTCGGTAACCATGGTATTAGCCGTGCACGCCGGACACCACCGCGATAAAAAGAACGTGGTTAAATGGCTGACCTGGACCGTTATCGGTGGCTTCGCCTTCTTAGGCTGCCAGGCCTGGGAATGGACCCACTTACTGACCGGCGAACATGCCGTTCTGGTAAACGGACAACTGGACGTCATTGCCCAGACCACTACCGTAAACCCCTGGGGTCCTGTCGTTCACGGTCCCGCTATCCAGCAGGCCCTGCAAAATACCCCCCACGACGCCCTGGTGAAATTGGCGGCCATGCACGACCACAGCGTAAGCCACGAACAGCTGGCGGCTATGACCGATGCCAACCTGCTGGGTAAGATCAACCTGGAAGAACTGCATGTACGCACCCCCGGACCTGTTGCCTTCGGCGGCTTCTTCTACGGCATTACCGGTTTCCACGGCTTCCACGTACTTTCCGGCGTAGTGATCAACATCATCATGCTGATCATGGCCCAGAAGGATGTATTCGAAAACCGCGGACATTACCTGATGATCGAGAAGGCCGGTCTGTACTGGCACTTTGTAGACCTGGTATGGGTATTCGTATTCCTTTGCTTCTACCTGATTTAAGTAACCAACTTACCGATTCATCTTATAAAAAATATTAGAAATGGACCAACATTCATCTTCAACTTATCAAGAAGTAACGTACCACCACGATCCCCTGCCGACCACCAGCCATATCTGGCGAACTTTCTGGATCCTGCTGGGCCTGACCGTAGTGGAGCTGGTACTGGGTTTCGTGATGTATGCCTTCCCCATCCCCCACTGGATTGAAATGTTCATGAAAGGGGTAATCGTTGTGCTGACTCTGGCTAAGGCTTTCTACATCGTGAGCGAGTTCATGCACCTGGGCAGCGAGATCCGCAACATGATCATGACCATCGTAGTGCCGCTGCTGCTCTTCATCTGGTTTATCGCCGCCTTCCTCTGGGATGGTAACGAGTACCGCGTATCCCGCAACCGCTACAACCGCGTTCAGGAAACCAGTGTGCAGCACGTAGCGCCCACCGCCCCGTCCACCCAGGAAAGAAAGACCGATACTTCCGCCGCCGGTCATCCTTTGGATTAAGCATATTTTAACGGATTAAGCATCAAGTTAACCACCGCCGCAATAATTTTGCAGCGGTGGTTTTTTAATTTATCTACAGTGAACAAAACAGCTATTTACAGTCTTCTCGTTGCGCTCTTTCTGCCTCTTATCAGCTACTTCATTATTAAGCAATACACCAGCAATAAGCCTTTAGTTCCCCGTCACTTCATCTACGATTCCGTCAGCAACCGTACCGAAAAGGGAAAAATAATTACCGATACCTTCTGGCACAAGCTCCCCGACATGGAGTTTACCAACCAGCTGGGACAAAAGGTAAGCTGGAAGGACATGGAAGGAAAGACCGTCGTGATCGACTTCTTTTTCACCCGCTGCCCCACCATCTGTCCCCGCCTGACGGAGAACATGAAGATGCTGCAGGACGAGATCCGCAGCTCGGACAAGGTAGGCAACCGCGACCCGGGCTTCCTGCAGCTGCTGTCGATATCGATAGATCCCGAACGCGACAGCGTGCCCCAGCTGAAAAAGTGGGCCGACCGCTTCCAGATCAACCCCGATCATTGGTGGCTGCTCACCGGCGATAAAAAGGCCACCTACGACCTGTCGCTGAACCACATGAAGCTGGCCCTGCTGGATGGCGGAAAGATCGATACCAGCTTTGTGCATACCGATTACATGGTGCTGGTGGACAAGAACCGGAATATCCGCGGTTACTACCATGGCCTGGACACGACCCGGGTAAAGGAGCTGGCCCGCGATATTGTTTTCCTGACCCTGGAACGGGACCCCAAGCGTAAAAGCGTTTTTGCCGGCCAGCTCGAAATGCTGGCGATCGTATTCCTGCTGACCCTCGTGGGCATGGGGACCATGATGTATTTCCTCAAAAAATATAAAAAAGGATGAACCTGACTATTTCTAAAAATGATAACAAGGCACGGATCCTGATCCTGCTCGTATCCGTGGTGGTATTTTTGGCCGTTGCCGTGCTGGGAAAGGTAAAGCTGGACGTGGAACTGGGTTTTGACGAGCATATTTTTGCCCGTATCAACGCCCTGATCAATACGGCGGTATCGGTGCTCCTGCTGGCCGGCCTGTTCAGTGCAAAAAAGGGCAAGTATGAGCGGCACAAGAAGATCATGCTGGCGGCGATGGTGCTGTCGCTGTTGTTCCTGGTCAGCTACATCTGCCACCACTTATTTGCCGGCGAAGCCAAATTCGGCGACCTGGACCATAATGGAATGCTCAGCGAGCAGGAAAAGCTGCTGGCCGGCAGCACCCGCTTCGTTTATTATTTCATTTTAGGCACCCATATCGTCCTGGCCAGCATCATTCTTCCCTTCATCCTCTTTACCGCCTACAGGGGATTGATCAATGAGAATGCCGCCCACCGGAAGCTCGCGAAAATTACCTGGCCCATCTGGTTTTATGTGGCCGTCACCGGTCCCGTAGTGTATTTGATGATCAGCCCGTATTATTAAGCGTTCCTTAAAATTTATTCGGAAAGAGGTTTACCAGGCAAAATGGTAAGCCTCTTTTTTTAATACACCAATTTTACTGTTTTCATTATGGGGAATCGGTAGAGAAAGGAAGCCTGCAGGGCTTCCTCTTCCTCCTGGCCAACCCAAGTAATAACGGTCATCCTTTTATTAGGATGCGATAACAATGCATACAATGAAAAAGCCTCCAGCGAAGGAATACTTCGTTGAAGGCTTTTTTGATTTAGTTGAAACTCCGACTAGTGATTAACCTTTTCGGTCACCAGCACGGCACCTTTGCTGTCTACTACCTTAAGTACATAGGTGCCGGAAGGCAGAGAAGAAAGGTTGTTCAGGGAAAAGGAATTCTGGCCTTTGTGCAGCTGCACATTCGATTGATGTACCATTCTGCCTTCGAAAGAAAACAGGCGGGCAACGGCTGCAGTTTCCACTTCGCTTTTCAGCGATACATTCAGGGAAGACATAAAGGGGTTAGGAAACACCCGAACCGAACCGGCAGCCTTCTGCACCAGCACCACGGCATTGGAATATTTGAACGACTCGTCGAGATCTACCATCCGCAGCCGGTAATGCGCTACACTGTCAGAGAACTGATCGTTGGAAGAGTACCAGGTAACCGCAGCACTATTGCCCTGGGCCAGAACGGAATCCACACTGGTCCATGTCTTTCCGTCCAGCGAACGTTCCACGATAAAATAATGGCTGTTGCTTTCTTCGTAGGTATTCCATTTGATCTGCACGCGGTTGTTCTGCAATACAGCGGAAAAGGTGCCCAGGGTTACCGGCAGGGTGGCCAGCATTTGAGGGGAAACTGTCAAGGAATAGTTGGCGGTATTCGAAGTAAGACCCCGGTTGTCGGTGGCCTGGAAGGTGAAGGTGGCAGGTCCGACATAGCCCGGTACGGGAAGGAACTTCAGGCTGGCGGCCTGGGCCGGTGTCAGCGAGGTAGTGGTGGTTACCGGAGCATAGGTAGTGCCGGTGGTGTTGTATTGCAGGGTGCCGGCAGTGGCCAGCGGCAGGCTGAGGACTTTATAGCTGGCAATGGTTTCATCGTCCGATGCTTGCAGCGCGCTGATGGGGGCGGCAATGGCCTCATTCACCACGGTAGCGGTATTCATCACATCAGAAGCTACAGGGGCAGCCGGTTTGCCAAACGTCAGGTTGCCGATAGCAATGCTTTGTGCGGCAGGATCGGACTGGGCACCGGTGGCATTATGATAACGAACCGTAAAGGTGCGGATGGCCAGACCATTGAAAGAAACATTGATGGTGCCGTTCTGGTCCTGGGCGTCCGATTCGGTGTTGCCGGCCTGGCCGCTGGTGGTATTGACCTGGGCGGTATTGCTGCTGATCGAAAGGAAGTTGGAGTTGGTATTGGTGTATTTGCTCAGCGTGGGTAAAACGGTAGCGGTGCCGGTGCTGCCGGTGATGGTTACCTTATCATAATAAGAATTGCTGGTAGCGCTGCTTTTATCGATATCTGCAATGCGGAAGTTTACATTTTGCACCGGGCCGGTAAACGTATACTTAATATCGCAATACTGGCTGTTATTGGCAAGGTTGAGGGTCACCTGGAGCCGTTGGGTAGAACCGGGAACCGTAAAGGTGGAGCCCGAAACGGTAGGAGTCTTGGAGCCGCTGTTGCCGCCCAGGGCGTTTTCATAAGCACCGCCGCTCAGGGTAAGGGCTACGGTACAGTTGATACCCGATTGACCGATGTTGGAAGCCGTTTTATTGACGTTGCCGTTGTTCCAGGCGGGACTAAAGGAAGTACCCCAGTTAAGGGTATAGGTTTGTGAAGAGGCTTGCAGGGAAACAAGGAACAGGAATACAAAAAGCAGTTTTGAGTACAAATGGTTCATATAAACGGATTAAAAACTAGGGCAAATGATAAGGGTAACAACCGGTGGTTTAAGTACCGGAAGACTTACAGATGGCAGGGTTCGTTCGTTTACAAGGAGAAGAACAGTTGCATGCGGGACGGTGACATTCTCAATTGCGGCTGCAAGATACCTTAGTCATAAGGGGAAGTACGGAAGTCATCGGTAAAATCGGCATTTTCAAAGGTGAGCCTCCAACATTAAACGCTAAGGCTATACTATTTTACCTGCTAAGGGAAATCATTTACAAGTACATGATTTATACTACAAAATGAATATAAGTATATTTATATAGGTTTGAATAAGTGTTTATATGACATATATTAAGAGCCTGGCTAAGCGTGTCGCAGGCAGGCAGCAATCATTTTTACCGGGAGTACGGAAAGGTCAGAGGGAAAGCTCGGTGGCAGGGTTCCAGAAAAGCCGGTCAAAGGCCACGACGGCATCATCCTTTACGGCAATGCCTTCCGCTTCCAGCAGTTCCTGCATGCGGGTGGGGGTGCCGAAATGCACCTTCCCGGTCAGCCGGCCCTGGCGGTTGACAACGCGGTGGGCCGGCACTTCGGGAAGAATGGAATGGGAGAGGTTCATGGCCCAGCCTACCATCCGTGCAGAGGACTTCGCCCCCAGGGCTTCGGCAATGGCGCCATAAGAGGTCACCCGCCCCCGCGGGACCTGGCGAACGATGGCAAACACCTGCTCAAAAAAAGAATCGTCCTTCCGGCCCGAAGGCTGGACGGTTTTCAGGGGCGCTTTCTTTTCCGGTTTGCCAGCCATCGGGTATTATTTAAGCTTGTTTATCTTTTTTAGTAACAGGTCAGATCTCTTGGGCTCGGGCACGGCATTATAATCAAAAGGACAATGCCGGCAACCGCTGCCGCAGCAATATCCTCGCTTTTGGTGATACGCTTCCGTAAAAACGATCAGCCCCTTTTCGTTGAGATAATAATCAATCTTCTCCTTCATTTCCTGCTTCTTGCTTTAATTCTTCCTGCAAACGGTTGTCCAGTTCCTTACCGGGCAGCTCTGCCGGCAACGAAAAGGAAATGTAATGCACCCGGTTGCTTTGGGCGATATCAAGGTTCTCGTAATGGGTTTTAATAGCCAGTTCGGGCTTCATATCCGTCAGGGCGTACACGTTGTCCGACTCCTCGTGCAGGATAAGGCCGTACATATCCACCACCTTTTTGGTAAAGGCAAACAGGTTGGGACTATCGGTTTTGAGGTGGACCTTTCCGCCGGGCTTCAGGAGCTGCTGGTACAGCCGGAGGAACTTGGGATGGGTCAGCCGTTTTTTGGATTTGGACAGCCGCAACTGCGGGTCGGGGAAGGTGATCCAGATTTCGGACACCTCGCCGGGCCCGAAGAACTCGGTGATCCGGTCGATCTGGATGCGCAGGAAGCCGACATTCGGCAGCCCTAAATGCTGCGCCCGGCGGGAACCAACCCAGATGCGGTTGCCCTTCTGGTCCACGCCGATAAAGTTCTGCCCGGGAAAAAGTTGCGCCAGCCCCACGGCATACTCGCCTTTACCGCAGGCCAGCTCCAGGACGATGGGATGGTCGTTTTTAAAAAAGCCGTTCCAGGCCCCTTTCATGTTTTCGGGGTACTGCAACACATTCGAAAACGTAAGCAGTTCGGCAAAGCGCTGTAATTTTTTCTGACCCATAAGCTAAGAGATAAAGAGGAAAAAATAAAAAGGGTTCGGAACCCTGGAAAAGAATTTTCTGTTACCATCGACCTTCCAGGGTTCCGAACCCTGCTGCCTTCCACAGGCAGCAAATCAGGTTATAAATGAATTGACCGTAAAATAGGAAGATTAGCTTTTGAACATAAGGTCCTTGACCTTTTCCTTGTCTTCCTTTTCCTTGTTCAGGTCGAACATGGTTCCGAATACATGGTCCCAGAAGGTGGAAGAAACGCCAAAGCCTTTATGGTCGTCTTTGTAATGATGCAGGTGGTGATTGCGCCAGAGGCCCTTCATCCATTTAAAGGGCGGGTTCCAGGCATGGATGGCATAGTGCATGGTGCCATACATCAGGTATCCCAGCAGGAAGCCCGGGAAGAACAAAAAGGCATTTGCGCCCAGCGCCAGGTATTGCAGGGCAAAGATGGCGGATGCCAGGATCAGGCTCGGCACCGGCGGCATGAACAGCCGTTCCTTGTCGCGGGGAAAATGGTGGTGGTTGCCGTGCAGGATATAAATAAATTTCCGGGCCCTTTCGCTTTCGGCAGCCATGTGAAAGACCCAGCGGTGCATCAAGTATTCGAAAAAGGTCCAGAAGAAGCCGCCGCCAATAAACAACAGGGCCATGCGCAGCAGGGTGAATTCGAACCGCTGCGCCGCAAAATAAGGAAAGCCGGTGATCACCGGAAGATAAAGTCCCCAGATAACAAGAGGGTGGGTTTTAGTCAGCATTTCCAGAAGCGGGTTCTGAAACAACTGTGCCTGTCCCTTGTTATGTATTTTTTCAAATTTCATAATGGAATCTTTTACAGGACAAAAGTACGGTTTGAAAGAAATTCCCGGCGGGGTTCTGTCACCATATCCCTGAGCTTGTTGAAAAGATGGTGCCGGAATTCCAAAGATTACGCTTATGGCTAACGGGTAGGCCATAAAGCGGCAGCGCTGCTTACATTTGAATCTAAATTAGCACATCATGAAACTGGTTTCCTACTTGAAAGATGAGCATGATTCCCTGGGCGTGCTGTATGAGGGAAAGGTGTATGACATGGAAACGCTCCATCCCGATCTGCCTACGACCATGGGCCTGTTTTTAGCGTATTGGGAAGAGGCTTTCCCGGTGGCGTCTGCTGGGGTAAAGCTGATCAGCGAAGGCAAGATCCGGCCCGAAAAAGGGGTGCCCCTGGAATCCCTGCACCTGCTGGCCCCGGTGCCCTACCCCACTTCCTGCCGCGACGGCTACGCCTTCCGCCAGCACGTGGCCGCCGCCCGCCGCAACCGCAAAGTGGAAATGATCCCCCAGTTCGACGAGTACCCCGTATTTTATTTCACCAACCACCAAACCATTAAAGGCCCGGGCCCGGTGCGGTGCATGCCCGACCACCTGGAAAAACTCGACTTCGAGCTGGAAGCCGCCATCGTCATTTGCCGCCAGGGACGGAATATCCGGGCCGCAGATGCCCGCGACTATATCGGCGGACTGATGATCATGAATGATTTTAGCGCCCGCAAGCTCCAGATGGATGAAATGCTGCTGAACCTGGGACCCGCCAAGGGCAAGGACTTTGCCACCGCCATAGGCCCCTGGCTGGTGACCCTGGACGAGCTGGAAGCCTTTGAAACCGCCGCCAAGGAAGGCCATGCCGGCAGCAACTGGAACCTTAAAATGACGGCCCGTGTCAACGGCATCCAGGTCAGCGAAGGCAGCCTGGCCGACATGGACTGGAGCTTTGCCGAACTGATCGAGCGGGCCTCCTACGGCGTGGACCTCTACCCCGGCGACGTTATCGGCAGCGGCACCGTCGGCACCGGCTGCTTCCTCGAGCTGAACGGTACGGGCAAACTCACCAACCCCTCATACCCCGAACAATGGCTCCGGGCCGGCGACCTTATCGAACTCGAAATCGACCAGCTTGGCGTTCTTTCCAATACGGTTGAGGCCGAATCTTCGGATTGGAGTCTCCTCAATAAATAGTTTAGGAGTTTACGGGTTTACAAGTTTACGAGTTCCTTTCGGGCGCCAGCAACTCGTAAACTCGTAAACTTGTAAACTCGTAAACTCCTAAAAACGCATGCTGCTGCATTTAAACGAACTGACCACCGTAGAAAAGCAATATTACTTGCAACACGTGGTGGCGCCCCGGCCCATTTGCTTTGCCTCTACTGTCGATAAGGAAGGGAAGGTGAATTTGAGCCCGTTCAGCTTTTTCAATATGTTTTCGTCCCAGCCGCCGGTGGTGATCTTTTCGCCCTCGAGGCGGGTACGCGACAATACCACCAAGCATACTTTGGAAAATGTGCTGGAAGTGCCCGAGGTGGTAATCAATATTGTGACGTATGACCTGGTGCAACAGGTATCACTTGCCAGCTGCGAGTATCCTAAGGGAGTGGATGAGTTTTACAAGGCGGGGTTTACGAAGGAGCCGGCTACGCTGGTACGTCCGCCCATGGTAAAAGAAAGCAAGGTAAAGCTGGAATGCAGGGTGCTGGAGGTAAAGCACCTGGGCATCGAGGGCGGGGCCGGCAACCTGGTGATCTGCGAGGTGCTCTGCCTGCACCTGGACGATTCGCTGCTGACGGAGGACAAGAAGTTCGACCAGCAGCGGCTGAACCTGGCGGCCCGCCTGGGCGGCGACTGGTACTGCAAGGTAGGGCCGGAAAACCTGTTCCGGGTGGCCAAGCCCAACACGCAGCTGGGGATCGGCATGGATGCCCTGCCGCAGGGCGTACGCCACAGCCGCATCCTTACGGGCAACCAACTGGCGCAGCTCGCCAACGTATCCGAGATGCCCCTGGTGCAGCCCTCCTTCGACGACGAGCATTTAAAGAATATTGTCCAGTATTTTTCCATCAACCCCGAAGAAATGGAAAAGGAAGTGCACCGCTATGCCGCCCAACTATTGGACCGCGGCGCCGTCCACGAGGCCTGGCAGGTACTCCTGGCATCGGAAAATATAGCGTAATTTAGGTGATGCGTTCAGCTTTTAAGATATTACCGCACTACACGTATGATGATTACTGCCATTGGGAAGGCAAATGGGAAATCATCGAAGGGATTCCTTATGCCATGAGCCCAATGCCCCGACCGGAATACCAGGCTGTTGCCACAAATTTGGCTTCAGAACTCAGAATGGCACAAAAGAAGGCCGGGTGTGGCTGTACTGTTTACCAGCCCATTGATTACAAGGTTTCGGAGGATACCGTCCTGAACCCGGACGTTCTGGTTGTGTGCAGGCCCATAACTGGCCAGTACTTGGATTTTCCACCGGATATTGTAGCCGAAATATTATCGCCGTCTACTGCCCTCAAGGATCGCCATACCAAGTACGACATTTACCAGTCTGAAGGTATACCTTACTACATTATTGTGGATACGGAAAAAAGAAGCGTAGAAGTGTACCGTCTGAAACATAGTGAATATGAACTCCAGGAACTGAACCAGTCAGTGCCCTTTTCATTTTCCCTCTCCTCCTGCTCTTTCGACCTGCTGTTCCAGGATATATGGAGCTAAAAACAGGAAGGGCAGCCCTGTAAAGCTGCCCCTCCCAATGAACAAATTAACCAATTAACCAATTCCCAATGGCCTAATTCCTGTTCACCGAGGCATAGCCAAAGACCTTTTTGAGGATCTCGGTGGCACGGGCCTTCGGGTTGGCGCGGATGTTGGCTTCTTCCTGGGCGATCTGGTCGAACAGGGCGCTCACGGCCTTATCCACCACGTAGGAGGGCAGGTCGGGATTGATCTTTTTGATGGTGGTGGGAAAGTTGTTGTAGGTGCTCACCACGTCGGTATAATATTTTGTCGCCGAGAACTTGTCCAGCGAGCTTTTGATCACCGGCGAGAAGGCGGCGGTCAGCTTGGTAGTGGTCTTCTGGCGGAAATACTGGGTGGCTGCGTCGTTTGGGCCCTTGATGATGGACAGGGCGTCGGCGATGGTCATTTCGCGGATGGCGTCGGCAAAGATCGGGCGGGCATGACCTACCGCGTCTTCGGCGGCCAGGTTGATCTGCTGGATGGCCCGGTCCACCATGCCGCCCATGCCCAGCTGGCGCAGGGTGGTTTCGATGCGCTGGGCATCGGGGGGCAGGAACAGCTTATACGCCTCGTTGCCGAAAAAGCCGTCCTTTTTATTCAGTAAGGTAATGCCCCGGCCCACGCCCTGGTCCAGGGCCTCGCGGATGCCCTGGGCCGCTTCGGTTTGGGTAATGCCCGTGGGAATGGTAATGCCCGTAGGCAGGTTGGATAAGGTATCGCAGGAAACAAGAACCGTCCCCAGGAGCACGGCCAGGATATATTTTTTCATTATTGTTTAGCTTTTAGTCGGTTTTCTTTTGTCAAAATTGCTGCCAAAGACAAAGCTCCTCCGGAAGCGCTTCCGCGGAAAACCGCCGCGAAGAAAAGCCCTCCGGGCAAAAAATCCAAGCCAAATTTGGGTAATCCGGTTTCTTCTTGCCATTCGTCCCTTTCGTGTCCTTACTTTTGCGCAATATTTTTTTTAAGTTATGCATGCACCGCATTTATCTGAGCAGGAAGTAGTTCGGCGGGAAAAATTGGCCGAACTGCAAAAGTTGGGTATCGATCCCTATCCTGCCGCTTTATATCCGGTAAGTCATTATTCCGCAGATATTAAAAGCTCCTTCCGCGACGAAGCCGCCGAAGAATTTTCCGAAGTATGCCTCGCCGGCCGCATCATGAGCGTCCGCGACATGGGAAAAGCCTCCTTTGCCGTTCTGCAGGACAGCAAGGGCCGTATCCAGGTGTACGTCCGCCGCAACGACCTGCTCCAGGGCGAGGACGCCAGCCTGTACGACCAGGTTTGGAAAAAGCTCCTGGACATCGGCGACTTTATCGGCATCAAAGGCTTTGTGTTCCGTACCAAGACCGGCGAGATCTCGATCCACGTGAAAGAGCTGACCGTGCTGGCCAAGTCGCTGCGCCCGCTGCCGGTGGTGAAAGAAGCCGAAGGCGTTACCTACGATGCCGTTACCGACCCCGAATTTAAATATCGTCAGCGCTATGCCGACCTGGTGATCAACCCGGCCCTGAAGGAAACCTTCGTGAAGCGGTCGAAGCTGATCACCTCCATCCGCGATTTCCTGAACCAGCAGGGCGCCCTGGAAGTGGATACGCCGGTGCTGCAGAGCATTCCCGGCGGTGCGGCCGCCCGCCCCTTCATTACGCACCACAACGCCCTGGATGTGCCGTTTTACCTGCGCATTGCCAACGAGCTGTACCTGAAGCGCCTGATCGTCGGCGGCTTCGACTGGGTATACGAGTTCAGCCGCAACTTCCGCAACGAAGGCATGGACCGGACCCACAACCCCGAGTTCACCGTCCTGGAGTTCTATGTGGCCTATAAGGATTATATCTGGATGATGGAAACCACCGAGCAACTGCTGGAAGGCGCCGCCCTGGCCGTGAACGGCACTACCGACGTGCAGGCAGGAGCCCAAACCATCAGCTTCAAAGCTCCGTACCAACGCGTCAGCATTTACGATGCCATTAAAGAACATACCGGCTTCGACGTAAGCGCCCTGGACGAAGACGGCCTGCGCGACGTCTGCCGCAAGCTGCACATCGAGGTAGAGCCTTCCATGGGTAAGGGCAAACTGATCGACGAGCTTTTCGGCGAAAAGTGCGAGCACCACTACGTGCAGCCCACCTTCATTACGGACTACCCCGTGGAAATGAGCCCGCTGACCAAGAAGCACCGCAGCAAACCCGGACTGGTGGAACGCTTCGAGCTGATCGTCAACGGCAAGGAGATCGCCAACGCCTACACCGAGCTGAACGACCCGATCGACCAGCGCGAACGCTTCGAAGACCAGGTAAAACTGATGGAGCGCGGCGACGAGGAAGCCATGTTCATCGACTACGACTTCCTGCGTTCCCTGGAATACGGTATGCCCCCCACCTCGGGTATCGGCTTCGGTATCGACCGCCTGTGCATGCTGCTGACCAACCAGCCTTCCATTCAGGACGTGCTGCTGTTCCCGCAAATGCGCCCCGAGAAGTTCGAAGCCACCGCCGAAGACAAGACCATCTACGAGGTGAACGAATAAGCAGGCATGAAAGTAACGGGATTCTCTTTTATCCGGAACGCGGTAACGTACCAGTACCCCATCGAGGAAGCGCTGCGCTCGATCCTGCCGCTTTGCGACGAGGTGGTGGTGGCCGTTGGTCATTCGGACGACAACACCCGGGAGCTGGTAGCCGCCCTCGACCCGAAGATCCGCATCATCGACACCGTTTGGGACGACAGCCAGAAGGAAGGCGGCCGCGTGCTGGCCCTGGAAACCGACAAGGCCCTCCGGGCCATCGGCGCCGACAGCGACTGGTGCATTTACATCCAGGGCGACGAGGTGATGCACGAGGACGGCCATGCCGAAGTGCGGGCCGCCATGGAGCGCTGGAAGGACGACAAGGGCGTGGACGGCCTGCTGTTCCGCTACCGGCACTTTTACGGCTCATTCGACTACCTGGGGGCCTCCTCCGGCTGGTACCGCAACGAGATCCGGGTGGTGAAGAACGATAAGAACATTTACTCCTACCGCGATGCCCAGGGCTTCCGTAAAGGAAAGAATGAAAAGCTGCGGGTGAAGCCGCTCAACGCCTATATCCACCATTATGGCTGGGTGCGCGAACCGGAGGTGATGGAGAAAAAGAAAGGCGATTTCGAGCGGCAGTTCTATGGAGCGGAGGCTAAGGTGTACACCGGCACGTACGATTACGGCCAGGTGGATGCCCTGGAAAAATTCACCGGCACCCATCCCGCCGTCATGCAGGCGTGGATCCGCCGCATGAACTGGAAGTTCGATTACGACCTGTCGTACAATAAATTTACCCTGAAGGACCGCCTGAAGAACCTGCTGGAAAAACTAACTGGCCGGCGGTTTTTCGATTACAAGAATTATATTGTCGTATAACCCCGAATAAAAAAAAGGGCGGTGTGATCACCGCCCTTTTTTTATTCCAGGAAAAGATCCGGCATCAGCGATTGCTGCGGGTTGACGGCATATTTATCCAGGTCGGTAATGCCTTCCTGCCGCAGCACCTCCTCGTCGATAAAGAAGTTGCCGGTGCAGTCGGCGGACGGCCGGCGCAGGATGTGGAAGGCCGCCTCGGCCACGATCTCCGGGGTGCGGCTTTTCTGCATCAGGAAATCGCCGCCCAGCAGGTTCCTGACGGCGGCGGTGGCAATAGTGGTCCGGGGCCAGAGGGCGTTGACGGCAATGTTGTGCGCCTTCAGTTCCCCGGCCAGTCCCAGCACGATCATGCTCATGCCGTATTTGCTCATGGTATAGGCCAGGTGCGGGGCAAACCAGTTGGGCGAGAGGTTCAGCGGGGGGGAGAGGTTGAGGATGTGGGGGTTCGGCGCCTGCTTCAGGTACGGAATGCACTGCTGGCACACCAGGAAGGTGCCCCGTACATTGATGCCGTGCATCAGGTCGAACTGTTTGGCGGAGGTATGTTCGGTATCGGTAAGGCTGATGGCGCTGGCATTGTTGATCAGGATGTCGATGCCGCCAAAGGTCTTTACCGTTTCTTCCACGGCGGCTTTGACCTGCTCTTCGAAGCGGATGTCGGTTTGCAGCGGCAGCGCTTTGGCGCCAAGGGCTTCCATTTCTTCCGCGGCGGAGTAGATGGTGCCTTCGAGCCGGGGGTGCGGCTCGGCCGTTTTGGCGGCCAGGGCGATGTTGGCGCCTTCCGCCGCCAGCCGCAGGGCAATGGCTTTGCCGATGCCGCGGCTGGCGCCGGTAATGAAGACCGTGGGAGTACGGCCGGACGCCTTATCGAACAATCGTGTTTGGCTATGGCTCATATACGCTTTTAGCCTTAAGATACGGAATCCGGTTTAGCCGGCCGCAGGCGCGTTCATGATCTCTTCGATCTTTTGCAGCACCTCGGGGGTGAGCAGGGGCAGTACCTCCAGAGTTTTGAGGTTTTCTTCCAACTGTTCCTTCCGGGTAGCGCCGAGAATGGCCGTGGTTACGTGGGGATTTTTCAGGGTCCAGGCGATGGCCAGGGTAGCTAGGGAAACGCCCAGCTCACCGGCAAAGGCCGTCAGGTTCCGGACACGGTCCAGCTTTTCCTGGGTCATCCACTGGTCTTTCAGCCAGTCGAAGCCTTCGAGGGCAAAGCGGCTGTCCATCGGGATACCGTCGTTGTATTTGCCCGTCAGCAGGCCGGAGGCCAGGGGGCTCCAGATGGTGGTGCCGATGCCGGTAGCCTGGAACACGTGGGGAAACTCGGTTTCCATTTTGCGGCGTTCCAGCAGGTTGTATTGCGGCTGCTCCACCGAAGGGCCGATGAGGCGGTATTCCCGGGCAACAGCATGGGCTTCCATGATCTCCGGGGCGCTCCATTCGCTGGTGCCCCAGTACAGCACTTTTCCCTGCTGGATCAGCAGGTTCATGGTCCAGACCACTTCTTCGATGGGTACGTTCTTGTCGGGGCGGTGGCAGAAGTACAGGTCGAGGTAGTCGGTTTGCAGGCGCTGGAGGGCTTCGTGGCAGGCTTCGATGAGGTGTTTGCGGCTCAGGCCCGTCTGGTTGGGTTTATTGGCCGGTCCCCGCGAGCCGAAGTAGGCCTTGCTGCTGAGGGTATAAGAGGTACGGTCCCAGTCCTTCTTTTTCAGCACCCGTCCCATAAGCCTTTCGCTCTCGCCCCGGGCGTACACTTCGGCATTGTCGAAAAAGTTGATGCCGCTGTCGTAGGCAATGCCCATCAGCTCGTCGGCTATCGAATCGTCTATTTGCTTGTGAAAGGTGACCCAGCTGCCAAAAGAAAGCACGCTCAGCTGCAGCCCGCTCTTTCCCATTCTCCTGTATTCCATGGTTCAATTTTATTTACGGTTCGTAGGTCATTAAACAATGGTCAATCGTCATTAGTCATAGGCTGTTTTCCCTTGAGCATTGCGTATTGAATATTGAGTGTTTCTCTCCTAATTCCCAATTCACTAATTCCTAATTCCCTGCCCCTAGGGCGCAAAGCCTTCCGGGGCCACTACCGTACCTGTCGGCTCCATGATGTCATAAGCGCTCATGTCCTGCTCGGCTTCAAAACCTTTGCCACCGACGATGCGCTTGTCGGCCTGGGTGATGCGTACGGTTTTGTCGGTATAAAACTTTTTGGTGTTCTGGTCCCACCAGAGCTCGGGGCTGCGCACCGTGTCGCCTTTGATGTTATAGGCCACTACGCTATCGCGGAGGAACACCCGGTTGCGGCTTTCAAAATACTTGCCGTAGCGGGCGTCGAGCTGGCTTTCGAGCTTGCCCGAGCTGTCGTAGAAGTTCACATGGAGCGTGTTGGGAAATTCCACGTAGACCGTATCGGCCTGGTAGCGCAGCATGCGGGGAGCCGTCAGCTGTGCCTTCAGGTTACCCTCCTGGCTGAAGATGGCTTCTACTTTTTTCGCCTCCTCGAGCATGACCTTTTTCTCGTTCCAGGCATTTACTTCGGCCGGGTCGTTTTCGCAGCCCCAAACAAACAAGCAGCTACCTAAGATAGCTGCTTGAAGGAAAATGCGGTTATGAAGGAAAAACTGATTAGTCATATTTGCGTTTCGAAAACCAAAGATCGCTGAAGTTCAAACCCAGTGCAAGGCGGAAAATATTTTCGCGGAGCAGGTTGTCGTCGTTGCCACGGCGCGCATATTCCAGGCCCAGGTTGATCACTGTAAACTGGCCGGGGCTCAGGCGGTTGAAGTTGGCGATGGGAAGGCCCAGGCCCAGGCTTACGCCGAACACGGGCAGCTCCTGCGAATGCCGGATGTAATCGGAGCCGAGGAAAAAGCCGGCCCGGTAAATAACGTTGCTGAAGTAGTTGCGTCCCGATTGGGGCCGGAAGTTACCGCCCACCCGCAGCTCCCAGTTGTCCTGTACGGAGTCGACGGCGTTAAAGAAGCGGTAGTTGTTCCATTTGGTTTGTACCAGGTCGGTGCCCAGCATCCAGCCGTTGCCTTTAGCGCCGGTATGCTCCAGGGCCAGGCCGGCGGTATAAGAAGCCGGGTAGACCATTTTGCCCTCGGCCCCCAGGTTTTTGCTGATGGTATCGGTAGTGCCGCTCGGATCGAAGCTCAGGCGGAGCACATCCTGTTGTGCGCTGATCTTTTGTTCCCAGTTGCCCGAAACGCCCAGGTTCAGGTAGGTGCGTTTGGAGCTGGCATCCTTCAGCTTGATGCGGTATTGCGCCCCGGCGTTGAAGAACAGGCCGCCGAAGGAAGAGTTGGTGGTATAGCGGGTATCGCTGTACCCGATGCTATCGTTCAGGAAGTTGCGGGTGGAGTTGTATTCTTTTTTGCCGAACAGGTAGCCAATGTTGGCGCCGATGCTGAAGTTCTTCAGCGCAATGCCGCTGCCGATGGTGGGCAGGAAGGCACCGCCGCTGCCCTCGTACTGGTCCATGATGCTGTCGATGCGGCTGCCGTTCGGGTTATGCAGCGCGCTGGACTGGTTGATCTTGTAGCGGATGCGGGTCACCGGGCGCAGGCCGAAGCTCAGACCCCAGTTGCGGGTGAGTGGCATGCCGATCTGCAGGTACGAAAAGCCCAGGTTAGGCGAGTTGAATTTTTCGGGCTGGTTGGGGTTGCTCAGGGTCCGGCTGTCGAAGTTGATGCCGGCGTCCAGCAGCACACGGCCCGAGCTTACCTTTTTGGATTTTTCTTCCAAAAAAGTCTGGAAGCGGGAATAAGAGGCCGGGTTGGCAAAGTTGATGGACAACACGTCCGAATAAGCGGCCGATACCCCGCCCATACCGCGGTTAACGATATTGGTATTGGGCACCACGTTGCCGAGGCCATAGCGGGAATAAGGTGAATTGTCTTGAGCGAAAACAGCTTGAACAGAGGAGAGAAGAAGAACTGTACAAAGGGTTTTAGCGGTGGAAATCCAATTTTTCTTACACATTGTTGACTTTGCTGATCGCATACAATCCATTAAAAATTAAATCAGGGTTTGCAAATATCTTACTTTTCAAATGGGGGCCAAAAAAGGCTATATCCCCCCCGGTTAAAAGGGCGTTAAAGTTCCCATACCTTTCCCGGTATTCACTTATAATTCCGTCGATTTCTTTGGCCATGCCCAGCACCACACCCGACTGGATATTGGTAGGGGTATCGTAACCGATAAGCGGTACATTCCAATCGGCCGGCACCAGCGGCAGCTTTGCCGTATAATGGTTAAGGGCCTTCAGGCGCATTTCCATGCCGGGCGAAATGGCCCCGCCCAGGTACTCATTGTATTTATTGACAAAGTTGTAGGTGATGCACGAGCCCAGGCCGATGGCCAGGTTGTGCTGGCCCGGGAAGAGCTGCACGGCCGCGGCCACAAGGGCCAGCCGGTCGGTGCCCGTACTCTGGGGCTTCGATACGCCCAGCCGGAAGGGGAGCTTCGATTCGTGGGTCAGCTTATGGAATTGCGTGCTGCCGGAGAGGAGGCGTTCCACTTCGGCGGGATGGTCAACCACGGAGGCCAGGATGGACCGGGCGGGACGGTATTGCTGCAACACCTCTTCCAGTGCCGGTAACACCTCTTCCGGGAACAGGATCGTCTGTTCCAGCCGGTCGCCGTAAAATACAGCCCCCTTCAGGCGGGTATTGCCGAAATCGAGGCAGAGGGTGGGGGTCATGGTAAATGGTGCATGGTGAATAAAGCTGAATGCCGGTGCGAAAATAGGGCTTTACCAGCCATCAGGGCTTTTTGACCCTTCACCATGGATCCTCCTACTTATCGAAGTTGAAGCTGGAGAGGTTGCGGAAGTGGCCGTTCAGTTTGATCTTTTCTTTCAGCTGCTCCATTTCGGCCACCATGGGGATAACCTTCGTCAGGTGGCGCTTCAGGTATTCCTGCCGCTGGCGCTCGTCCATCAGGTGCAGCAGCTCGTATTCTTCTTCCAGTGACAGGCCGATGTGGTGGGCCAGGTCGTAACTGTTCAGCTCAGTATCGTGTTTCTTAAAGTCCTTTTGAACGTTCAGCAGTTTGTGGAGCTCGCGGATGCTGTTGATCATGCGGCGCATGACCTCGGGGTTGCCCCGCTCGTAGTTTTCAGGGTAGGTGACGATGGCGCCGCTGTACAGCTTTTCAGGGATCTCTGTGATCACTTCGAGGATGCGGAAGATCTTTTCTCCCCTGGTTTTGATGTCCATTTCGCCATTGGGATGGACCGTAGTGATCTCATTGACCCGGATAAGGGTGCCAAATTCCTGCAGCCGGTTATTGATCACCGAAGGAATGCCAAACAGCTTGCCCGTTTCCTGGCATTCGGTGATCAGTTGCTTGTACCGGGGTTCGAAAATATGCATGTTCAGATTTTCGCCGGGGTACACGACGATGCCTAAAGGAAATATCGGGATGAAGTTGGTCATAAGCTAATCTCATGCAAATTTGGTGCACAAACCATGAGTAACCGTTGTTAAAAATGAAGCGCCAGGTTTCCTGCTCTTTATTGATTTTCAGGCTCCTTTGTTTTTTGCCGGTCACAGGCGGGCGGGGAAAAATTTTTGTCTGCGATTCCTGCTATTTTTGCACCCCATCAAAGAAACAGCAATGTGGCAGGAACTGCTCCGGGAGTTAACGGCCGGGAACCGGAAAGCGCTGGCCAGGAGTATTTCCCTGGTGGAGAACGAGCGGGAAGGATACCTGCAGTTCCTGGCGTCCCTGCCCCTGAAGACCGCTCCCGTTATCGGTCTTACGGGACCTCCCGGCGCCGGTAAAAGCACCATCGTAGATGGTTTGATTGCTCAAATTACGAAAGAGGGCAAAACGGTGGCCGTGCTGTGCGTGGACCCTTCCTCTCCCTTTCACCTGGGTGCCGTCCTGGGCGACCGCATCCGGATGAGTCAATGGTACACCCACCCGCAGGTATTTATCCGTTCGCTGGCCAGCCGCGGCGCCCTGGGCGGGCTGCACCCGAAGATCCTGGAGCTCACCGGCCTGCTGCAGGCCGCCGCCTTCGACTATATTTTAGTGGAAACGGTAGGCGTGGGGCAGAGCGAAGTGGAAATTGCCGGCCTGGCCGATGTGACGGTGGTGGCGCTGGTGCCCGAAGGAGGCGACGAAGTGCAGACCATGAAGGCGGGACTCATGGAGATCGGAAACATTTTCGTAGTGAACAAAAGCGACCGGCCGGGGGCCGATGCCTATGTGGGTAACCTGCGCCTGATGCTGGCGCCGGCCTTCCAGGGCCACCGGGCCGATATCCCGGTGATCAAAACGGTAGCCTCCGAAGGTCAGGGCCTGCCGGAATTGTTCGCCGCCATCCGCGGGCAGCTGCAGGCCGGCCGGCAAAACGACCGCCACTTCTGGCTGCTGGCCGAAAGGGCCTACCAGCTGATCCAGAAAGCCCGGATGCAGGACGTCAGCAAAGCCCGGTTGAAAGAGGCCATTCAACAGGCGGCCCTGGACGGCCCCTTTAACCTGTACCAGTTTATTCATACTTTTTCCCAATAACAAAGGCAATCCCCGGAAACCCACCATGAGCACCTCTCCCCATCGTGTATTGTTCGACTGCGAACGGATGAAATATCCTTTTACGGGATTGTATTATTACTGCCAGCACCTGGGCAAAAGCCTGCTGCAGGAGGCCCGTCCCGGCCTGGACCTGTGCTTTTATTTGCCCCCTTCGGCCGGACCGGCCTTTGGCCCGCAGGCCTGCTATGTGCCGCAACGCAGCCTGCACAAGTTCCTCCTGCCCCGCAAGCCGCATTTCCAGCTGTGGCACAGTACCCACCAGGCCAGCGATTACTACCCCTGGCGCAGAAAGATGAAAGTGCTGCTGACGGTCCATGACCTGAACTGGCTGTACGACCGCTCGAAGACGGACGCCAAAAAACAGCGCTACCTCTCCGGCCTGAAAGCCAGGATTGACCGGGCGGATCATGTGGTCGCCATCTCGCAATTCACTCTCAACGACCTCCGGCGGCATATTGACCTGGGCGATAAGCCCTGCAGTGTCATTCATAACGGCAGCAACATTGAAGAGATTACCAGCCTGCAGCCGCCCCAGTTGCAGCCATCGGCCCCTTTCTTTTTCACTATCGGCACCATCGTGGCCAAGAAAAACTTTCACGTATTGCCGGCCCTGCTGCTGCAAAACGACCTGCAGCTGGTGATTGCGGGCATTACGCAGAGCGAGGACTATAAAAACAAGATCATCCATGAGGCTAAAAGGCTGGGTGTGGAGGAGCGGGTGCTGTTTACGGGCAGCATCAGCGAAAACGACAAGCAGTGGTACCTGAAAAACTGTACAGCCTTTGCCTTCCCGTCTATTTCGGAGGGGTTTGGCCTGCCGGTGGTGGAGGCCATGCATTTCGGCAAGCCGCTGCTGCTGGCCAACGCCACTTCCCTGCCCGAGATCGGCGGCCGCCATGCCCATTACTTTGACCATTTTGAGCCGGAGCACATCCATGCGGTAGCCCAAAAAGCCCTTTCAGAACATACGGAAACCCATGCCGCCGCCATCCGCCAATGGTCTGCCCAATTCAAATGGCCGGCCGCGGCCCGTGCCTACCTGGATGTCTACAGCAGCCTGCTGCAGGAAGGCGTATAAGCTTACGGAACCAGTTGGCCGCTTTTAATTCCTTCCAGGTATTGGGAGCAGGCGCAGCGGATCACGTTGTCCAGGGGAGTATAGGAAAAGCCAGGCAGGGCCTTGAGCAAAGCGGAATTGTCGAAGCGGTTGAGGCTGTGGGCTACTTTGGCCGTCTCGCGGGTCAGCAGGGGCTTTTGCCGCGTGAAAAAGGTTTTGACGGCTTCCACACGCCAGGCAAGCTCGCCCAGCAGGGGCGTGGCTTCGCGGTGGGGCGGGCGCTTGCCGAACCCGTCGGCAATAGTGTTGAAGAGCTGCCGGAAGGGAATATTGTCGGCATTGACCACGAAGCGTTTTTCGGTAATGTTCGACAGCAGCAGCTGCACAGCCGCTTCGGCCACGTCTTCCACCCCTACAAAACCATTAATACCCTGGGTGTACCAGGGAAACTCGCGGTAAACATTTTTAAAAATAGCGCAGGACGACTGGTGCCAGTCGCCATAGCCCAGTACGGTGCTGGGGTTGATGATCGCCCCGGGCAGGCCTTCGGCAAAGCCGCGCCATACTTCCAGCTCCGCTTTGTGCTTGGTGATGGCATAATGGGTGTTGTGGCCGTTTTCCTCCCATTTTTTCTGCTCGGACAGCAGTTCGGAGCCGCCGCTCCGGCCCAGGGCCGCCACCGAGCTCACGTGCACCAGCCGCTCCACGCCCGCTTCCAGGGCGGCATTGACCACGTTGGCCGTGCCTTCGATGTTGGTCTGGTACATCTGCTGGCGGTTGGACTGGGAAAAGGAAACGACGGCAGCGGCATGGATCACACCGGTAACGCCCTGCATGGCATCGCAGAGCGACACCACGTCGAGCACTTCGCCTTCCACCCATTCCACCTTGTCCAGCACGGGCTTCGGAAGGAAAAAAGGGGTTTTGGCAGAACGCCGGAGGGCACGGACCGCATGTCCTTTCCCTACCAGGTTTTTAATGATGTAGGCGCCAATAAAACCAGTTCCTCCCGTTATCAAGATCATTTACAAAGTGCGCGTTTCGATTTTTGAGTGAGCAACAGCTTTTTCGATTGCGGCCCAAAAGTAGGGCTAAAATCGTTATTCATAATGATAATAACCCCTGCCGCTCTTGCGGCCCAGCTCGCCCTTTTCCACCTTCTGCTGCTGCAGGGCCGAGGGCCGGAGCCGGCCGGGCCGCCGCAGTTGCTCGTAAACCGAGCAGCTAACGGTATAATTGATGTCGTTGCCGATCAGGTCCATCAGCCGGAAGGGTCCCATTTTAAAGCCGGCGCCCTCCAGCAGCCGGTCAATCGTCTCGTAGTCCCCCACCCCCTCCTCGGCCAGCCGCAGGGCTTCAAGGTAGTAGGGCCGCGCCACCCGGTTGACGATAAAGCCCGGGGCGTCTTTACACACCACCGGCGTTTTTTGGAGCAGCCGCACCAGGTCCGTAGCTTGTTCAAGAATGCCGGTGGTGGTAAATTCCGTATAGACCACTTCCACCAGCTTCATCAGCGGGGCGGGGTTGAAAAAATGCAGGCCCACCACCCGCTGGGAATTCGGTACCTGCCGGGCGATCTGTAAAAGAGAAAGGGAAGAGGTATTGCTGGCCAGGAGGGTCTGCACACCATTGATCTGGGCCAGCCGGGCCAAAAGCGACACCTTTGCCTCCAGCTCCTCCACGATGGCTTCGATCACCACCTGGGCCACGCACTGCTCCATATCGGTAGTATATACCAGGCGCTGCAGGGCAGCCTCCTTTTCTTCTTCCGTCATTTTTTGTTTGGCCACGAGCTTTCCCAGGTCATTTTCGATCCGGGCTTTCGCTTGTTGCAGCCGTTCTTCGGCCACGTCGTACAGGATCGTGGGACAGCCGGCGGTGGCCGCCACCTGGGCAATGCCGCTGCCCATCGTGCCGGCGCCGCAGACGCAAAGGGTGGGGAGATTTTCCTTCATCTTATAAAGTTAGGGCCCGCTTTCCTGTCCACAGGCACGAATAATGCAACCCTCTGTTTATTGTTGATTACCTTTATAAGGAAGGGTTTCAAAAACAAACACTTTAAAAACGCTCATTATTCAATCTGTTGTTATGGAAAATAAACGCAAATGGCTGATCGGCATCAGCGGACTGCTGGCAATTGCCGCCACCGCTGTCGTGCTCCTGAAAAACAGGCACCGGCACGAAGAAAAGCCGCCCCGCAAAGCTCCCCAGCTGGATATCGAGAACCCCGGCACCCAGGCCGAGTTTTTGGTAGCGCCGGGCGAGTCCGAGGTAGGATAAACTAGTTCCTGAGTTTCTGAGTTCCTAAGTTCCTGAGTTTATCTGTGGGCAGTTACGTTCTTTATAAGTTTGTTCCTGTTGTTTGATAATCTGTCTGTTATAATGAACTCAGGAACTTAGGAACTTAGGAACTCAGGAACTTTCCCTCAACTGCTATCTTTGGGCAAAATTTTTTCAATGCTGCAAGTGAACCTGATCAAGCAAAACGCAGAAGACGTAAAAAGACGATTAGCCATAAAGCATTTTAGCGACCTCCAATTGGTGGACGAAATCATTTCCCTGGACGACGAACGCAAAAAGCTGAACTACCAGTTTGACGAAACCAAAGCCCGCATCAATGCCGCCTCCAAGGAAATCGGCATGCTGATGGGCAAAGGCGCCAAGGCCGATGCCGAAGCGAAGAAAAGGGATGTAGAAACGCTTAAAGATCAGCTTTCACCCATCCAGCAGCAATTGGATGCCACCGAAAAGCAGTTGAACGACCTGCTGGTACGCCTGCCCAACCTGCCTTCCGATAAAGTGCCGGCCGGCAAAACACCCGCCGACAACGAAGTGGTACGCACCGGCGGCTCCAAGCCCGAACTGCCCGCAGGCTCGGTTCCCCACTGGGACCTGGCCAAAAAATACAACCTCATTGATTTTGAGCTGGGCAACAAGATCACCGGCAGCGGTTTCCCCGTGTATAAAAACAACGGCGCCAAACTGCAGCGGGCCCTCATCCAGTATTTTCTCGACTACAATACCGCCGCGGGCTATACCGAGTATATGCCGCCGCTGATGGTCAATGCCGCCAGCGGTTACGGTACCGGACAGCTGCCCGACAAGGAAGGCCAGATGTATTACGCCCCGGCCGACGACCTGTACCTGATCCCCACCGCCGAGGTGCCAGTGACCAATATTTACCGCGACGAGGTGCTGCCGGGCAGTGAGCTGCCGGTACGCATGACGGCCTACACCCCCTGCTTCCGCCGCGAGGCCGGCAGCTACGGCAAGGATGTACGCGGCCTCAACCGCCTGCACCAGTTCGACAAGGTGGAGATCGTGCAGCTGGTACACCCCGACAAAAGCTACGAAGCCCTGGAAGAAATGGTGCTGCATGTAGAAAAGCTGGTACAGTCCCTGGGCCTGCCCTACCGCATCCTGCGCCTGTGCGGCGGCGACATGAGCTTCGCCTCGGCCCTGACCTACGACTTTGAAGTGTACAGCGCCGCCCAGGACCGCTGGCTGGAGGTGAGCTCGGTTTCCAACTTCGAAACCTTCCAGACCAACCGCATGAAGATTCGCTTCAAGGACGGCGGCAAAGCCCAGCTGGTGCATTCGCTCAACGGCAGCTCCCTGGCCCTGCCCCGGATCCTGGCCTGCCTGCTGGAAAACAACCAGACGGAAAACGGCATCTTACTGCCGCCGGCCCTGCATCCCTATTTCGGAGGTGAAATGATTTAATGAGTTCCTACAACGCCACATATTATTACAATGCCAGCGAGTCGCCTGCCCGGGTATCCCTGCAGAAGCAAAGGCTGTCCATTGTCATCAATGAAGGCGCCAGCGAAGTCTACTGGTATTTCGACCAGGTGCGGAAGGAGCCGGGCAGCAGCATGTTCTATTATCCCGGCTACCCCCTCCAGTCGCTGACGGTGCTCGACCGCGAGCTGGCAGCAGCAATAACAGAAAAGGTGGAAAGAAGCAAACAAAAGGTGATCGGCAGCAAGTCGGTGCCTTTTGTCAAATTGCTGCTTGGCTTCCTGCTGTTTTTGCTGCTGTCTTATTTTGTGCTGATCCCCTGGCTGGCGGCCGCCCTGGTGGGCAGCTTCCCGGTGAAGTACGAAAAAGACCTGGGCGAAGGCGCCTATGCCTCCATGAAGGGCGGCTTCGAGGTCGACGGGCGCAAATCGGCTTATATCAACGACTTTTTCCGGGAACTCCATTTCCCGCACCAGTACAATATCCGCATTACGGTCATCAAAAACGAGGAGCCCAATGCCTTTGCCCTTCCCGGCGGCCGCATCGTAGTGCACGACAAGATCCTGGAGGGCATCGGTTCCTACGAGGAGCTGGCCGCCCTGCTGGCCCACGAGCTGATCCACGTGGAGCACCGCCACACCCTGCGCAGCCTGTTCCGAAAGGCGGGCGCCCACCTGCTGCTGGTGTTCCTGATCGGCGATGTCGACGCGGTCAGCGCCATTCTGCTGGGCAATGCCGACCGGCTGAAGAACCTTTCCTACAGCCGCAGCCTGGAGAAGGAGGCCGACGAGGAAGGCGCCCGCCTGATGACCCGGCACGGGATCGACTGCATCGGCTTTGTGCGCCTGTTCCGGGCGCTGCAAAAGGAAACTGCCGGCCCCAAAACGGCCGAGTGGATGAGCAGCCACCCCGACCTGGACAAGCGGATCCGGAACATCCAGGCCAGCCCCGACTGCAAAAACAGCCGGCCCGTACGCAATGAAACCCTTCAAACCCTTTTTCAGAAGCTGAAAGAGTAGCGTTTACGACCTGTTTTACTGGCCTCCTTCCATATTTTACATTTTATATTTTGCATTTTACATTTTACATTTTTTCTTTTCCCTTACCTTTGCGGTCCTTTCACAAAACCAACGGGTGTGGTGACCTGTGGTTATGTTTGAAACCGGCCTGGCTCTCCACAGGCTCTTTCGTAAAATGTGAAAAAAAACTTAATTTAAAATGAAACGTACATTTCAACCCCACCGCAGACGTCGTAAAACCGTACACGGTTTCCGTAAGCGCATGGAAACGGCTAATGGAAGAAAAGTGCTGGCAAGCCGTCGTGCTAAAGGCCGCAAGAAACTGACTGTATCTGACGAGCGGAAATTGAAATAGGATTTATCCGAAGAAGATTAAAGATTATTTAAGCCCTGGTTTACCGGGGCTTTTTTGTATGTATGCTAATTTAGGTTCGCTATGAAGGAATTCTCGTTGGGCAAGGAAGAGAAGCTGAAGAGCCGCAAAGAGGTCGGTATCCTCTTTGCAAATGGAAAAAGTGTGGGGGTCTTCCCCATCCGGGTATCGTACCGGTTCCTGCCCGTGGGCGAAGGCGAGAGGGCCGGCCTGCAGGTAGGCGTGTCGGCCAGCAAGCGGAATTTCAAGCGGGCGGTGGACCGCAACCGCATCAAGCGGCTGCTGCGCGAAGCCTACCGGCTGCAAAAAAAGGACCTGCTGGCGCACCTGGAAAAGGAGGGATTGAAAGGTTTTGTCTTTTTCCTGTACGTCGATAAAACCCTTCCACCCTATGCGACCGTATTTCAAACTATGGGCAAATGCCTGAGAACCCTTCAAAAAAAAGCACAGCAAACGCATGAAAACCCTTCTTAAGCTCCTGGCGCTGCCGTTCATTCTCCTGATCAGGATCTACCAGTTGGTGCTCTCGCCCTGGCTGGGGCCCAAGTGCCGGTATACGCCCTCCTGCTCGCATTACGGGCTGGAGGCCTTTAAAAAGTACGGCCTGATCAAAGGCTTCTGGCTGACCGTCAAACGCATCAGCCGCTGCCATCCCTGGGGTGGTCACGGCTATGACCCGGTTCCGTGAGGGGAAGGAATTGGTTAATTGGGATATTGGGAAGGGATAATCTTTTAAAAAGAAAAAGCGGCGCAAAGGCACCGCTTTTTCTTTTATAGTTACCGGGAAGGTTATTTGATAGCAGCTGCGTAGCGCTCGTTCACCTTGCTCCAGTTGATGGCGTTCCATACGGCGCCCAGGTATTCGGGGCGGCGATTCTGGTATTTCAGGTAGTAAGCGTGTTCCCAAACGTCAACGCCCAGTACCGGGGTACCTTTCACTTCAGCCACGTCCATCAGGGGGTTGTCCTGGTTGGGGGTGGAAGTTACTTCCAGTTTGCCGTCGCGAACGATCAGCCATGCCCAGCCGCTGCCGAAACGGGTAGCGCCGGCGGCGTTGAACTTCTCTTTGAAGGCATCGAAAGAACCGAAAGTCTGGTTGATGGCATCGGCGATAGCGCCGGTAGGCTGTCCGCCGGCGTTGGGGCCGAGGATCTCCCAAAAGAAGGAGTGGTTCCAGTGACCACCGCCATTGTTGCGCACGGCGGGAGAAATCTTGCCGGCATTGGCAACGAGTTCTTCCAGGCTCTTGTTTTCGTGCTCGGTACCGGCAATGGCTTTGTTCAGGTTGTCAACATAAGCCTGGTGGTGCTTGCCGTGGTGGATCTGCATCGTCTGCGAATCAATGTTGGGTTCCAATGCATCGTGTGCATACGGTAACGCGGGAAGAGTAAATGCCATAACGATTTACAATTTAAATTTTACGTTTTATATTCAATATATCCTTAAGGGGACACAAATGTATTGAAAGCTGTTAATAACGGGGAAAGGAGTTTGTGGTTTGTCGTTAGGTGTTGGTAGTTCTTACAAGCGGCATCAGAAGTTCCTTTTGCTGCGGAAAAAGTTCTTCATCAGCTCGGCGCACTGTTCCTGGAGCACGCCGGTCACCACTTCCGTTTTGGGGTGGAAGGGCGAAACGGCGGGCCTGAGGCGGCTGAAGCCGTTCTTTTCGTCGGAGGCGCCGTACACCACCCGGCCGATCTTGCTCCAGTACAGGGCGCCGGCGCACATGACGCAGGGTTCAACGGTTACATACAGGGTCGCTTCGGGCAGGTACTTGCTGCCCAGGTAATTAAAGGCCGAGGTAAGGGCAATCACCTCCGCATGGGCCGTGGGGTCGTTCAGCTTCTCCACCTGGTTGTAGCCGCGGGAGATGATCTTATTGTTCAATACCACTACGGCGCCCACCGGCACCTCGTCCTCGTCAAAGGCCTGCTGTGCCTGCCGCAGCGCCTGCTTCATAAAATATTCGTCGTCGAACATGGATGAATGGTTGTTTAATTGATGGTATCGGATTCCTTACCTCACACCTCGTACTTAGAAAAAGATCCTGAATCCGCCGTTAAAGATAATGCCTTCGGTGGGCGCCCAGATGGGTTTGAATTCGGGACGCAGGAGGTTGCCGGTGTAAAGGCTTTCGGAGCGCGACTGCCGCCGGTCGGTAAAGTTTTCGGCATTGGCAAACAGGCTGAAATGTTCCCACCTCCTTTCGGCCGACAGGCCCATGACCCAGTAAGCGGGCTTGCGGTCCGCAGGCGTGGTGTACTGCCGGCCGGTATAAAACGCTTCGAAGGCAATGCGCAGCTTTTCTTCCACTTCGTACATGCTGGTAAAATAAATACGATGGCGGGCCGTCAGCAATGCCTGCGTCGTTAGCCCGGCGGTGTCCATGCGGGCGTCGATAAGGGAATAGCCGATGGAAAACGAAAGGGGCTCGACGGACAGCCGCAGGTTGCTTTCCATGCCCCGGGACAAAAAACGGCCGGGGGCATTGGCGTAAAAAGCCGGCGCCCCGCCCGCCCCTTCCAGCAGCACCACGGGCCGGTGCAGGCGGGTAATGAAAAACAGCTGGTTCACCGACAGCTTTACTTCTTCGCTTAGGGAGGTACGGTAGTTGACGTCCCAGGTCAGGCCTTCGGAGGTTTCGGCCCGCACACTGCCGCCGATGGGCGCCAGGTTGCGGAGGCCCCGTTCCTCTGCGTTTTCCGTAAACACCGTCGGCAGCTTGTAGCCCAGCCCGCCACCCAGCCGCGAGGTGACCGCCGGCGACAGCTTGTAGAGCAGCGACAGCCGCGGCAGCACCAGCCAGCCGTGGCCGTCGGCATAGTCGCCCCGGAGGCCCGCCTCGGCGGAAAGCTTTTTGGCGAATTTGAGGTTGTTCTGGACAAAGGCGCCGGCGATGAGTTGCTTTTCGTCTAGGGGCGCAGGCGACCGGCGCTGCCGGAAGTTGTCCGAATACAGGTTGAGCCCGCCGGTCCACTCCGCCAGGGGGCGCGGCAACTGCAGGGCCACCTCGGTAAAGGTGCTCAACTGGTCGCCTTCGAACCGATAGCCCGGCTGCTGCAGGCGGCGGGAAAAAGAAGCGACACTGTTCTTCACCGTAAGGAAATTTTTGCCAAAGCTCCGCTCCACCTTGAACTGCGAGGACCACCGCCGGCTGTCATTTTCTTCGAAATACTGGTGCGCCGCGTCGGCTTTTCCCCGCAGCACCTGCAGGTCGCCGCCCTTGCGGTCCTCGATGGTGCCGTTGACGCCCAGCTGCCAGGTGGTGTGCGGCGCATAGTAAAAAATTTTGGGGTTCAGCGAGAAGCGGCGGAAGTGAGGGATGTCGGAAAGGCCGTCGTCGTTGTTGTCGTATTCCCGTTGCCCGTTGTAGGCGGCATAAACCGTGGTGCCCCAACGGCCGGAGCGGTGGCTGTGAAAGGCGCTGGCATCCAGGGCGCCGGTCTGGTTGGTATTGAACAGAACGGAATTTTCGGGCTTGGCTCCGGGCTCTTTGGAGATAAAGTTGACTAGGCCGGCGATGGCGCCGCCGCCGTAGAGCGTGGAAGAGGAGCCTTTGATCAGCTCTACCCGCTTCAGGTCGAGGGGCGGCACCTGCAGTACGCTCAGGCCTCCGGAAAAGCCGCTGTAGAGGGGGAAGCCGTCTTTCAGCAGCAGGGTGTACCGGCCGTCGAGGCCATGGATGCGGATGGAGCTGGCGGCCGAGGTTGCGGAGGTCTGCTGGGTTTGGATACCGGTGGTCTCCGACAGCAGCATGCGTACGTTGCCGGGCTGCATCACGGCCTTTTCGGCAAGCTCTTCACCACTCACCACCTCCACCCGGGTGGGAATATCGTCGATGTGGCGCTTACTGCGGGTAGAGGTGACCGTTACCTCTTCCATTTCCTGCTCCGGCAGGTGCAGCGTATCGGTGGTTTGCTGTGCATAAAGGCAGGCGCCGGAAAACAGGCAGAGCAACGTGAACGGTAAGCGCATAGTGGAAAAAATTAAGGTACAAATGTAGAGATACCGCCTTTTTATTGGCCGGTGATTTGTATTGAATGAAACTTTCCCATTAAATCCTAAAAGCATCCACTATGAAAAAAATAGTTTTTGCAGCGGCCCTGACGATCGCACTTTATAGTTGTGGTGGCGCCAATGACGGCGACGCCACTACCGATACCACGAACTTCAGCACTCCTGTGGAACAGAGTTCTGCCCCTGTCGGCGATACCTCGCTGAACATGGATCCCTCCACCGGCATGGATACCACCTCCAACCGTCCGACCACCGATACCTCTGCCGGCGGCGGCACCGGCCATTAATTCTTTCTGTCATAGCAGTGAAGGCAGGGAGCAGGTACGAGGCGGGAATAGGCAATGGGCAATAGACAAGAGGCAATGGACAAGAAGCAATTGGCAAGGAAAAAAATCAATAGGCGATAGGCAACATCAAAAATCAAGGCCCCAATTCCTGATTCCCATTATCCCAATCCCTTAACTCCTGTTCCCTGTCGCTTCACACCGGGCTATTACTGATTGCAATTTTGCCCATTGCCCATTGCTCATTGCCTATTTTCTTTAGGTCTGCTTTTTGCCTCGTGCAAACCATGCAGATTCTTTGGAAATACCTGAAGCCCCAGCGCTGGTGGGTGCTTTTTTCCCTTTTCCTGGCCGCAGTGGCGCAATTGCTTTCCCTGATCGACCCGCTGATCTTCGGGATCATCATTGATGATTATGCGACCGCCCCGGGCAGCCGCCCCGAGCAGGAGCTGATCCGCGGCGTGCTGCAGTGGCTGGGCATCGCCATCATCGTGGCCGTGGCCGCACGGCTGGCCAAAGCCTTCCAGGACTATACCACCCGCCTGGCGGTGGCCCGCTTCGGCATGCAGATCTTCAACGACGGGCTCAAACAAACCCTGCGCCTGAACTTCCAGGAGTTCGAAGACCAGCGCAGCGGCGAAACCCTGTCGGTGCTGCAAAAGGTAAAAACCGACACCGAACGCTTTATCAATTCCTTCATCAACGTGCTGTTTTCCTCGGTAGTGGGCGTCGGCTTCCTGGTGTGGTATTCGGTCACCAAGAACTGGATGCTGATCCCTGTTTTCGTGGTGGGCATCCTGGTGCTCGGCGGTCTTACGGGCATGCTTTCCAAAAAAATAAAGACGGTGCAGCGCACCATCAACCGCGAAACCAACAAGCTGTCCGGCGTTATTACCGAAAGCCTGCGCAACATCGAGCTGGTAAAAAGCCTCGGCCTCACCTTCCAGGAAGTGCAGCGCCTGCGCGACCAGACCAAAAAGATCTACGAGCTGGAAATGCTGAAGGTAAAGAAGGTGCGCACCCTGGGGTTTTTGCAGGGCGTCACCCTCAACCTGCTGCGGCAGTCCATCCTGTTTATCCTGCTGTGGCTGATCTTCCGGCACGTGCTCACCACCGGCGAGCTCATCACCATGCAGTTCATTTCCACCTCCATCTTCGGTCCCCTGCAGGATGTGGGCAACATCATTGTACAGTACCGCGAGGTGGATGCCTCCATCCATGCCTTCGATACGTTGATGCACCAGCCCATAGAGCAGCGTCCCGAAACGCCGGTGGACATTGGCGACCTGCAGAACCTGCGGTTCGAAAACGTGGTCTTTCACCACAAAACCTCCCTGCACAATGCCATCGACGGCATTTCCTTCGGTGTCAGGACCGGCGAGACCATTGCCTTCGTGGGGCCTTCGGGCTCGGGCAAGTCCACCCTGGTAAAGCTGCTGGTGGGCCTGTACAAGCCCAACAGCGGCTGCATTTATTTCAACGAACAGAAAAGCAGCCAGATCCGCTACAACCAGCTGCGCCGGCAACTGGGGTTTGTGACCCAGGATACCCAGTTGTTTGCCGGTACCATCCGCGACAACCTGCTGTTTGTAAAGCCCGAGGCCACCAACGAGGAGATCACCGAGGCCCTGCACAAGGCGGCCTGCCAGCCCCTGCTGGCCCGCTCGGACCATGGCCTGTACACGGTGCTGGGCGAAGGGGGCATGAAGCTGTCGGGAGGCGAAAAGCAGCGCATCTCCATTGCCCGGGCCCTGCTGCGGCACCCCCGCCTGCTGATCTTCGACGAGGCCACTTCGGCCCTCGACTCGCTGACCGAGGAGGCCATTTCGGCCACCATCCGCGATATTTCGGCTACCCGTGAGCAGATCACCATCCTGATTGCCCACCGGCTGTCCACCATCCTGCATGCCGACACCATCTACGTGCTGGAGCGCGGCCGCATCGTGGAAACGGGCACGCATGCCGGCCTGCTGGAACAGAAAGGACTTTATTACGCCATGTGGCGCCAGCAGGTAGGGGAAAGAAGGGAGCAGCCGAAAGCGGTGAAATAGGAATTTGTTCATTGGTTCATTGGGAATTGTCGGTGGGGGCGCGGCCGGCATTTTACGGTTATTAAAGCTAAAAAAAGAGGTGATTTTGCGAAAAGTCCTACTTTTAGCCAAAGTGTAGCGATGATGCAAAAGACTTCTTCCCTGGCGGCGATCGACAAAGGAATGGCCGTACTGATCTCCTCTTCGAAAAGGGAAACCGTGGCCGACGTGGTCCATGTGATGCAGGGCCTCGACGCACTTCTGCCCGAAAACGACGGTCTGAAGTGGTTCAACCTCATGTACCTCCGTACCACGGAAGCGGTACAGGCCGGGCCTGCAGACGGCGCCTGGCAAAGCAAAAAATTCCTGGAGCGGCTGACCGTCATCTTTGCCGGCTACTACTTCAGCGCCATCCTGGACTGGCAGAAAGACCCTAAAAGCCTCTCCCGCTCCTGGGCCCCGCTGTTTGCCGTACGGACCAGGGAAAATATTTTCCGGGTGCAGTTCGCCCTCGCGGGCATGAACGCCCATATCAACCACGACCTGTCGCTGGCGCTGGTAAAGACCTGCGAGGAGTTTGCGATTGTTCCCATGCAGGGCAGCAAGGAGCACCACGACTTCCGCCTGGTGAACACCATTCTGCAAGGCATATTCGAAACCGTAAAGCTGTTCCTGTCCACCGGCATCATCGGCGCCATGGATGAAGGTCTCGAAATGCTGGACGACAATGCAGCGCTGTGGAGCATTACCAAAGCCCGCGATACGGCCTTCGTGAATGCGCAGGTGCTGTGGAAGCTGCGCGACCTGTCGTTCCTGTCCGACGCCTTTGTGCGTAACCTCGACCGCCTGGTCAACCTCTCCAGCCGCGGCCTGCTGATTGCCTGCCGGTAAGGGATAAGCGATGATAACTGTAACTTTTCTATAAATAGGGGCTCCCATGGGAGCCCCTATTATCTTCACTTATCTATCCCTCCTGGTTTTCTTCTGTTTTTCCTTTCGGTTCCAGCTTTTGCAGCGTATGCGAATTGAGCAGGCCGGCAGGCACTTTCAGTTCGCCGGTTTCGGCGTCGATCAGGCCGTTGCGCTCGTCTTCAATGTTGGTGGCCTGCGTATATACATCACCGGCAATGGACCGGTTGCGCAGCTCCTGCTTGTACAGGGCGATCTGCTGCGCCCTGCTTTCGGCATCTACGGGACCGCCATAGTCGGGGAAACCAAAGCCGCCCCACTCGCTTACGACCAGGGGTACCTGCCGCCGGTAAAAGAAGGGATCGCCCACTACCAGCGGGAAGGCAGCTACCCCCTCCAGATCGCCCCGAACCAGGCTGTCCAGTACCTGGCGCCACCGCTCGAGGTCGGGGGTGTACAGGTGGGCGGTCATCAGGTCGGACCTCAGGCGGCCTTCCAGCGAAATATGCTGCCAGCCGTCGTTGTCCACCACCAGGAACTGCGGGTGGTTGATGTGCATGTAGTGGTACATGTCGGTAATGTAGTTGCGGGTTTCCACGTTGGTGGCGATATCCTGGGCGCCCCAATCCTCGTTGTACAGGCTCCAGATCACTACCGAGGGGTGCGTCTCGATCAGGGCCAGCATGCGCATCAGCTCCTCGCGGTGGTTGAGACGGCTGCGATAGCTCGACCGGTGCGGGCTGGGCACTTCCACCCACAGCAGCAGGCCCAGCTTGTCGGCCAGGTTGTAGATGCGCGGGTCCACCCCGGCAATGTGGATGCGTACCAGGTTGCAGCCCAGCTCCTTCATGGCATGCATATGCTTCTTGATCTGTTCGTAGCTGGAGGTGCCGGGCTGGTACAGGATGCCGTCGAGGTAAACCGGTTTGTTGTTCAGGTACACCCAGGAGCCGCGGGCTTCGATTTTCCGCAGGCCGAACTGGGCCTCGATCTCGGAGATATAGCCCTCGCTGTCGATCAGCTGGGCCACCAGCCGGTAGAGGTGCGGCGATTCCGGCGACCAGAGCTGGGCGCCGGGTACTTCCAGGGTCACGCGCTGCTGCTTCTGGCCGGCCGCCAGCCGCAGGGGGTAGTCGGAGACGGCAAGGGGTTCGGACGACTGCTGCTTGCGTTCGTACACCTTCAGCCGCAGGGTGTATGAGCCGGGATCGTGGATGCGGGTAGTGACGTTAAACCGTACGAGCTGGTCCTCCACGATGCTGATGACGCCCAGGCGCGAACGCAGGCGGTTGCGTTCCACCATCTCCAGCCATACGCTGCGCACCGCCCCGGTATAGGTCTGGTACCAGATGCCGCCGCGTTTGTACACGTGCGACTCCTGCTTGCCCCGGGGCTGGTCGGCGTCCATGGTGTCGGCCACCCGCACCGTCAGCCGGTTGACCTCGCGGAGGATCTTTGTATCCAGCTCGTAGGAAAAGGAGGTGTATTCGCCCACGTGCACGTCCTCGCCCTCGATGGTCCGCAGCAGGAAGCCGTTCAGCCATACCTGGGTTTCGTAGCCGCAGGCGCCGAAGGTAAGCTGGAGCATGGAGTGCGGATGGCCGTCCATCTGCGGCAGGGGAAATTCCCGTTCGTACCAGGCAATCACTTTATCGGTCCAGTAGCTGTGGTGCTGTTGTTCGCGGGCTTCGGCCATGTGCTCTTCGATGGAGCCCGGCCATTGGGCCGTTTTTTCGTAAGGGTGGCCCAGGTGCCAGGCCTCCTGCAGCCCCCGGTCGTCGAGGTCGAGCGAGAAGTTCCATTCGCCGTCCAGCAGCACAAAAGTGTTGGAGCGGATGACGGCCCGGGGCAGGGGGTTGGTAAACGTTTCTTCGGCCACGGCCTCGTCCCTGCTTTTGGAAAGGCCATAATTGGGATGCATGAATTCTTCCATAAGGTTCATTTTCTGTCTCTCCTTATGGGTCAGCGAATTTTAAGCCACGTTGGTGAGCGGATGTTATTTGGCCTTGCCCTCGGCGGATTCCGGCGAGCAGTCGGGGCAGATGCCGTTGATCAGCACCTGCACGTCTTCGGCTTTATAGCCCTCGGGCAACTGGATGTCGGGCAGCAGCACGTCGTCCAGGCAGGTGGTGGTGTTGCAGTTGCGGCAGACGAAGTGCACGTGGTTGTCGTGGTGGTGCTCTTCGCTGCAGTCGCGGCAAAGGGCGTACAGGATGGTGTTGTCGGCGGTGGGAATGGTATGGACGATGCCCTTTTCCACAAAAGTTTGCAGGGTGCGGTAAACCGTTACGCGGTCGAATTTTTCGCCGGCCTTTTTCTCGATGTCGCTATGGGTAAGGGCATCCTTCTGGCTCAGGAACAGGAACAGGATCCTCTTCCGGCTGTCCGTAATACTCAGGTGCTTGCGGCGCAGGAGATCGCCCGCTCTTTTTTCGATTGATTTGGTCAGGTCCATAGCGTCAACGGCATTAGTCGGTTAAAAGCTTTTTGATCTCTTTCGACATCTCCTTCATTTCACTGGGTTTCAGGCCATCGTAGATCTTCACCACCTCGCCCTTTTTATTGACCAGGGCAATGAACTGGGTATGCAAAAAGTCGTCCTCTATTTTTTGCAGGTTATTGGCGGGGTCGTCGATCTTATAGCTCTGGCGGGCCATCCGGTACAGGCTGTCCTTGCGGCCGGTCAGGAAGATCCAGCGGGCGGTGTTGACCCCCATGGAGTCGGCATAGCGCTTCAGGCGGGCGGCCGAATCGGTTTCGGGATCGCTGGTATGCGACAGGATCAGGAAGTTGTTTTCGCCCTGGAACTCGTCGTACACGGTCCGCATGTTTTTGTTCAGGCGGGGGCAGATGCCCTTGCAGGTGGTAAAAAAGTATTCGGCGGCCACCACTTTGCCTTCGATGTTCTTTTCCGTTACCGTATTGCCGTCCTGGTTGGTAAATGAAAACGAAGCCACATGGCCGATGGGCGGAAGGGTAGGATTGCCAAAGCCCGGGATCACCGCGGAAAGGCCCATAAAGAAGCCAATAGTAAGGATAGTAAAAAATATAATATAAAAAATACGCTTGCGTGACATAAGCCGCAAAGTTATTGATTCGGTTTGTAGTTTGTGGTTTGTGGTTCGTAGTTGTCGTGAAAGGCGCAATGGTCTTAACGAATTATAAAGGTTCCCTGTTCCGACTATCTCCGCCGGAGTTACGCCAACCACAAACTACAAACCACAAGCTACAAACCCTTTTCAGCTCCGCCAAAGCCGCACATAATAAAAAAGCAGCGCCAGCAGGCTGAACACCACGCAGCCGTAAAACAGCAGGTTGTACCAGTGCAGGCCGCCTTCGGGCAGGCCCAATTGGAAGTAAATGCCCAGGGTGGCCATGCTGAACAGCCAAAAGAAGCCCAGGCTGAAGGAGAAGACGATCTTCTTGAAATATTTGAGTACTTCAGGGTCCATTTCGCTCTTTATAATTAGAACGCTTTAAGGTACCAATAATGATTTGAAGGCGGCGGAATCTCCATTAAAAACATTGAAATCGACCCGCGACAGGATGCCGTTGACCCTGCCGGCTTCGCTGTGCTGCCAGAACACCCAGTCGCGCCGGATGCGCGGGCGCTGGGGCTGCAGGTAATGCGCCACCCAGAGGGGGTAATCGTCGAAATAGCCTTTGAGGTAAGTGTCGTAAAAAACCACGTTGGTATAGATGATGGGCTTTATGTTGTAGTGCTCTTCCAGGGCCTCGAGCCATTTTTTCACTTCCCGCCGGATCTCTTCGGCGGAGGCCCGGTGGGTCTGCTCCACATCCAGCACGGGTGGGAGGTCGCCGCTTTCGAGCTCGACCTTGCTGATAAAGTTCTGGGCCTGCCGGTGGCCGTCCTTGGAGGCAATAAAAAAGTGGTAGGCGCCGCGGACGATGCCGGCCTCCTTGGCTTTTTTCCAGTTGCGCCGGAAGTAGGGGTCCAGATTGCCGTTGCCCTCCGTGGCCTTGATGAAGGCAAAGCCCAGCCGGATATCCTTTACCTGCATGGCCTTGACCGCCTCCCAGGAAATGCGCTGCTGGTAGCGCGAGACATCGATGCCGTGGATCTCGTAGTTCACCGGCATGGGGATGCCGAACTCGCGGTAGCGCACAAAATGCAGCTGCCGGCTTTGCCACCACAAAAAGGCCAGGTAGCCCAGGAAGGCTGCGGAAGCAGCCAGCATCACATACAGAAAGGGTTTCAGGGCAGGATTCCCTTTTCCCTTCCCTTTTTTAACGGTCCCGGCACCTCTACCCGTCCCGGTTCCTTTCCCGTTCCCGGTCCCGTTCTTCTTTATTTTCGGCGGCATGGGCGCAAAAATAGTTCACAAGTTTACAAGTTTACGGGTTTACGAGTTGTTTGGGTGGAGGCAGCGCTCCCTATATAACGTTTTATATTATAGTTTTGATGGTTTTAACCGGCTTTACTGAACTCAGGAACTCAGGAACCAACTCATAAACCCGTAAACTTGTAAACTTGTAAACTTTTTTTGTTCTCATGCCTGCATTTAACTGGAACGACAGCGTCAATTTCCTTTCCAAGCTCACCGCACCCCGGCTGTGGAATATGGTCCGGGTGTACAGCAGCTACCGGTTGACGCGGTGGCTGAAAAGAAGCGTGCAGTGGGGGCTGCCGGTTTCGGTTTCCTTCGAGCCTACCACCTCCTGCAACCTGCGCTGCCCCGAATGCCCCAGCGGCCTGCGGGCCTTCTCGCGGCCTACCGGCATGCTGCAAAAGGATTTTTTCCGCCAGACCATCGACCAGTTGTCCCGCGAGCTGCTGTACCTGATCTTTTACTTCCAGGGCGAGCCTTACCTCAACCCGGCCTTTTTGGAGATGGTGCGGTATGCCGCCGACCGGAAGATCTATACGGCCACTTCCACCAACGGGCACTACCTCACCGAGGCGAATGCCCGCAAGACCGTGGAAAGCGGCCTGGACCGCCTGATCATTTCCATCGACGGCACCACCCAGGAAACCTACCAGCAGTACCGCGTGGGCGGCAAGCTGTCGAAAGTGCTGGAGGGCGCCGCCAACATCGTGAAGTGGAAAAGGGAATTGGGCAGTAAAACGCCTTATGTTATCTTCCAGTTCCTGGTGGTGCGCCACAACGAGCACCAGGTCGACGACGTCCGGCGGCTGGCCCGCGAGATCGGCGTGGACGATGTGCGGCTGAAGACCGCGCAGGTGTACGACTTCGAGAACGATCCCAACGGCCTGATCCCCGTTAATGGAAAATACAGCCGCTACAAAAAGGATAAGGAGGGGATCATGCGCTTCAAGGGCGGCAGCGGCCACGATCATTGCTGGCGCCTGCACCACGATCCCGTGATCACCTGGGACGGGGCGGTGGTCCCCTGCTGCTTCGATAAGGATGCGCAGCACCAAATGGGCAACCTGAGGGACCAAAGTTTTAAAGAAATCTGGAATAACCAGGCGTATCGCGAATTCCGGGCGAAGATTTTGCGGGGTAGAAAAAATATAGACATCTGCGCCAACTGCTCGGAAGGTGTCAAGGTTTGGGGATAAGCGCTTCCCTTTCTTAAATTTTGGTTTGTTGCAAATCGTTTGTAGCTTAAACCTCTTACATCAAAGGGTAAACAAGCTGGTATGGGTATAGAAAAAGACATTCATCAGGATACGTTTGTAAGCATTCACCAGAAGGCCATGATCAACGTGCTGTTTTCGTATGGCTGGATCATGGAGCGGATCAAGAACTTCCTGGCGCACGAGGACATCACCCCGCAGCAATTCAACATCCTGCGCATCCTGAGCCGCAGCCTGCCCGAACCCCTGTCCACCATGCGGATCCGGGAGCGGATGATCGATAAAATGAGCGATACCAGCCGTATCGTGGACCGCCTGGTGGCCAAGGAGCTGGTGCGGAAAGAAGTTTCCGCCAAAGACCGCCGCCTGGTGGATGTGACCATCACCCCCAAAGGCGTGGCCCTGCTGAAGGTGTTGGAAAAAGTGCTGGACCAGATGGACGAGATGATGAGCAACCTTACCGATGAAGAGGCCCGGCTGTTAAGCAATTTGCTGGACAAGCTCCGGTGCCCGCCTTCCTGCCCCGAAACTCCCGCCCTCGGAGCAGAAGGCGCCCAACCTGCCGATGCCCCGATCAGCGCCGGTAATTTCTAAAATAGTCCCACCTCCCGCTACTTTTTTATCCGGAACGACTCCAGGGCCATGCCTTCCGGTTCGCCCGCTACCACCGATACGCGCACGGTAGCCACCAGGGTGAACGGGGCGCCCCCGCCGTTGGGTTGCATCCGAAATTCCTGCTGTTCCGTCCACGCAGCGGTGCCGCCTTGGAGCGCCGCCTGCGACCAGTCCACGACATGTCCGTTGCCGGCATACGTGTGACCGGTGCGGGTGCCCACGCCCGAAATGCCCTTCATCTCCAGCCGGCTCAGGGTGGTCACCTGGTTTTTCTTTAACGTGCCGTTGGTCTCGTAAGCGCCGGTACCCCGGAAGCGGATGCGCTCACCGGTGGAAGGCAGGGTCAGCACCGTGTCCAGGACGATGGTTCGGACCGCATGCACCGGTACGGCTTTCTCCATTTTATACCCCCGGGCACTGCCGGGCTCCCCGGCCGACTGCAGGTAGACGGCAAACGTAGTGGCGCTGATGGCGGCTATGGAAAGCAGGAGCTGTTTCATATGCGATAAGATTGGAGTAAGGAATACAACACCCGTGCCCGGGTACGTCCGGACAAAGCCCGGCAATAAAACCGCATCCAAAACTGCGCCATGGCCGCAGGGCCTGTATTATAGGGATTGTCTATGAAGGCATAGAAACAATCAATGAATTTGATAAGGCATTCCGACCGACTTTTGCCCCGTCAAAAAAAATAAAAATAAAAGAAGATATGAGCAATAAGACGTTATCCCTGGGAGCCCAATTCCCCGAGTTTCAGAAAAAGGCAGTTGTTTCTACCGAAAAAGGAAAAGAATTCTATGACCTGTCGTACGAAGAGATCAAATCCAGCGGCAAGTGGATGGTGATGTTCTGGTGGCCGAAAGATTTCACCTTCGTATGTCCCACCGAGATCGCCGAGTTCAATACCCATTTCCAGGATTTCTCCGACCGCGAAGCCATCCTGATCGGTGCCTCTACCGACAGCGAGTTTGTTCACGCTGCCTGGAGAAGGAACCACGACGACCTGCGTCACCTGCAGTTCCCCATGCTGGCGGATACCTCCAAGTCGCTGGCCGAAGAGCTGGGCATCCTGGAGCAAAACGAGAAAGTGGCCTACCGCGCTACCTTTATCGTTGACCCCCAGGGCGTGATCCGCTGGGTATCGCTCTACGACCTGAACGTAGGCCGCAATGTGAAAGAAGTGCTGCGTGTGCTGGACGCCCTGCAGACCGACGAGCTGTGCCCCTGCAACTGGCAGAAAGGCGAAGCTACCCTGGTTGCCTAATCGAGGCACGTTTTCCATCACCTATTAAATGAATCAACCATGTTTGGAATCGTAAACGAAAGCAATAGTGCACTGGCCCTGCTGAAGGACCTGGGCCTGGGCGAAGAGCAGTTGTCGGCTAATTTGAAGGCCCTGGCTGCCGCCGATGCCCGGTACCTGCGCGACCTGAAGATCAATGTGGGCAATGTGCTGGGCGCCGCTTCGCTGACCCGCAAAGAAGCGTACCTGCTGGCCCTGGCCGTAGCCGCCAACGAAAAGAATACCGTGCTGCAGGAAGCTTTCGGGCAGTTTGCCGAAAAGGAAGGCGCTACCGACAAGGAAGTGGCCGAGGTGCTGAGCTGTATGAGCCTGCTGAACGCCAACAACGTTTATTACCGCTTCCGTCACTTCATGCACGACGAATTCTACGACAATGCGCAGGCGGGCATCCGCATGAGCATTATGGCCAACCCCATCCTGGGCAAGGAATTCTTCGAGCTGGTGAGCCTGGTGGTCAGCGCCCTCAACGGCTGCGAGCTGTGCGTCACCTCGCACGAAAAGACCCTGGTCGGTCAGGGCACCGCCAAGCAGCGCATCCTGGATGCCGTGCGCCTGGGCGCCGTGATCCGGAGCCTGGCCGTATTAATCTGACAGAATTTCCTGTTTCTGAATATCAACTGCCCCGTTCTTCCCCGAACGGGGCTTTTTTTTATGCCCGTTTTCCAGGGTGCCCCTGATACCGGAACCCTAATCTTCTAATATCCCAATTTCCTAATTCCCCTTGCTTATTGCCTATTGCCCGTTGCCTATTCTTTCCCGACCTTTGCGCCCTGTCAACTGTAAACTCATATTCATCACTAATAATTTATTGAATCATGCCTGGATTTGAATTGTGGAGCGATGCCGAACGCAAGGAGGTGTCCGACGTACTGGAAACCGGTATCCTGATGCGTTACGGCTTCGACGGAGCCCGCAAAGGGATCTGGAAAGCCAAAGAACTGGAAGAAGCCATTTGCCACACCTTTGGTTCGGGCTACGCCCAGCTGGCCTCCAGCGGCACGGCCGCCCTGACCACGGCGATGGCCGCGCTGGGGATCGGCGCCGGCGACGAAGTGATCATGCCCGCCTTTACGTTTGTCGCCTCCTTTGAAGCCGTGCTCAGCGTCGGCGCCCTGCCGGTGCTGGTGGACGTGGACGACACCCTCACCCTGAATCCCGAGGCCGTGCGCAAAGCCCTTACTCCCAAGACCAAATGCATCATGCCGGTGCACATGTGCGGCAGCATGGCCGACATGGATGCGCTGGTGGCCATCTGCCGCGAGCACAACCTGCTGCTGCTCGAGGACGCCTGCCAGAGCATCGGCGCCACCTACAAGGGCAAATACCTGGGCACCATCGGCGATGCGGGCACCTTTTCGTTCGACTTCGTCAAAACCATCACCTGCGGCGAAGGCGGCGTGGTGCTCACCAACAGCGAGGATACCTATATTAAATGCGATGCCTATACCGACCACGGCCACGACCATAAAGGCGTAGACCGCGGCGCCGACCTGCACCCCTTCCTGGGCTACAACTACCGCATTTCCGAACTGCATGCCGCCGTGGGCCTGGCCCAGGTGCGCCGCGTGCACGAGTTCCTGGCCACCCAGAAAAAGAACCATGCAGCCCTCAAGGAGATCCTGTCCGCCGTTCCGGAGATCAGCTTCCGCTCCCTGCCCGACCCTTCGGGCGACAGTGGCAGCTTCCTGTGCTGGTTCCTGCCCGATGCCACCCTGGCAGAAAGCGTGGTGGAAGGCCTGCGGGCCGAAGGCATCCTGGGCGGCAACTTTTACTGGTTCAACAACAACTGGCACTACATCCGCAAGTGGGACCACCTGAAGGGCGCCCTTTCGCTGCACCGCCTGGCGGCCGACCAGCAGCAGGCCCTGGAGCGGCTGAACCACCAGGATTTTTCGGCCAGCGATGCCGTGCTGAGCCGCTGCATCTGCACTTCCATCAGCCTGCTGTGGACCGAAGAACAGATCAAAGAAAAAGGCGAAAAGATCGTGGCCGTCGTGCGCCGCGTGCTGCAAGGCTCGATGCAAAAAGCATAGTCAGGGGTGCGTCGGGGCACGCCCCGCTCACCGCCTTTTTTCCATTTTATCCACATACTCTTTATTGCCCAACCGGATAAAGAGCGGAAGACCAGTGCGTTTCTGCAACTGGTCTTCTTTTTTACAGAAGAACCCTTTGTGCTGATTGTAGAAGTTTGACGGCAAAAGCTTTGTTAAGCTTGCTGTTCGCAGGCTGTCGGCCTTTTTGGGGAAACTGAGCTGTGACGCGGCTTTCAGGCTACCCAGTGCCAGAAAAAGACCAAAACATGTGCGCTTAATGTGCATAGGTTTGATATTTGATGTAAATTTACGGCTCGATTTTTGTGCAAACCGCGGCTTTTTGCCGTAAAAAAAAGGAAATCCCTAAATGACCCTTAACCAAAGTTTACAACAGAAACTCCTTCAAAAGCTATCGCCCCAGCAAATCCAGCTCATGAAGTTGCTGCAGGTTCCTACGGCTAACCTGGAAGAGCGCATCAAAGAAGAACTCGAGGAAAACCCGGCTTTGGAACTGACCGAAGAAGGGTTCGACGAGAACTTCGGCGATGAAATGAAAGACGAGTTTGCCGAAAAAGACTCTGATTACGAGGAAAGCAGCGAGGACAGTGCGGAGGACGCCTACGAGAACATCGATATATCGGAGTACGTACACGAAGGCGATGACGAGATAGCAGACTATAAGCTGCGGGACGATAATTACGGCGACCAGGAAGAAAAGCAGACCATGCCTTATAAAGTGGAAACCAGCTTTTACGAAATCCTGGAAAGCCAGCTGGGCATGCTCAACCTCGATGAGACCGAGTCCAAGATCGCCGAACAGATCATCGGCAGCATCGACGAGGACGGCTACCTGCGCCGCGATACCGGCGCTATCGTGGACGACCTGGCCTTCCGCCAGAACGTCTTTACCTCCGAAGAGGACGTGGAACGGATCATCAAGCGCATCCAGCGCTTCGACCCCTGCGGCGTCGCCGCCCGCAACCTCCAGGAATGCCTCCTGCTGCAGCTCTTTCGCCAGAAGGAAGAAGGCAAGGAGGTGGAAGTGGCCATTGCCGCCCTCTCCCGCTACTTCGACGAATTTACCAAAAAGCATTACGAAAAGATCCAGCGTGGCCTGAACCTGACCGACGACGAGCTGCGCGAGGTGATGCACCAGATCACCCGCCTCAACCCCAAGCCGGGCGGCAATATCGGCGAGCTGAACAAAGCCGAAAGCTACGTAGTGCCCGACTTCTTCATCCTCAACAACGGCGGCAAGCTCGAACTGACCCTGAACTCCAAGAACGCCCCGGAGCTGCGCATTAGCGAAGGCTATCGCGACATGCTGAAGGAATACGACCGCGGTTCCAAAAAGGACCGGCGGCAGAAAGAGGCGGTGCTGTTCATCAAGCAAAAGATCGACGCCGCCAAGTGGTTCATCGACGCCATCAAGCAGCGCCAGCATACCCTGCTCAGCACCATGACGGCCATCATGAACCACCAGTACGACTTCTTCCTCACCGGCGACGAAACCACGCTGAAGCCCATGATCCTGAAGGACATCGCCGAAAAAACCGGCCTGGACATCTCCACCGTCAGCCGGGTGGCCAACAGCAAGTTCGTACAAACCGAGTTCGGTACCTACCGCCTGAAGTTCTTCTTCAGCGAATCGCTGACCACCGATACGGGCGAGGAAGTATCCACCCGCGAAGTGAAAAAGATCCTGAGCGACCTGATCGAGTACGAAAACAAGAAGAAACCCCTGAGCGACGAGCGATTAACGGAGCTGCTTCAGGAAAAAGGTTATAATATTGCACGCCGAACCGTGGCCAAATACCGCGAACAGTTGAATATTCCTGTCGCCCGGCTGCGGAAGGAACTATAAGCATTATTATGAACGTGTCCAAACCATCTTTGGAAGGCGCTTCGGACCACGGGGCGCCTTTCCCTTCTGTTATCCGCATCGCAGCCCGCGTCCTCTCCATTCTCTTTCACCCGCTCTTTATCCCGGTTTACCTGTCGTGGTTCCTGATCTATGTGAACCCCCTGTTCCCGGCCTTTAGCGCGGGCGCCAAGCTGCTGCTGCTGATTCGCTTCCTGGTCATGTACACCATTTTCCCGCTGGTGACCGTGCTGATCGCCAAGGGTCTCGGCTTTATCGATTCCATTTTACTGAAAACCCAGCGCGACCGCATCATTCCCTACGTCGCCTGCGGCCTGTATTACTTCTGGATGTGGTACGTGCTGAAGAACCAGCCCGAGTTCCCGCGCCACCTGGTGATGCTGAGCCTGGCCATCTTCCTGGCCTCCTCGGCGGGCCTGACGGTCAACAGCTTCGTCAAGGTCAGCATGCACACCATTTCCATGGGCGTGGCGTGTACCTTCCTGCTGCTGTTTGCCTTCATGACCGATGTCAACTTCGGCTTTTACATTTCGGCCGCCTTCCTGCTGGCCGGCCTCGTGTGCACCGCCCGCCTGATCAACGACGACCACAGCACTTTTGAAGTATACCTGGGCCTGGTGCTGGGCATTATCGCCCAATTGGTGGCCTATTGGGTGATGTAAAGGAAGTGAGCAGTACGAATGCCTTAAATCATTACGGGAGCCGCTTGGGCTCCCTTTTTTTTACCAGGAATTCCGAAAAATAGATCCGCAGCAGCAGGATGAACATGGAAATAAGCAGGGGGCCGAAGATGAGGCCGATAAACCCGAACAGCTGGATGCCCGCAATCACCCCAAACGCCGTGATCATCGGGTGGATCTGGCCCAGCCGCCGGTTGAGGATAAACCGGAACAGGTTGTCCACGAGCCCGATCAGCCCGAAGCCCCAGACCGCCATGGCAATGCCTTTCCCGATCTCGCCCTGCACCAGCAGCATTACCGTCAGCGGCACGTACACCAGCGACGCCCCCACCAGCGGGATCATCGACGTCAGGCAGGTGGCAATGAACCAGAGAAAGGGGTCGGAAACGCCGATAACGAGGTAGCCGACCAGGCCCACGATCCCCTGGATCAGGGCGATCAGGGGAATGCCGATGGCGCTGGCCCGCACGATCCGGGTGATCTCGTCGCCGATCCGGTCCACGTTGGTATTGTCCAGGGGAATGTATTCGTAAAGAATATTCTCCATCCGGCGACCGTTCACCAGCATGAAGTACAGGATAAAGTACATGGCCACGATCAGTGTTACGGTATTGAAGGTAATATCCAGGATCCGCGGCAACAGCTGCGACAAATAGAGGCCCAGGTCCTGGATGTCTTCGGGCTTAATGATCTCAACGCCGAGGCGTTCCCGGACATTGGTGGCGGCCTTTCGCAGCGATACCACCAGCTCCGTGGAGTGCAGGACGATATAGCTGATCCGCGAATAAAGGATATTGGCCAGCAGCCCGATCGGCACCAGGATAACGAAAAAGGACAGCAGCATCAGGATCCAGGCGGCAGCGGGGCGTTTCCATCCCCGCACCTCCGCCAGGTAAAACATACGGTTCCGCATGATGACATAAAAGGTCACCGACCCCAGGAAGGCAGGGAAAAAAAAGCGCAGCTCCCGGAACAGGATCACACCCAGGAAAAGAATCAGGAGGATAAAGAAAATCTGCCGTAAAAGGTTTGAATCAATGGTATTGTTGGTCATACTGGTGCTCTGCCCGTTGGGGGAAAACCTTACCTGTATAAATTTTGTACCATTTGTCCGCAGCAGGCTTAGGAGGCGTCGCCGGCAGCGGATAGTTTTTCCAGGTAAAGGTCCACGTAGGCGGGCAGGCTTTTGCGCTTGTATTGCATCACGAAGCGGGGGTGCGGCAGGGGCTCCAGGTGTTCGAACCACCGGTAGCGCCCGTTCAGGGCCGACAGGTAGCGGAAGTTTTCCGCCCCGCCGATCACCAGGCAGCGGCGCTGGTCCACGCCAAACGACACCAGGCGGGAAATGCTTTGCACCAGGAAGGGCTCAATGGTGCGCAGCAGTTCCTTGTCGTCATAATAATTCAGGTTTTTCCCATTTTGAACAAAGCCCAGGGGGCAGACCGAGCCGATAAAGAAATTTTGGTAAAAGGGCCCGGGGCCCCCGTAAGCCTCTATCACGCGATAAATGAACTCGGCGGACAGCTCCGTACCTTTTTTAAACGGATGGTCCATCTGCAGCACCTCCTCCAGTTGGCGGGAAGCAGTAAAGTTCACCCCGGTAATGCCGGCCCCGAACCGGCCGGGATTGATCCCCAACAGCAGGGTCCGCCTTTCGGAATCGTTGTAATACTTGTCCAGGAACCGCCGGACCACGTCCAGAACGGCCTTATCCTGCTGCGGAAACAGCCACTGGATATTGTTTGGCAGCTCCTTCGGCGGCTCCAGCTCCGAATAATAACGATACAGGTTTTCAGCCCAGGTCATTTCGTTGAGTTTACGAGTTTACGGGTTTACAAGTTTACCAGTTAGTTTCTGAGTTTCTAAGTTCCTATGTTCCTGAGTTAGAAGTTATAGGACCGAGCCGCTCCCTTCCTAATATCCAAATTAACCAATTAACCAATTCCCTGGATTTCCCGGATGCCTTTCATAAAAGCATACGTCCACCGGACATAAATGGGTGGCGATAGCGGCCGGTAGTGGATAGATTTGAATTACGAAGAACATCGTGGCACTCACCGGAAAAGCGGAATCAATGATCAAGGACACCCTATTCAAGGCTTTTTGCATCCCCCTGCTGGGCATCATCATTCCTTTGCTTTCGGGCCTGGCCCGGTATGGGCAGTTCAGCGCCGTGGAGGTGCTGGCCGCCAATGTCTTCTTTATCACTGCCTCTTACCTGGTGTGGCAGGGAGCCGTCAAAATCGTGCTGGGCGTGCGGCGCTGGAAGCCCTTTCGGCAACGGGTTTTTCTGAAAATGTTCGTACTGTGTACCTGCACCGCTGCTTATGGCTTTGCCCTTACCGGCACGTCCGCCTTCCTGTGGCAGAAGATTTTTACCGGCAGCCTGCAGCCGGGCACTATTCTCACCTGCGGCCTCCTGAGCGCCGCCTTCGTCCTGTTCCTGACGCTTCTGTACGAGACCCTTTTTCTTTCCAAGGAGCGGGAACTGGATGAAAAGATCGTGGACCAGCTGGATCATGAGCGCGCCGGCGCCGAAATGAAGGCGCTCAAACGGGAGCTCGACCCGCACTTCCTGTTCAATTCCCTCACCACCGTTTCGCACCTGATCGCTGCCGATCCCGACAAGGCGCAGGTGTTTACCCAAAAACTGGCCCGCGTATTCCGGTATTTTTTAATCAACAAAGACCGCGAGCTGATTTCTTTGGAAGAGGAATTCCAGTTCGTGGAGGATTATTTCTACCTGTTGCGGATAAGGTATGAAGAGAAGCTGCAGCTTACCTTCCGCGTGCACAGCCTGAAAGATACGGCCATGGTCTTGCCCTGCACCCTGCAGCTGTTGATCGAGAACGCCGTAAAACACAACCGGTTTACCGAAAACGACCCATTGCACATCAGCATCATGGTTACCGGCGATTACGTGAGCGTGGAGAACAATGTTCGCCCGAAGCCCTACGCCCTTGAATCCACCAAAACAGGGCTGGCCAACCTCAATGACCGCTACCGGGTGTACAGCAACAAGAACATTAATGTGCACCGCAACGACGATATGTTCCGGGTACAACTTCCCTTAATCAGGCAAAACAGCTTATGAAAACGGCCATAATCATCGAAGACGAAAAGGCGGCTGCCGCCTCCCTGGTTGGCCTCCTCCTGGAGCTGCACCCCTCCCTGGAAATAAAGGCGGTGCTGACCAGCGTGGAGGAAGGCCGGACGTATTTTAAGGACGCTCCTTCCGCGGATATCATCTTCAGCGATGTCCAGCTGACCGACGGCCTGTCGTTCGAAATTTTCGGCGGGCTGAACCTGTCCACGCCCATTGTGTTTATAACGGGTTTCGACCAGTTCATGATCCGGGCTTTTGAGTACAACAGCATCGATTACCTGCTAAAGCCCGTTTGCCGCGAAGACCTGCAAAAGGCGCTGGTGAAGTACAAAAAGCTGGAACAGCATTTTACGGGGCAGCATGCGTTTTTCCGCAATTTCCTGCAGGAGACGGCCCGGCCGAAGCGCACCCGCCTGGTGGTGAAGAAGGGGCAGGAGCATATTTCGCTGCCGCTGGAGGACGTAGCGCTTTTTCTTTCGGAAAACAAGGTGGTCTATGCGCTGGACAAAAGCGGCCGCCGCCTGCTCACCGACAAAAACCTTTCGGACCTGGAGGCGGAGCTGGACCCCAAAACCTTTTTCCGTGCCAACCGCCAGCACATTGTCAACATCGCCTACATCAAATCCTATAAAACCTACGAGCGGGTAAAACTGAAAGTGGAGCTGGCCCTCCCCGACACCTTCCTCATTATCAGCCAGGAAACCGCCCCCGAATTCAAAAAGTGGATGGCGGAGCTGTGAACGCCACTCAATGAATTATTGCTGATGGCAACCTTTGAGACTGTCATGCCGAACGCAGTGAGGCATCCCCTCGGGAGGGAAGGAAGGCTTCTATTCGAAGGAGGGCTTTCCTGTCTCTGAAAAAGACTTTTCGTGCCCCGAGGGGATGCCTCACTGCGTTCGGCATGACAACTTGATTGCAGCGACTTTCCCTGCTTGTCAGAAGCAGTTCAGAAGCCGGGACGCCAGTCATCTGAAAACGGCCGCCCCGGGAAAGGGTTCCGAACCCTGTTGCCGCCTATTGCCTCTGCCGCCCCTTATCGCAAAAAAATGCGTTTTTGAAAGTTACTAACAGCAATCCACACGCATAATAGTACTAGTAGTATCTAAATTTTTAGAAAAAACCTATTACTATTACGGGTGTGGACTGGTGGAAAAAAATTCCGGCGGGGATAGAGCGGTGAATTCACTTGGGGTTTATGCACACGATATCCCCGTTTTTTCACCATCGGGGGATTGAATATTGGTAGCGTTGGGTGTTTTTCCACATAAATGTGGATATCCGGCCACGAATAACTCTTTCCAAAGATGCCGAAATAGTAAATGTGAATACCGGTGGGATAACTGTGGACGATTTCACAACCGGGAAGAGGCGGACATTTGCCGCAAAATTTTCTTCCATTCGGTACACGTCTCTTTCAGCGTTATACAGGCAGTTATCCACAAAAAAAAGTGGCAAATCAACAACGAACCTGCCACTCTCTGAACCCGTAAATTGGTAACCCCGTAAACTTGTAAACTTTCTCAGGATGCCTTCTTCAACTTTTGAAGGACGGTCATGTCGCCGGCATCGGTGGCCTTTACGGTCACCCAGTTTTTATCGTTTTCGAGGGTGATGGTGTAGGAGACGCCGTCGGAGGAATTCATTTCGGTAACGCCGAACACCATTTTATCGGGGTGCTTTTCCTTCAGTTTGGCTTTGATATAGACCGGCAGGTCTTTGCCGGAATAATCCCTTCTCAGGGTGGTCATGCTGCCGTCGGCTTCGTAGGTGGCCCGGCAGGTAATGCCGTTGTTCTCAAAAAGTACTTCGTAGGCTTGGTCCTTTTCGTACCATTTTACTTTTTCGGCCTGGGGAAAGGTTTCGCTAAACATCTTCGCTACCTTTTCATTGACAGGGAGGTCGGCGGCGAAGGTGCTGGTACCGATCATCAGGGCAAGGGCAAACAGGATCTTTTTCATATGCGATGGTTTTATGGTTTGTCTGAGGACCAAATTAGGCGCTGCGGCAGCGGTGGAAAAGGGAATATCTACCAGTGGCAGGCGGCCGGAACCGGTGAAGAGGATCCCTGCCCGCAGGCGGCAGAACCGAAGCGGCAGCAGGGAGAACCGAAGAATGAAAAAAGAGACCTGTAGGATGATTATTTTTTGGCGCCCGTGGCCGGCCGGCAGGGCCGGTTGACCGCCATCTCCGTGATGAGCGGCTTTGACGGGCGCAGAAAATAGGGGTACCCTTCCTATATTTGCGCTTTATTTTTCACCAAAACTCCCTGTAATGAGATCCGTACTGAACCTGGTACTGTGCCTGGGTATCCTTTTTTTGATGGCCTCCTGCGCCGCCACCTACAAAAAGATCAATCCTTCTTCCCTTTCCTATCCCGTTATCGAGAAAAGCAACTTTTCCTACAAGTACAACGTGCTGAAGGCGGCGGGTAACCGGAAGCTGGCGAAGAAAGAAGTAAAGCGTAATATGCAGATCGTGGCCGTGCAGCTGATCAATAATACCGGCAGGCCCCTGAAATACCAGCAGAACTTCCGCATTTATTCCGGCAGCTCGGAAGTGACCCTGCTGGACCCAGCAACTGCCGCGGCTTCGATAAAACAATCCGTGCCCTCTTACCTGCTGTACCTGCTGCTGACGCCCCTGCGCCTCAACATCAGCACCGAAACCAAGTCCAGCTCCACGCCCATCGGGCTGGTCATCGGGCCCGCCATCGCCGCCGGCAACATGGCCGTTGCAGCCACCGCCAATAAACGCTTCCGGCAGGAGCTGATCGATCATTCCCTGCTGGAACGTGAGATCCAGGTGGGCGAAACCTTCCGGGGCCTGATCGCCATTTATGACAACGGCTTCCTTCCCTTAACGGTTAAAATAAGCCAGTAAAGCCGGCCTCCACGGCCAGCCCAAAAACAACAAAGGCGATCCGGGTAACTTACCACGATCGCCTTTGTTGTTTCTTGGAGGAAAGAAAACTTTTCTTCTTTCCCTCTTTATCTCTTAGCTACAGGAAACCCAGCTCGAGCTTGGCTTCTTCGCTCATCATTTCCCGGTTCCAGGGCGGGTCGAAGGTCAGGTGCACATGCACGTCGGTCACGCCTTCGAGGGCGCGCACCTTGGTTTCCACCTCGTTGATGATGTCGCCGGCCACGGGACAGGCAGGGGCTGTCAGCGTCATCACGATCTTTACCTTGCCGGTAGCGGCGTCGATCTTGATCTCGTACACCAGTCCCAGCTCCATGATGTTCACCGGGATCTCGGGGTCGTGTACGGTACGCAGCACTTCTTCAATCTGGTCTCTCAGCTCCATAATCAATTTTGTTGAAGGGTTTTGGAAAGATAGGCTACGGCGTAGAGCTTGATCTGCTTCAGCATCGACAACAGCCCGTTGGAGCGGGTGGGCGACAGGTGGTTGCGCAGGCCGATGGCGTCGATAAAATACACGTCGGCCTCGGCGATGTCCTTGGGCGCATGGCCTGAGAGCACCTGCACCACCATGCTCACCAGTCCTTTGGTGATCAGGGCGTCGCTGTCGGCGGTAAAGGACAGGATGCCGTCCTTGTAGTCGGCATGCAGCCATACTTTCGACTGGCAGCCGCGGATGAGGTTTTCATCCTTCTTGTACTGCTCGTCGATCAGCGGCAGGTCCTTGCCCAGCTGGATGATGTATTCGTATTTCTCCATCCAGTCGCCGAACAACTCGAAGTCTTCGACGATCGCTTGTTGTTTTTCATGAATCGTCATACTACCTAGCTTAATAAGGTGATGGCCTTTTTGAGGCCTTTTACCAGCTTGTCGATCTCTTCTTCGGTATTGTAAAAAGCCAGCGAAGCCCTTACGGTACCGGGGATGTTGAAGAAATCCATGATGGGCTGGGTGCAGTGGTGGCCGGTACGGACGGCAATGCTTTGCTTGTCCAGCAGCTCGCCCACGTCGAAGGGGTGCAGGTCGCCGATCAGGAACGACAGGGAGGCCGCCCGGTTCCCGGCTTCGCCGATAAAGCGCAGCCCTTCCACCGTTTGCAGGGCGGCCACCGCGTAGGCAAACAGCTCCTGTTCGCGGCGCTCGATGTTGTGGATGCCGATGCGGTTGATATACTCCACCGCTTCGCCCAGGCCGATGGTCTCGGTAATGCTGGGCGTGCCTGCTTCAAACTTGAAGGGCAGGTCGTTGTACATCGTCTTTTTGAACGTCACGGTTTTGATCATGTCGCCGCCGCCCTGGTAGGGAGGCATGGCGTTGAGCCAGTCTTCCTTGCCGTAGAGGAAGCCGATACCGGTAGGGCCGTACATCTTGTGGCCCGAGCAGGCCACGAAGTCGGCGTCCAGCTCCTGCACGTCGAGGGGGAGGTGCTGGATGGCCTGGGCCGCGTCGATGAGCACGGCGGCGCCCACGGCATGGGCCCTGGCGATGATCTCGCGGACCGGGTTCACGGTACCCAGGGCGTTGGACACATAGGTCACCGACACCAGTTTTACCGTTTCGTCCAGCAACTTGTCGAATTCGTCCATCAGCAGCTCGCCCTTTTCGTTCATGGGGATGACCTTCAGGGTGGCGCCTTTGTCCTCGCAGACGATCTGCCAGGGAACGATGTTGGAGTGGTGCTCCAGCGCCGAGATGATGATGGTGTCGCCTTCCTTGATAAACTTTTTGCCAAAACTGTGTGCTACCAGGTTGATCCCGTCGGTGGTGCCCCGGGTGAAAATTACTTCATGCTCGTGGGCGGCGTTGATGTAGGCCGCCACTTTCTTCCGCACCACTTCGTACGCATCGGTGGCCACCTGGCTCAGGTGGTGCACGCCGCGGTGTACGTTGGCGTTGTACTGGCGGTAATAATCGTCCATCGCCCGGATCACGGATTCGGGCTTTTGGGTGGTGGCGGCATTGTCGAGGTAAACCAGCGGGTTCCCGTACACCTTTTGTTGGAGTAACGGGAACTCGCTTCGTACCTGTTCTATGTTCAGCTCACCTACACGGGATATGGTGGCACTATTCAGCATCGATAACAGTTTCGTCTATAACGGTTTCGTCAATAACAGATTCGCTCAGGGGGATGTGGCTCTGGATGAGGTGGTTGATGTGGTCTTCCAGCTCTTCGAGCTTGATCTTTTCGGTTACGTCGAAGGCAAAGGCGTTGACGAGCAGCGCCCGGGCCTTTTGTTCGCCGATACCCCTGGATTGCAGGTAGAACATCGCTTCCTTGCTCAGCTGGCCTACGGTGGAGCCGTGGCTGCATTTTACGTCGTCGGCGAAGATCTCCAGCTGCGGCTTGGAGTTGATGGTGGCCTTATCGCTCAGCAGCAGGTTGTTGTTCTGCTGGAACGCGTTGGTCTTCTGGGCGTCTTCCTGTACGAAGATCTTCCCGTTGAACACGCCGGTGGCGTTGTCCAGCAGCACGCCCTTGTAAATTTCATTGCTCTGGCAATGGGGCATGCGGTGGTTCACCAGCGAGTGGTTGTCGATCAGCTGGTTGTCGGCGCCCAGGTACAGGCCGTACAGGTGGCTTTCGGTATTCGACTCGTCCAGCGACAGGTGGAGGTTGTTGCGGATCAGCTCGGCTCCCGGCAGCGAAAAGGTGTAGTTGCTATAAACGCTGTCGCGCAGCTGGCTTACCTCGGTATTGGTGACCAGGCGGGTGCCGGCCTTGGCGGTCTGCAGCACGTAGTGGTCGCAGATCGCGTTTTCTTCCACGAACACCTCGGTCAGGCTGTTGATGAACAGCTTGTTGTCGGTGCTTTTGGAAACGATGGTTTCAATGATGCTCAGGTTGGCGCCGCGGCGGGCCACCACCAGCAGGCGCGGCTGCACAAACAGGTTGGCCGTGGCGGTGTACGTATGCACGATGTGCAGCGGCTTGTCCAGCACCGCGTTCGGGCTGATCTCGATGAACAGGCCGTGCGAGAACAGGGCGGTGTTCAGGGCCGCCATGGGGAACTGGTCGATGTCGGTATTTTTGGAAAAATGGGCCGCGAACTGCTCGTCGGTCAGCGCGTCTTCGAAAGGCATCACGCGGATAAAGGCCGGAACGGCCTCCGTAGCGGGCTGCAGTTCGCCGTTGACGAACACCAGCTGGTAGCTGTCGAGGTGCGGCACCTGGGCCTCCGCGATCAGTTCGGCATCAGCGGCCACGGAGGTGCGGCCGTCGGTGCTGTAGCCTTCCTGCAAAAAAGGGAGGAGGTTGGTGTACTTCCATTCTTCGTTGCGGCGGCTGGGAAAACCCATCTTTTTGAAGTTTTCGATGCCCTGCCTTCTGGCCTGTTGCACGGCGGTGCTTTGTTCGGCCGTGGCCAGCACTTCTTCAAAGCTGCCGACTAATTCTTCGTATAATGGTATGGAAACTTGATTCGCCATTGTTGTTTTTAATTAAACTAAACAGATTCTTCAACGTGCAGCTCTTTCAGCCAGTCGTAGCCTTTTTCTTCCAGTTCCAGGGCCAGTTCCTTGGTGCCGGATTTCACGATGCGGCCGTTGTACAGTACGTGTACGAAGTCGGGCACGATGTAATCGAGCAGGCGCTGGTAGTGGGTGATGAGGATGAAGGCGTTGTTTTCGGAGCGCAGCTTGTTCACGCCGTTGGAAACGATGCGCAGGGCGTCGATGTCCAGGCCGGAATCTGTTTCGTCGAGGATGGACAGCTTCGGTTCGAGCATGGCCAGCTGGAAGATCTCGTTGCGTTTTTTCTCACCGCCGGAGAAACCTTCGTTCAGGGAGCGGTTCACCAGCTTGGCGTCGAATTCCACCAGTTTCTGGCGCTCTTTGCTCAGTTTCAAAAACTCCTTGGCGTCCAGGGGGGCCAGGTTGCGGTAGGCGCGGATCTCGTTCAGGGCCGTGCGCAGGAAGTTGATGTTGGAAACACCGGGGATCTCTACGGGGTATTGGAAGGCCAGGAACAGGCCTTCGCGGGCGCGGTCTTCGGGCGACATTTCCAGCAGGTCTTTACCGTCGAAGTCTACGGAGCCGTCGGTCACTTCGTAGTTTTCGCGGCCGGCCAGCACGGCGGAAAGGGAGCTTTTGCCCGATCCGTTGGGACCCATGATGGCGTGTACTTCGCCGGCTTTCACCTCCAGGTTGATACCTTTGAGGATTTGTTTATCTTCTACTCCTGCATGCAAATTTTTGATAGTCAGCATTCTCTATACTAGTTTAAGTTTTAACCAACACTACCTTCAAGGGTAATGGATAATAATTTTTGAGCTTCCACGGCAAATTCCATGGGCAGCTGGTTCAGTACTTCCTTCACATAACCGTTCACGATCAGGGCCACCGCTTTTTCGGTATCCAGGCCGCGCTGGTTGAGGTAAAAGATCTGGTCTTCGCCGATCTTGGAGGTAGTGGCTTCGTGCTCTACCATGGCGCTGTTGTTCTTCGTCTCGATGTAGGGGAAGGTATGGGCGCCGCAGCGGTCGCCGATCAGCAGCGAGTCGCACTGGGTAAAGTTGCGGGCGTTGTCGGCCTTCGCGCCTACGTGCACCAGGCCGCGGTAGCTGTTGTGGCTGCGGCCGGCAGAAATCCCCTTGGAGATGATCCGGCTCCGGGTGTTTTTGCCCAGGTGGTACATCTTGGTGCCGGTATCGGCGATCTGCTTGTTGCGGGTAACGGCTACGGAGTAGAATTCGCCGGTAGAGTTATCGCCCTGCAGGATGACGCTGGGGTATTTCCAGGTGATGGCCGAGCCGGTTTCCACCTGGGTCCAGGAGATCTTGGCGTTGGCGCCGCGGCAGACACCGCGCTTGGTTACGAAGTTGTAGATACCGCCCTTGCCGTCCTTGTCGCCGGGGTACCAGTTCTGTACCGTGGAGTATTTCACTTCGGCGTCTTTCAGCGCGATGATTTCCACCACGGCGGCGTGGAGCTGGTTCTCGTCACGCTGGGGAGCGGTACAGCCTTCGAGGTAGCTCACGTAAGCGCCTTCGTCGGCAATGATCAGGGTGCGCTCGAACTGGCCGGTACCCTGGGTGTTGATGCGGAAGTAGGTGGACAGTTCCATGGGGCAGCGAACGCCTTTGGGAACGTACACGAACGAGCCGTCGGAGAAGGCAGCGGTGTTCAGGGCCGCGAATATGTTGTCGGAATGGGGTACCACGGAGCCTACGTACTTGCGTACCAGCTCGGGGTGTTCCTGCACCGCTTCGGAGAAGGAGCAGAAGATGATGCCCAGTTCCTTTAATTTCTCTTTATAGGTAGTGGCTACGGAAACGGAGTCGAAGACGGCGTCCACGGCCACGCCGGCCAGGGCCTTCTGTTCGTTCAGGGGGATGCCCAGTTTTTCGAAGGTCGCCAGCAGCTCGGGGTCCACCTCGTCGAGGCTTTCGAGTTTCTTTTTGGTCTTGGGGGCCGCATAATAAGAGATGGCCTGGTAGTCGATCTCCGGCATTTCGAAGTTCTGCCAGGTGGGGGTAGGCTCCTTCAGGAAGGCGTTGTAGCCTTTAAGGCGCCATTCCAGCATCCATTCCGGTTCGTTTTTCTTCTGGGAAATGAACCGGATGACGTCCTCATTGAGGCCGGGAGGTACCACATCCATCTCAATGTCGGTCACAAAGCCAAACTCGTACTCCTTTTCGGCTATCTGTTCAATGATTTCGTTGCTTTGATTTTCCATGATTACAATATCGTTTTGCGCTATTTTATAGTTTCTGTGTTGCAGGAAAGTGGGGCCGGTGGTTAAACGGAAAAACTTTCGCCGCAGCTACAGGTTTTGGTGGCGTTGGGGTTGTTGAAGGTCAGGCCCTTGCCGTTGAGACCGCCCGAGTAGTCGAGCTCGGTTCCATAGAGGTACAGCAGGCTTTTGAAGTCCACTACAATCTTGATTCCCTTGTCTTCGTACACCTCGTCGCCCTGTTTGATTTCGCTGTCGAATTTCATCTGGTATTCCAGGCCGGAGCAGCCGCCGCCTTTGACGCCTACGCGTACGAAGGAGCCGGGGGCTTCGTTCTGATCCTGCATCAGTTGGGAAATGTAGTCCTTTGCTTTTTCGGAAACAGTAATCATAGTAATTACTTTTTTATATATAATTTTTTGTGTAGAAAAGGCTTTCGAAGCTCCAACGGCCGTGCAAAATTACTTTATAGGCAGTGGATGCGCCGGATTTTATTGCCCCTCTGTTCAACAACATTTTGCAAAAATATCTCCGACAGCCCGGAAAGCGGGGCAAAGTTACGATATTTGTATAAAGCAAGTAAATACTTGGAAAATTATAAGAAACCTGTAACGGCCACTGTCGATAAGTTTTTGCGGCTGCTGAAAGTGCGCGGACCCCTGTCTACGTCCGTCATTGCCAAGGAGTTGGGAATGACCGGCGAGGGTGCCCGTTTGCAGTTGTTAAAACTGGCGGAGGAGGGGTTGGTGCAGGCCGCTTCCGAATCCCGGGGGGTGGGCCGGCCGGCGCAGGTCTGGCGCCTGACCGAGCAGGGCAACGGCCGTTTCCCCGACAACCACGGCGAGTTCAGCACCCAGCTGATCGAATCCATTAAGGAAGTGCTGGGCCAGGAAACCCTGGACCAGGTGATTGCCGTGCGGGAGCGCAAGGCTGCCAGTAAATACATTTCCGCCCTCAAAGACATTCCTAACCTCGAAGAAAAGATCCGCCGCCTGGCCGAGCTGCGCAACAGCGACGGCTACCTGGCCGAGTGGGACAAGACCCTCGAAGGCTTCGTCCTGGTAGAAAACCACTGCCCCATCTGCGCGGCGGCCCAGCGCTGCCCCGACCTTTGCGACGCCGAGATGAACACCTTTCGCGAAATTTTTGGCGAGGGCGTCTCCGTAGAAAGGGTGGACCACATCATCGCCGGCTCGCGGCGCTGTGCCTATTTAATTAAAATGCTCAAAGGTGAATAGGCGGCTCATTGTCGTCTTTCATTGAATACAGCCTTCTTGTTTTTCATTGCGGTCTGCCAACCTGACGGAAAGATTGCCTGGTTGTTCTTCATCATCAATTCCATTTTTTGATGGATGCCAGCTTGCAATGATTGCGGCAAGTCGTAAAAGGCCTTGTCAACTTGTGTTTCCCGGTCATAGTCCAGTACGCCATTTTGATGTCTGATCGCAGTTTTTTGTCGTTTGTAGTAAATGATAAGTTTTATTCTTCCGTCATCATAATTATTTATTCCAGACGTCCCATAAACGATAATAGGATCAGCTAATCCGTCCTCGTCATAATCTTTGAAGTCAATGTACTTTGTCCAGAACCAAATAGAGTTTTCACCATTGTCGTTCTTAACAATATGGTCGTTGATTTCCCAAACTTTGATAAATGAACCCTTCTTGTCGGTCGTTACGTTGACTGCTCTGATCTTGTGACCCTGAGCGTCTTTGTTTGCCGTAGTTTCGTTCCTGCTTTCGGTCAGTAGGCAATAGTATTGTCCCGTCTTGTCAGCATACTTATAAACCCGAAGAACCGGAAAAGGAATGTCCAGGCGCTTACGAACGCTGTCCGGGAACAATTCGGCCACCTGTTTAAGTGTAAGTAATTCCGAGGTTACAGAAACCTTTTGAGCAATTACAGTTGTCGAGCAGAAAAGAGCCGTAAATAAGGTAAAAATTTGTCGCACCGGTTTTTGAGCTTTAGGGGGTTGGTAGCTGATGATGCATCCGTAGCACCTGCAGGTGCGGCCTCATCTTTTTTGTAACGGTTGTTTCCGTGCGATCCAGACAGTAGAGTCGGCTTTTTTATCAATGTACCTGAACTCTAAATCTTTGGGGGAACTGTAAATAATGAAGTATTTCATTTTGTAGGCGAACAGGGATCCCGGCTCAATTCCTGACGGGTTCAGGTAAAGTACCCGGTTTTTTACGGTCCATTTGTGGCGGGTACTTTCTTTCGGGTCATCAAAATACGTGGTCATGATGCCTTTCTTATCAAACGTAAAGGAAGAATTCTGATCCCGCCAGGCTCCAATAAGGTTCCTGTGGATCACGCTATCATCGCGCTTCAGTTGTTTTACGCCTATTTGTTTGGAGGATCTGATCCGTTCAAATGAATCGATATCCATCCTATTAATTTGTCCCATGCATAAGGTCGGAAGGAACCCTGCGATAAGTAGCAAGCTGGTTTTCATAAGCGGATAAGCGATTGTAAAATTTTTTAAAACGGTTCCAGCTGTCTAAAAATACTCCCTTGCCCGTAAGTACACGGGCAAGGGAATGCTTATTTTAAAACCAGCGTTCGAAAAACCTCCAGGCGTTGTTCTGGAAAATATTCTGCACGATCACATCGGCTTCCACTTTATTGAAGGCGTTTTTGAGCAGGTGGCCTTTTTCCTTCATGTAATTATGGGCGTGGCGTTCGAGGTATTGCTTCAGGTCACTGTATTCCTCCAGGGTCCAGAAGGCATTCAGCGGGTCTACAATGCCGTCGTAGTCCGATCCCATGGCCAGGTTGTCCCAGGCGGGCAGGCCGTGGTGGTCGAGCAACTCGGCGATGTACTGTACCTGGTTCCACAGCAGCTCGCTGCGGTAGTGCATGATGCGGTTGCGAAACACCGAATTCTTGGTTTGCTTCAGCTTTTCCTCGCTGGCGATCCGTCGCTCGTCGAGCTGCAGGCCCAGGATGCCCTGCGATCGCACCATCTCGATGATCTCGTTGTCGTAAAAATTGATCTCGCCCCGGCTCATGGTGTCGCCCAGGAGCGGGAAGGCAGACTTCTCGGCCCCGAAGTGCGGCAGGCCATTGCAGGCGCCATGGCTGATGATCACCGGCACATTGCCGTAGCGGGTGCGGCGCTGCTGGTAAAACTCGTTGCGGGCCTGGGGACTCAGGTGCTTTACGTCGATGAAGATCCGCTTACCGTCCTTGTTGTCCAGCAAAAGATCCAGCACCTTTTTACCCAATTCCGTAAAGCCGGTGCTCAGCCCGTGGCTCTGGTCGCAATTTTTGGCGGTTACTCCGCCCAGGCTCCTGGAGTGTCCGCACAGCTCATTATAAAAATGGTGCGAAAAGGTGACGAACCAGGGACGGTGGCGGTGCTGCTTCAGCCGGTGCACGTTGTTGATAATGTCCTGGGGCGTGCAGTCGCCCGACAGGCCGCAGTTCAGCACATGCAGGCCCTCGATGGAGGGGATCAGCGCCAGGGTGATGGGATCGTCGCCTTCCTCCGGGTCGTTGACCACCTTTTCGTTGGCCACCATCACTTCTTTGAGTTCCGAAAAATTGTGGACGATGCGGTAAGTATAGGTTTTCCGGTCGATGGTTACCGGGTGGTTGTCCCGGGCCTCCAGGAAGCGGTACTCCAGGTCGAGGTCGGCAAAGTAGTCGTTCATGCCCTGGATGGCGTCCACCCGCTTGTCGCCCAGGCCGGTGGCGAAGTTCTGGGCCAGGTCGCTGAAAAACTTCGTCCCCATCTTGTTGTTGAAAAACCATTTTTCGATGCTGCCCAGCGAAGTCACCAGCACCCACACGCGGCCATGGGCGGCGGCGGTGAGGTTGGCCTGCGAGAACTTGGTCAGGCCGCCCAGGAAGTTGAACAGCTTGTCGCCGACCGTGGGCGGGTTGTAATGCCACATGCTGGTACGGTCGCCGGGGTCGGACGAAGGGGCACCCGGCTGGCGGTTGAAGGATTTGCCTAAAGGCTTGTACGTGGGATGGCAATGAAGATCAATGGAAAAGTCGAACGGGAGCATGACTAAAGTTTCGGTTGAACGTTTTTTTGAGTGGATAAAGTAAAGCAACTGTGGTGAAATAAAAAATACCTGCCGCCTCCTGGTTCATCCAGGGGACTCAGGGAATGAAAGGATCAGGCAAGAAATTTGGAGCGCACCCATTCTTCTGCGGCCGGACTGATACGCGACCAGTTGTCCCGGCTATCGTATACCTCTACCTGCTCGCCCCGGGAAAGCTGCCGGACGACCCGGAAGCTAATAGCTCTGCCGGCACGCACATTTAGTGTATCGGCAATCACTGTTTTGAAGTGTGGCTGCGGGGCGGCCGGACCCTGTTGCAGGTGGTTCATGGCTGCGGTAATGAGCGGGTAAAAATGGGTGGTGGCAGATTGGACGGAATTGCCCTGCAAACCGGGGGCTTTAAAAAAATTCGTTCCGGGACAGGTTTTCTGCAATTTGCTGCGCAGCACCTTGCCTGAGTCTATGTCAGTATGGCGAAAACGCTTGCCTGCGGAATCATACCAATGGTGATACACCACCTGCTGGGCAATGGGCTTCAGCCCGAATTTGATGCATAAGGCTGCATTGGTGTTTACGATGGCGTCTTTTTGTTCCGGGGTCATCGCGTCTCCGCCTTCGTCGAAGTTGCCCAGGCTTTCTATGCAAATAGCTCCTGTATTGGCTCCGAGTATCCCGGCCGGCGTGGTGTCCAGGTTGCGGCACAGGCCAATGAGGCCATCGGGGAAGATGGTAATGTTCTGGCCGATATCGTTCCACTTCCGTGCATTCATATGGTCGTTCCTCATGTTTTCCAGCAGATCCATATGTCGTGGGTTTTCCCGGTTGAAGTGGGTGTAGTTGGGCCTCCAGGTGTGGTGGTTCTGGATAAAGGTAACCTTGCGTTGAAAGGTAGTCTGGCGAAGATACCTGTTGAAGTCATCGAACGTAAAGAGGCGGAAGATACTTTTCGGCATAGCGTTAGTTTTTTAGACGTCTTTGGAAAGCGTGCAGGCAGGCCGGCGCCCCCGTTTGGTAAGGGCTGCCGGCTACCCGGGTGTTGATGTACGGTGACGGATGCCAGGCGTTAGGCTGCCTGTATATTTTCAGATTCCCTGTTTTTAGGTGATAAAAAGTTCCGGATAATGTCCTCGTAAAAGTAGGCGCACTGCCAGTAGTGGCTGTGGGTAAACTTCGAGGGTTTGGGAGAGAACTGGCTGAGGCAGTTGAAGCGGCATTCCACGTTGGTCAGGTTGACGTAGTAATCCAGCCGGCCGCTGACCATATCGTCGCTGTCGTAATAGTTGTTCCACCGGATATCGTCCAACAGGCGTTTGATGGACGAGCCGGTCAGCTTATGCGCCGCAGCGGTCTGGGTCCAGGCGCCCTGCTTGAAGCAGTGGTAATGGTCGACGATCTGCTGCCAGAGATAGAAATTTTCCGGCACCACCTGCCGCAGGAAGAAGGCGATCTTATCCAGCGGGCTGCCGAAGGTGATAAAGCCGTTCAATTGCTCCGACAGGCAGGCGGGAACGCCTTTTTCCAAAAAGCCCTGTTTGGCCAATCCGTCCTGGTCATAGTATTTCAGCTTGCCGGTATTGGCCAGCAGGTTCAGGCGGTTGATGGCGTCGTAGGCGATCTCGCTGCCCAGCGAGTGGCCGGCCACCACCACCGAAGGATAGCAAAGCTCGTTGTCCTCGGTTCTTTCCAGCAGCTCCTGCAGCGTTTGGGTGGCGCCGTCCAGGATCTTTTTCCGTACCGGGAAGAACCTGGATTTTTCATCCGTGACGTTATAGATCACGATATCTCCCACCAGGTTCGATAATTTGTGGATCCGGTTTTCAAAGTGCTTTTTCAGCAGCGACTGGGCGATGTTGCCCACGAAGGGGACCAGGCCGATCACTTTCAGCACCAGCTCGATGATGAAGTTGAGCAGGATAGCGGCTTTCACCACGAAGTTCAGGAACAGGTCGTATTTCCAGGCCACGAACTTGCCGTTTTTAAAAAACAGGCTTTCGTCCTGGAAGCGGATACCCAGGTCTTCGTTGAGGTGGCGGTAGTGTTTCTTGGCACCTTTTGCCACTCCCTGCAGCCAGAGGTTGATGTCGGTCAGGCCGGCCTTGTCCTGGGTGCAGTAGGCCCAGTAGTATTCGTAAAGGTCGATGGTGCGGCCGGGATAGTCAGAATGGCTTATCTGCAGCACGTTCTGGAAGGCTACCTCGCCGTCCCGCTCGATGGTCTGCACCTTATGGGCGGTGGAGATGCAGCCCGGGAACAGCTGCTGGTAGCTTTCCACGAGGCCGCGGGCAAACTGGTCGAGGGTTTCCAGGGGTTGCTGGTGGCCGATGCCGTGGACGACCATGATGGCGGTATTGTGCTTTACCCAGCCGACGGCATGCTGCGAGGTTTCCTTGTCGTACTCCGGCAGGAGCAGGGTTTTGGGGTTGAGAGAGGAGGTATTCATATGGGGTTGTTTTGCGCGATTGAATTCCGGGAACTTCCCTGTATATAGTCGGCTTTTGGCGGTACCAGGGAAACCAAAAGCGTCCATTTTTCCTCCGGAGCTCCCTTCTTCACCGAAAAGCCGCACCCCCCCGGGTTGCTCCTGGAACGATTGGAACCGGAAAAGGACGGCCTCATCCTTTTCCGGTGGTCAATATCCTGATTTTCTTCCATATTTCCATGAGCCGCCTGATGGGTATTTATGCAAGATCCCGGTTTATGGAATTTTACCCGCTTCGCTGTTTTTCTTGACCAGGCCTTTCAGGCTGGTAGCATAACCAATGAGCAGGTAAGGGCTGATCTGGGTCAGGCTCCTATTGGTATAAGCTGCCAGGCGGAAAAACAGGCCGTCATTCTTTTCCTTTAATGGATTGATGAAGGTGTAGGCGTTCAGTTCGAGGCCGAGCACGCCCTTTTCCTTTCTTCCCAGCGGCTGGAACTTATAGGCGGCATCCTTAAATACGGGCCCTTGCCCGGCAATGTATTTCAGTGTGTTGTTTTTATTGGAAAGCGGCCTTACCCCCGGCTCCCAGGACAGGCGCAGGTCCGCTCCTATGTTAAAGTCGGGCCGGTATTCAAACAGCAGCGACAAGCCCTGTGATAAGGAAAAAATGTTGGTGTCATAAATGCTGTCGGCGCGCTCCGAAATGCTGGTATAGGAAAAGGCGGTCCGGTACATTTTCCCTTCCCAGTTGACGTAAATCCTCGAATGGATGGATTTGAACTGGAAGGCGGCCAGCCCGAGGCTGAAACCCGTCTTTATATTGTAATTCCGCACCAGGTCGAAATAGTCGTAAAAAAGCGTATCCTTATTCTGGGCGAATACCTGCGACTTGGCTCCGTTGATGTTGTTCCCGTTTACAAAAGAGGCGTTCAGGTAGGCTTCAAACATCGGCAACCAGATGGTGTTGGCCATCCAGGCGGGCCGCTCGGCCGTGGACAACCGCAGGGGAAAGCGGCTTCTTCCCTCCAGCTGGATGAAATTGTTGTTCAGGTTGTTGTTCAGGCCCAGGAAGTCCAGGAAGGTAATTGCCGTCAGGTAGTCGTACAGCGACCGGCGTCGCAATGCCTGGGCCTGGTTTTGTTGCGGCCCCCCGGCCCGTAGCATAAAGGACTGGTCTTTGACGATGTAGCTGAAGTTTTCGTTCTGGGGCACGTATTCAAAAAGATCTGACAGCCGGATGGAATACTGGTTGACCGAACCGGAATTGACCACGAAATGCTGGTTGGTCCGGACGTTCAGCGCCCTCAGCCCAAAGCTGTTGTTATGCGCCCGAATGGGATGATTGTGTGCTATTCTGCGTCCGGGCCTTTTTCCGTTGGCGGTATCGCTGTAATAGGTGCCGTAGATGGCCATTTTATCCACAGCATTGTTGAAAAATTTAAAAAACGCGGAGTCGAGTATAAAGGCCCCTTTTGTTTTTTCCGTTAAATGGGCCATGACCAGTTTTTTGAATGACCTTCTTTTTCGCCAGGCGATCAGGTAGGGGTCTTTTTCGGCGACCATATGGATCAGGCTGTCCCGTAGCGTAAGCGGCTGCACAGGTTGCCGGCGGATCTGATCCGGATCGGAGCTGTTGGCGTCGGGCACTGCAGATGGCCCCGCCAGGCGGTTGGAAAGTGCCGTAGGTAGGTGCGCCGATACGGCAAGTAAAGCGGTTCTACGGGTTTCCCCGGCGTTGCTGTCAGCGGCCGGATTCAGCCTTTTCTGGTAGCGGACCACTTCATTTCGTACGCGTTCGTAGTTTTCTTCCTTCCGGCCCGGTTGTGCAATCCAGCCGGCGGGTGCCGCCGTATCCGGACGCAGGGTGCCCCGAATCATTTGCCGGCGTGCTTTCAGCCAAATGTTCCGGAGCGGCCGGATCGCTTGCAGGGTCCTGTAGGTGCTCACCGTGTCGTTTTTCAATTTGAATACCCCGCCGATGGCCTGCCGTTCATCCATTTGTTCATAGGCGTCCAGCCGGCTGCGCAAATCAATGAGCTCAGGGCTGTTTTTGTTCTTTATTTTTTGCATAATGCTCATATACAGATCCGACAGCCTATAATCGGCGATCTGTTTTTGGTCCTGTGCCGCAGGGATGCCGGCCACCAGTTGCTTTACAATAACGTCAAATTCCGCGAAGCTGAAATGCTCGTTCAGGTTGATGACCGATTTTACGGTATAGGTGGAGTCGGGGAATTCACCTGCGGGGTGGGTATAGGCCAGGTGAATGTTAAAGTAGCCATTTGTATTCCGGAAGACCTTCAGCTGCACGGGTAATTTACCGGAAAGAGGCAATACCTCGTAATATAATTCGCGGATTTCTTCTTTGGCCGGATCATTATCAGCGTTTTTAAGTCCTGCGGAGTCAGGAGCCAGGTGACCCTGGCCTTGGGCGTAGGTGCTCCACAGTGCAAAAGCAATAAATAAAAATATTCTGGTCATAATAAAAGGTTTGATGAATGAGGAAAAGAAAGCAGAAGACCTTTCGCCTTTTCCCAGGATCGGGGGCTTTAGGAAGGTTGCCGGGATACAGGTGGCCCCGGGCGCGGCTACTATCCTTCGCCGGGGGCTCTCTTCATGAGGACTACCAGGGTCATATCCCCGTTTTTGATTTCTTCCCGCTGTTCTGCCTCCAGGGTCAGGGGCTCTTCGTCCACTTCTTTTGACCAGGAGGCTTTGATGGTATATTTCCCCGGCTTCAGGCTGGTCACCGAAAAGATCGCTGCCTGGTCTTCACCTGCTCTTTCTGCCGGTACCACTTCCCCGGTTTCTTCATGCTCCAAAACAACGGTGGCGCTGCCAAGCCCTATTTCGGCAATGCTGCTGAGTTGTTCTGCCGGCAGTGTGGCCGGATCGGGCTGGAGGTCCAGGGTGATATTTCGTAGCAATACAGGCGCGGTCTGTTTGTTCACCTGCAGATCGGTGGTGCCGCTGACCGGGAGGATCACTTCCTTGAGGCGGTCCATGAAGGCGATCAGCCGGGAAGAGTAAAAGCCGCCGAGAAAGGCAAAAACGATCACCCCCTTGCTGGAACTGATGTCCACAATGTTCTGATCATTAAAAAAGTTGTATCCCAGCACGATGGAAAGGGTGCAGAGCGGTGCATACAGAAGCTTGGCAAACTGGTAAGGAATCTCGCTGCTGTCGAAAATGGTACGGGCATTTCCCGGCTCCGTAGTACTGTTGCGCCCTACCATTCCCAGGTTGAATAAAATGCTGGCCAGCACGCCAAATAGCGACCAGAAGATGATCTCGAAATACACCTCGGGGCCAACGAGCCAGAAGTACGACTGTACCCTCAAACGAAGGGTGCCCAGGTAGCTGATAGCCTCCAGCTGTCGGGCGGCGTACAAGTCAGGACGTATTCTGCTTATCTGCAGTGGATCAACCTTGTTGTTGAATTGGTTTTGAATATAGGAAATCACCTTTTCGCTTTTCCGGCGCAGGATGCCGTCGGGGGCTTCTTCCGCCTGGTTCACCGAGTCCAGGTAGATGGTGTTGATGTGTTGCAGTTGCCCTTTGTCCAGCCGTTCGTATTCATAACCGGCATCCTTATGGATCACTACATGCGAATAAATGTAAAGAAGGCCAAGGGCCGTGAGAAAAATAAACAGGAGCCGGAACCATTCGTGTTCCCGGTATTTTTTAAATTCCATGAAAGCTGCTGGTGCAACGGGTTTAGTTTCGTGGTTCATAAACAGAGGTTTTAGGTTGGGAAAATGGTTAGGCGATGAACTTGGTGCTGACCCACTCCTCGGCATTCAGGCTGATACGCGACCAGTTGCTGGCGGTATCGAATACTTGCACTTCCGTGCCCTGGAACAGCTGTCGTACTACCCGGAAGTTGGCGCCGCTTCCGGCGCGTACGTTCAGTTTGTCGGCGGTTACTCTTTTTCGCTGCGGCTGCACCGGGGAGACGGGACTGCGCTGCAGCGCCTGCATTGCCTGGGTGATGAGGGGATAAAAATAGGTGGTGGCAGATTGAATGGTATTGCCTCGCGGCGCACCCGCACCCCTGAAGAAATTCGTTCCGGGACAGGTTTTCTGTAAATTATGACGTAGCACCCTGCCGTTGTCAATGTCCACAGGTGAAAAACGCCTGCCTTTGGTATCGTACCAATGGTGATAGACCACCTGGTGGGGAACCGGTTGTAACCCGAACTTGATGCATAAAGCGGCATTGGTTTTAACGATCGCGTCTTTTTGTTCAGGGGTCATCTGGTCGCCGCCTTCGTCGAAGTTTCCCAGGCTCTCGATACAGATGGCACCTGTATTGGCTCCGTATATGCCGGCAGGCGTGAGGTCCAGGGCCCGGCAAAGTCCGACCATTCCATCGGGAAATATGGTAATGTTCTGCCCGATATCCTGCCAGCCACGGGTATGTATATGCGCATGACGCATGTTTTCCAGCAGGGTCATGTACTGGGGAGCCTTATGGTTAAAATGGGTGTAGTCGGGCCTCCAGGTGTGGTGGTTCTGCACGAAGGTGATCCTACGCCGGAAGGCGGTCTGGCGGAGGTACCTGTTGAATTCGTCAAAGCTGAAAATGCGGAAGATGCTTTTAGACATAGCCTATGATTTAAACATTGATGGAAAATGGGAAGAAGGGTTGGTTGACAACGGAAGGGGACACATGGGCTGCCGGCCGTCAATGGCGCAGGCGTTTACCGGGCGTCCTGAGGATCAATGGGGACGGATAAAGTATGAGGAAGCGCTTATGAAAGTATATCAGAACACGCCAACGTCTGTTACCGGTAAATACCTTTTTTATTCAATCAAAAGCTTTAGGAAGACGGGAAACAGGATATCGGTATTTTCTGGCCTGATATTTTTCTTATTTCTGAAGAGCTGCTCCAGAGCGGCTAATCTTTATGAACAGCCCAGCCACCTTCCAGCGTCACGCCTTTCTTGAGCGCCTTTCCCAGGAGAAAGCCTGGGATGTGCTGGTCATTGGCGGCGGGGCCACCGGCCTGGGCATCGCCGTGGATGCGGCCGCCCGGGGGTACGCCACCCTGCTGCTGGAAGCCGAGGACTTTGCCAAGGGCACCTCCAGCCGCAGCACCAAGCTCATTCATGGCGGCGTACGCTACCTCGCCCAGGGCAATATCCCCCTGGTATACGAAGCCCTGTCCGAAAGAGGCCTGCTGCTGCACAATGCCCCCCACCTGGTGCGGCGGCAGCGGTTCATCATCCCCTGTTACCGCCGGTGGGACGTAGTGCAATATTATGCCGGCTTAAAGCTGTACGACTGGCTGTCGGGCCGCCGCAGCCTGGGGGCCTCGCACTATATCGGAAAAAGGGAAGTAAAGCGGCGCCTGCCCAACATCAGCGCCGCCGGCCTCCGGGGCGGCGTGGTGTATTACGACGCGCAGTTCGACGATGCCCGCCTGGCCATCAGCCTGGCGCAGACCTGCGCCGACCGGGGCGGCGTCCTGCTCAACTACTGCCCCGTACAGCGCCTGCTGAAAGACAGCGTGGGCAAGGTCTCCGGCGTGGTAGCCCGCGACCGTGAAGAAGAAAGGGAATATGAAATAAAGGCCCGGGTGGTGATCAATGCCACCGGCGTGTTTGCCGGCGACCTGCTGGAGCTGGACGAGCCGGGCCGCGCCCCGCTGGTAAAGCCCAGCCAGGGCGTGCACCTGGTGCTTCCCCTTTCGTTCCTGGGCGAACAGGACGCCCTGCTCATTCCCAAAACCCCCGACGGCCGCGTGGTATTTGCCGTTCCCTGGCACGGCCGGCTGCTGGTGGGCACCACCGATACGCCGCTGCTGCACTTTTCCAGCGAGCCCGTGGCCCTGCCCGAAGAGATCGACTTTATCCTGGAAACGGTGGCCCCCTACCTGGAACGGCGGCCCTGCCGCACCGATATCCTCAGCGTGTTTGCCGGCCTGCGCCCCCTGGCCTCCCCCCAAAAAGGAAAGGATGTGACCAAAAATATTTCGCGGGAGCACCGCATCAGCCTCAGCCCTTCGGGACTCGTCACCATCACCGGAGGCAAATGGACCACCTACCGGCGCATGGCCCAGGACGCGGTGGACGTGGTGGCGAAAACCGGCGCCCTTCCCCCACGGAAGTGCACCACCCAGAAATTGCGGCTACACGGCGCTGCTGCCGCCCCGGCCGAAGGCCACCTGGAGCTTTACGGGAGCGATGCCACTGCCGTGCAGGCCTTAATGGAAATACAGCCCCCGCTGCGCCGGCGCCTGGTGGAGCGCCTGCCGTATACGGAAGCCGAAGTGATATGGGCGGTGCGCCACGAAATGGCCCGCACGGTAGAGGATGTGCTGGCCCGCCGCCTGCGCCTGCTGTTCCTCGACGCCCGTGCCGCCCTGGAAGCGGCGCCCCGGGTGGCGGCGCTCATGGCGGCCGAACTGGAACGTCCTCCCGACTGGCAACAGGCACAGGTAACCGCTTTTGCCGGGGTGGCGGCGCATTACATCACCTGATTGCTTCTGCAGGAAGCGCCGGTGTTTCCTGTTTCTTTTTCCTTTTGTAAGGCTTCAGCAGCCGCCCGATCCACACGCCCACCAGCAGGCCGGGAAGGATCCACAGCACCCACGTAAAGCTGCCCAGGGAAAAATTTACGACGATAAAGGCCGTCAGCGCAGCGGCAAAGGACCCGCCCATGCGGGCGCCATGGGTCAGCAGCCAATGCTGTTTGTCCCCCGGGCGTACAAAATAGCCCCAGATGTCCATCAGCCCGTGGGCCAGGCAGACGGAGCCGAAAGTGAACGGCACCAGGCCCCAGGCGCCCCGCTGCTGAAACCAGCCGAGGCTGAAGAGGAGCAAGCCCAGCCCGAACAGCACGCCCGAGCCGCTGATCAGCCAGTCGAGGCCTTTGGCCTTTTGTCCCAGGTGCGCCTGCTTGCGGTAGAGCGCCCGGTAACCCGAGCACGCCAGGAAGTAGCTGAAAAAGCCTACCATGAACAGGAAAGGAATTTGTTTGACCAGCGAAAGAGCGGTAGCCGTCAGGAATACGCCGGTCATACCGGCGAAAAACAGTTTGCCGGTCAGGCGGTGCCGGCGGCCGCCTTTGCGGTTCCCCATAGACAGGAAGCCGGTAACCAGGGCCAGGAAGCCCGAAACAATATGGAGCAGCAGCAGGGTGGAGGTAAGGGTGGCCATGATCGATTTTTTGTGCGGAGAAAACAAAATATGGGTGTCCGCACAAAGATGCCGATGGCAGCAGGCCTGCTCCAAACAGAAGGGACGAACTGCCCGCCCAAGGGGCGAATGGCAGGGCAAAGGGACCGTTTACAGGGCCCCGGGCTGTACGGCAGGGCTCTTCTGCTGCTGCAGGTGAAAGCGGAGGGCGTCGTTCAGGTTGCGCGAAACCGGCACCGTTTCTTCGGCATGCTGAAGGTGCAGCTTCAGGCCCTGCGCATTGCCGCTGACACGTTCCACCCGTTTCAGGTTCACCAGGTACGAGCGGTGGCACCGGAAAAACTGCGGGTAGTCGTCCAGGGCCTCCTTTGCTTTCTTCAACGTACCCCTCAACACCTTTGATGCCAGCCGGTCATGGACCTCGAAAAACACCTTAATATAGTTGTCGGCCGAGGAAATAAAGTAGATGCTGTCCACGGGCACCTTCAGCACGTCGTTCTGGTTGTCGCCGGTGAGGGTGACGAAGGTTCCTTCCTGTGCCGCCACCGGCGGTGCGTCCTTCAGGTCCAGGTCCATCACCAGGGCATCGGTCTGGTTGCGGCGCAGGAGCAGGATATATTTAATCAGCACGATGATCGTTACCGGGAAGAGGCCGACGACCGTGGTATCATACAAAAAGTCAAAAATGGTCAGGAAAGACATATTGCCGCGGTACAGCAGGTAGGTGATGGCCATGTTGGTAAAGCTGATGGAGAAAACCTGCCAGGCCATCAGCAGCAGCTCCCGGCCCAGGGTCCAGCGCTCCTCCACGAACCACCTGGGAAAGACCACCGGCAGCAGGTAGGCGTTCAGGGCGGCGGTGGCAAAGGTGCCCAGCCCGTAACACAAGGCATGCAGGAAAAAGTAAGGCGTCTTTACGGTACTCAGTTCAAAAGGCCGGTAGAGGTAGATGATCAGGAAAACAATGAACCCCGCAATCAGCGGAAACCGCCAGCGGGCGGCCGGCAAGGTCAGCGGGAAGGGTTGTTGCAGTATCATGTTGGCATAGGATTGTTCCATATAAAATATACTAATTTCCGGCCATGTATGGGGCGGTACAGCTCCAGATTTATGGTTCGTCTTCCTGTTCCAGGGCCGCAAATAGGTCGGGGTAGTCCGTGATCAGCCCATCCACGCCCATCTTTTTCAGGGCCCTCATTTGCGGCAGCTCGTTCACCGTCCAGGGAAGTACGCGAACACCCATCCGGTGGCAGGCGGCCACCACCGACCCGTCCACCAGCGTGTATTCGGGGCTGTAAATGTGGGGAACAAAGCCCAGCTTTTTAAACTGCTCCTCTGGTGTAGCCCGGTCGGGTTCTTCCACCAGCAAAGACGTTTTTACCGAGGGATACTGCCGGTGCAGGTGTTGCAGCGTACGCCCGTCAAACGACTGGATAATGACCCTATCGGTAATCCCTTTTGCTTCGATCACCTGCATGAGCAGGTCGGTAAAGATGGCCGGGCCAGGATGAAACAGGCCGTCGCCTGCCGGCGTGCACTTGGTTTCGATGTTGTATCCGACCGTTCCGCCGCTCAGCTGCAGCCGGGCTTCCACGTTGTCGATCACGGTGGCCAGCAGGGGTTTTACAGCCGCGAGCTTCTGCTGCCCCGGAAAACGGGGATGCGGCTTCAGGCCTACATCGTAGCGGCTGACCTCGTCGTAGGTCATGCGGTAAATGTTGTACTGCCTTTCTTCGGCTTCAGGAATAAACCCGCCGCCGGGTTTGGTGGTAATCTCATGGCTCAAGAAGGGTTCGTGCGACAGCACCACCTGCCCGTCCCGGGTAATCACCGCATCCATCTCCAGGGTGGTAACGCCCAGCTGGAGGGCATGCAAAAAAGCAGGGAGCGTATTTTCGGGCATCAGGCCCCGGCAGCCGCGGTGGCCTTCCTGGTCAAAATCGGGTAGCATGGAGGTGGGTTTTGGTAAAGACGCCTGCAAGCAAAATAGGAAATAACGCGCAATTGCCCCTTCCATAGCCCCGTTGCAAATATTTTTAGCAAACTTTGCCTAAGGATATTGGCTTTTTTGCTATGTTAGCCCCCTTCAACACCAAAATCAATCACTATGCAGGTAATCCTCCTGGTGCTGTGCGGACTCGTGCTGGTCGCCATCGCGCTGATCTACCAGTTCCGGCCGCGGCCGAACAACAACCTCTTTGTGCTTTCCACCAAGCTCGACACGCTGTTCGGGGCCCTGGACAAGATCAGCGCCAACCTCCGCGAGGATTTTAAGGCAAACCGTGAGGAAAGCGCCGCCCTGGCCAAGGAGAACCGGCGCGAGCTGAACGATACGCTCCTGGTCTTCAAATCCGAAATGGCGGGCACCCTGCGGGCCATCACCGAACAGAACGCCCGGGCGGCGGAACTGGTGAACCGCACCCTGGAGGAAAAGATCTCCGCCCTGGTGGACAAGGTGGAGGCGAACAACCGCGCCAACCGCGATACCATCACCGCCAGCCTCAAAGAATTCTCCCTGGACCAGCGCCTGAAGTTCGACGAACTGAAGGCCGAACAAAAGGAACTGGCCACCCGCACCCTGCTGCAGCTGGAAAAGATCACCGCCAAGGTGGAAGAACGCCTTACCCACATGAACGAACAGGCGAAAACCGACGGCCACCTGATGCGGCAAACGCTGGAAGCTTCGTTCAAGGGTTTCCGTGAGACCTTCACCCAGAGCGTGGAATCCATGAACGGCCTGCAGCGCGAGAAGTTCGGCCAACTGGAGGCCCGCCAGGCCGAGCTGGTGCAGAAGACCGAGGAAAAGCTGGAAAAAATGCGCGAAACAGTGGACGAGAAGCTGCAGAAAACCCTCAACGAGCGGCTGGGCCAGTCGTTCGAGCTGGTGAGCAACCAACTGGAAAAAGTGCAGAAGGGCCTGGGCGAAATGCAGACGCTGGCGCAGGACGTGGGCGGACTGAAAAGGGTGCTGAGCAACGTCAAGATGCGTGGCGGCTTCGGTGAGGTGCAGCTGGAAATGCTGCTGGAGAACGTGCTGGCGCCCGACCAGTACGAAGCGAACGTGAAGACAAAGGCCGGCAGCAGCGACAACGTGGAGTTCGCCATCAAGTTCCCCAACCGCGACGGCGACCGGCAGTATGTATGGCTGCCCATCGATGCCAAGTTCCCCCGCGAGCCCTACGAATACCTGCAAAACGCCTACGAGGCCGGCGACCCCGTGGCCGTGGAGGCCGCCCAAAAGCTGCTGGAGGCGGCCATCCGCAAAATGGCCCGCGACATTTGCGATAAATACCTCGACCCGCCGAATACCACCGACTTCGCCATCATGTTCCTGCCCTTCGAAGGCATCTATGCCGAAGTAGTTCGCAAGGCCAGCCTGCTCGAAGAGATCCAGCGCCAGTGCAAGGTGGTCATTACCGGTCCCACCACCCTGGCCGCCATCCTCAACAGCCTGCAAATGGGCTTCCGCACCCTGGCCATCCAGCGGCGCAGCAGCGAGGTATGGTCCACCCTGGGCGCCGTGAAGAAGGAATTCCAGAATTTCGCCGGCCTGCTGCAAAAGGCACAGCACAACATTCAAACGGGCCTCAACCAGCTGGAAGACGTCGTCGGCGTCCGTACCCGCGCCATCCAGCGCAAGCTCAAAAGCGTAGAAGCCCTCAGCGACAGTGAAGCTAAAGCCTTACTGCCGGAAGGTGAAATCGTGGAGGAGGAAGAATAACGGCGCCTCCCCCTCCACCGGAGGGGGAGGCTGGCCGCCTATTGCTTTACCAGCACCACGAAGCCGTTGGCGGGGATCACCACGTTCAGGCGGGCCTGGGAGGAAAAGAGCGTGCCGCCTCCATTGCCGATATTGCGGCCGCCATAAAGGGCGGCATCGCTGTTGAATACTTCCTTCCAGCCGGCATTGGGAATGCCCAAAAAATCCTTTTGAACCACATAGCCGTTGGCGAAAGGCGTGTTGTTGAAGCTGGCCGCAATGATCACCTCCTCCGCTCCCTTCCAGCGTTTGAACACCAGCACCCTGTTGGTATTGGAAACATGCAGGATGTCGATATTCTGCGTGCGGATGGAGGGAAGGCGGCGACTGAGGCTGATGATATCCTGGTAAAAGCGAAAAAGGGTTTTGCCGCTTTCCTGCTTTTCGACCAGGATATCCTCGCGGTTGTAAATGAATTTGTCGAAGGTGTAGGGCTTCTGCGCCCCCACCTCCTCACCCATGAAGAACATGGGCGTGCCGGCGGAAAGCAGCGAGAGGCCGGCCGCCAGGCGGGCGCGGTTTTCCGCCGCGATGCGGGTGGCGCCTACCAGGGGGGCATAATTAGCGGCCACTACCAGGGTGCGGACCGAGCCCTGGGCATTGCCCGCCTCGTCGTGCGACTCGTGAAAGACCACCCGGTTGAACTGGCTGGCGAAAAGGGAGCCGGAGAAGCGGTCCATCGGCAGGGGTTCGTTGCCGCCCGTGCCGGCCTGTTTCAGCAGGCGCGCCTTGCCGCCGGCCGCATCGGCGTCGCCGACCAGGTTGTGGTAGAATTCGGCATCCCAGGTATAATCAAAGCCCAGCCCGCCCTGTGCCGGCGGTCGGGTGACGCCTTCCCAGCCGGTATGGTCCTCCGCGAACAGCATCACCGTAGGATGGATCATGTTCAGGGTACGGCTCCACTCGCGTAAAAACTTCTGGCCGAAGATGTTGGCGCTGCCCACCGGGCGGCCGTCGGCATGCAGCACGTTGTCGCGGTGGATGGCCTGGGTAAGGTCCACCCGCAGGCCGTCCACATGCATTTCTTCCAGGAGGAAAGCGGCGCTGCTGATAAACTGCTGGCGCACCGCTTCTTCCCAGAACCGGGGCGTATAGCCCGTGGAGCCGTTGTCGATGTAGCCCCCGGTCGGGAAGGGCCTGCCGTCGGGGAACCGGTAGTCGGACGGGTGGCCTTCGAACCAGTAGTAGATATTTTGTTCGTCGTTGTCCGAGTCGTACTTCCATTGCGCCCGGGCGGCATTGGGGTCGTAATGGTTGTACACCACGTCCTGGATGACGGCGATGCCTCTGCGGTGGCACTCCCGCACAAAATGGCGGTACTTGTCCCTTCCCCCGGCGCTGCCTTCCACGCAGAAATGGTGGCTGTCGCCGTAGCCCCAGGACACGTTGCCCGAAAATTCGGCCATGGGCAGCAGTTCCACCGCATTGACGCCCAGCTCCACCAGGTGGTCGAGGAACGCGATGGCGTCGCCCAGGTCGCCGGCGGTTTCCTTGCCGAATCCCAGCGATCCGACGTGCAGCTCGTAAATGACCAGGTCTTCGATGCGGGTGGGCACCGGCAGGCCGGCGGTGAATTCGGTGGCCCAGAATTCTTCGGCGGGGATCAGGTCCGGGGTGAGTCCCGGCCGGGTGGAGGCAAATTTGCGGCGCACCACATCGGGGTCGGTCACCACGCTGCAGCTAACGGTGCCGTCCAGGGTTTCCACGGTGCCGGTCCAGGTGCCGGTATTGGGGTCATTGGGGTTGATGCAGCCCTCGCCGATCTGGTGGCGGGAAAAGATATCGGTGCGGTAAACGGTCTGGCCCTGGGCGGTCAGGATGCGGTACATGTACGGAAGGCTCATGTAGGTGGCAAACGTTCCCGGCGCATCGCCTTCCCAGATGCCATCCAGCCGGAGGCTCAGGGGGATGACGGGCATGGTGGGATCGATCCCTTCGCCGGTATCGGAGATGTAGCCGTTGTTGCGCTCGCCGAAGACCACGTCCACCTGTTGTGCATTGGGCGCCCAGACGGCAAAGTGCAGGCTGGGGACGGGGCTGTCGGGGCGATAGCGCTTGTTGGCGCCCAGCCGCCGGCAATAAGTAAGAAAATACCGCTCCACGCGGGGGGCGGGTCCGTCGGCAATGAGCTGGAATTGCCGGTAGCGGTCGGTGTTGCGGGTATCCTGCAGTTCGGTGGGAATGCCCCAGAAGTTGGTGAACTGCGGTCCGTCGATCACCACGCCCCACTTGAAGAACTTTCCTTCGTCGGCCAGGTCCAGGGACACGGAGGCCGTGAAAACCGGGCAGCCGTCCTCGCCGGTAGTTTCCTGCATCGGGTGCTCGGTCCAGTCATTGGAAAACCGGCCTTCGTTGTCCCAACTGCCCCGTAAGCGGGCGTTTTGGAAGAGGGGTCGTCTTAAGCCGGTGATAAAGTGGAATTCCACAGTTTGCATTGCCATGATATGTTTCTCCTTGTTTTAGGCGGTTTCGCGGCAATAAAGTAGTCCTTCCCTCCTGGCTCTCCCGGGCATTACCTCCCCTGACCGGTAATGCTGATCTACTGCCCGGAATTTCTTGCGCGGCATTTATTACTTTATTTCACCATTTTGATGAGCTAGAAAGATATTAATTGTTTTTAATTCCTTCCAAATTTTATCCGGCAAGGAATAGAAAAATAAGGTTCTTGATAAAAATGGGTGGGTAAAACAAGGGTATGGTAGCGAAGCCCGGTTTGCCGGCAGGAATCCGGAGGACGGTCTTAATGGTTTTGAAAGCTTTATACCTCCTGGCTTCAGGGCCATCCAGGGACTATTTCCTATTTGTTCCCGGGCAGGTTACTACTTTCAGGAGGCGCTCTTCCGGGAAGGTAAGGGCGGAGGGATGGGAATACACTGTTTTCCCATCCCTGGTTTCGGTAGGCCCCGTGCCTTCCAGCAGGCCGTTCATCGTTCGGAGGAAAGCCACTTCGCGTACGCCTGTACGCCCGTTTGCTTTAAAGGTGTATTCGGCAAACAGGGTGTCTCCCTTTATGTAACCGCTGAAAAAGCCCCCCTGGCCTTCCCTGCCGGGGGTGCCGTACAGCAGGGTGCCTTTAATCCCGTTGTCGGCAAAAATAATTTGGAGGTGGATGCTGTCGGGGCTGTTTAGGTAAATGTAGCAGGCCGCATGCCGGGTTTCCTTGTTGTCGGGGTTGCTCGGTGTTTTAAACACCTTCCATTTGCCGCAGGCTGCCAGCAGCGCGGAAAGCAGCATCATTGCCATGAATTTGTATGCCATACGCTATGGTATTTTGCCCGGCCGGGGCAGCGTGCGCCGCAACTGCATCGGGCTGCCGGCAAACGAACCCAGGCCTTGCTTCTACAATGAAAGGGAATACCGGGCCAAATTTGGCGGCATCCTGCCAATGGAAACCGCGTACACGGCCATTGAAAAAACGTTTCCTTGCCCAGGCCGCCCCGGTAAATTCAGGCGGTTCGGAGGTCCGCCTGCCGGTTCACCGGTATTTGTTTTGCGAATGGTAAGGAGTCTGTCTATGTTTGCCGGGGGCGGCCGGTGCCCCGGTTCGTACAGAATGAAGCGTATGGGCAACTTTGAAATTGTTATTTTTTTAATGGTAATTCTTATCAGCCTGTCGGCAATTGCTGATAAGCTTAAGCTGCCTTATCCCATACTGCTGGTGTCGGTAGGATTGTTCATTGGGTTTGTCCCCTTTCTGCCCGACCTTGCCTTGGATCCGGACATCGTTTTCCTGATGTTTCTTCCCCCGCTGCTCTATGATGCAGCGTCCAAAACTTCCTGGCAGGATTTCAAGACCTCGATAAAGCCGATATCGGCGCTGGCCATTACCCTGGTCTTTTTTACGGCTACGGCCGTTGCCGTGGCGGCCCATTACGTTATCCCCGGCTTTAGCTGGCCCTTGTCTTTTTTGTTGGGCGCTATCGTTTCCCCTCCCGATGCCGTAGCGGCCACCAGCATCATCAAGAATCTTGGCCTGAACAAAAAGATTCTTACCATCCTGGAAGGCGAAAGCCTGGTCAATGATGCGTCCGCCCTCATCGCCTATCGCTATGCCCTGGCGGCGGTCTCCACAGGGGCTTTTATTTTCTGGCAGGCCGGGTTGCAGTTTTTATACGTAGCCGGCGGTGGCATCATCGTGGGCCTGCTGATTGGCCAGGTGTTCGTATTGATCCATAAACAAATCAAGCACAATTCCCTGGTGGAGACCAGCTTATCGCTGTTAACCCCTTTTGTTTCCTACCTGTCGGCCGAGCATGTGCATACCTCCGGGGTACTGGCGGTGGTCAGTGCCGGCTTGCTGGTTTCGAGGCATGCCACCGAGGTGTTTACCTACCAGACCCGGATGCGCAACCGGGCGGTTTGGGACACGCTCATCTTTTTGCTCAATGGGTTTGTCTTTATCCTCATAGGCCTTCAGCTGCCAGCCATCTTAAAGGGCCTGGTGGCCTACACGCCGGCAGAACTGATCGGCTATGGAGCCATGATCAGCGCGGTAACCATAGCCATCCGCATTGCCTGGGTGTTTTCCGGAGCGTATTACCCGCTGCTGTTCACCACAAAAAAGCTGGCATCCGGCCTGCCGGCAGCCCAGGAGGAGCCGGAAATTGCCTGGAAAAATGTTATGATCATCGCCTGGGTGGGCACCAGGGGCGTGGTGTCCCTGGCAACAGCGATGGCGCTGCCGTTAACGTTACAGGACGGGAGTGCCTTTCCCCAAAGGGGGATTATTTTATTCCTGGGTTTTGTGGTCATTTTTGTCACCCTGGTGGTGCAGGGGGTTTCCCTGCCCCTGCTCATCCGGCTGTTGGGCGTAAAGCCGAAAGAGGATACGGACCAGGAAAGCAAGGAATTGTTATTGGTGATCGTCACCAGCGTCATCCATTTTATCGAGCAGGACTTCCCCGGGCCATTGGACGATAAGTTAAAGGGGCAAATGAAAAGCCGGTATGAACAGATAGCGGACCAGCTTTCCAGGGAAATAATCCATTTGAAAAAAAGCGGTAACGAGGAAGGCCCCCTGTTATTCTCGCCGCTCAGCCAGCTGCTGTCGGCACAAAGGGAGATAGCGCGGTTCCAACGGCACCTGCTGATAAAGCTGCACAAGGAAGGCCGCTTTAGCGATACGGCCATAAGAAAAATAGAACGGGAATTAGACGTGGAGGAAATGCGGCTGAATGTTTTGGTGGAAAAAGCTAAGGAATAGACCCTCCCCGGATCAATTCCATGATCTGCCGCCGGGCTTTCCTTGATTCCGGAAGGTTTAACAGCATCCATACATGGAACATTTCTTCATACTCGTAATAGTTCAGGTGAATTCCCTGTGATTCGGCCCGCTGTTTCAGCTTCCGTGCATCTGCTGCCAGGATTTCCCGGGAGCCGATGAACAGGGATATTTTTCCCAGTCCTTCCAACGGCCCGTTAACCGGGCTCAGTAAATAGTGATCCGGTTGTGCACTTCCGGCATATGCTTTTCCGGCCCGCTGCAGGCCTTCTATTCCTAAAAATGGATCCAGGGGATCAATAGCGTTGATGTCCGGGTTGGTCAAAGTAATGTCGAGCCAGGGCGAAAGTAAAATGACCTGGTCCGGCTGGGCCACCCGTTCCTCCCTCATTTTCTGGGCCAGTGCCAGCGCAAAGCCTCCTCCCGCCGAATCGCCCATGAGAATAAAGTTGCCGGTCCCCACCTTTGCCACCAGTTCCTTGTACAGCGGAACGACCATGGCGAACGATTCGCTGTAGGTGAATTTTGGCGCCAGCGGGTAATCCGGGGCGGTTATGGTGCATTTCAGTTGTTCCACCAGCAGGGCCAAAAACCTCCAGTGCTGTTTCACAAAGCCCATCACGTAGGCCCCGCCGTGTAAATACAGGATATGCTTGTCGCTGCCGTTCTGTTGGGGAGTTAAGGTAAAAACGCTTTGGCCGTTGAGCCGGGTTTCGGTGACCCTGCAGGAAGCGAAAACTTCCGAAGGGGGCTTTGGACAGGTAAAAAAGTCAAACCTGCCCAGGGAAAACTGCCGCTTCAGGAAGCGCTTCTTGTTAATCAGCCTCAGGAAGAAATAGAATAACTTGCTCCGGTTGCTTGCCACTATCTAAATTTTAGAATGGTAAAGAAAACGATGATCCTGTCTGCTGAAAAAAAGCAGGAACCCTCAATGATCTATGCGGATGCGGCTTTCAGGCAAGCGGAAAGTGTTGCAGCCCGCTTGCCGGCAGCAAGTTCGAACCGCGGCAAAGTTAGCTGTAACCAAGCGATAAACCCGTACCTCCTTTATAAATTACCTTTACCGGTCCATGACACTACCTGGCGTTTAACCCTTAAATTGTAAGGCAATGAAGAAAAATAGTCAAGACAGCAAGCCTGCCGGTGAGTTTTGGCTGCGCCTGGATAATGCCGCCAAAATTTACCCGGCCGTACAAGACCGGCAACTGACTTCTGTTTTCAGGGTGGAGGTGGCATTAAAGGAACGTGTAAAGGCAAAACAATTCCTGGAAGCCGTTCATTTCGTGGAAAACCGGTTTCCCTACTACAAAGTAAAGCTGAACGCAGGGTTCTTCTGGTACTACCTGGAACCTCGTGACTGGCCGATTGCCGTGGAAGTGGATGAGGAACTGCCCTGCAGGGCGTTTGAAAAGAACGAGCTCATGTTCAGGGTACTGGTCAGGGAAAAGAAAATCAGCGTGGAATTCTCCCATATTTTAACCGACGCCACAGGGGCATTCGAGTTTTTGAAAACCCTTGTGTTTACCTATTTTGAAAAGTGCGGTATACCGGCGCCTGCCGGCGTTCCTTTCTTTCATCCCGGCGAAACGCCTGCAGCGGAGGAGTTTGAAGATGCCTATAGCAGGTATTTCAAACGACAGAAGGCGGCGCTGGTAAAGCTACCCAGGGCTTTTCATCTGCCGTTCCCGGTGCAGAAGCCGCTCGGGTTCCATGTATTGACCGCCGTTATTCCGCTGGATGTGATTCTGAAAAAGGCAAAAGAGCACGAGGTGAGCCTGACGGAATACCTTACCGCGGTTTACCTGTATGCGCTCCAGGGTATCTATGAGCAACTGCCGCCGTTTCGAAAACGCAGCAGCAACAAAATCATCCGGATAGAAGTGCCGGTTAACCTGCGGAAAATATATCCGACCCAATCCATGAGAAACTTTTCCCTTTATGTAATCCCCGGCATAGACCTGCGGCTGGGCCACTATACGTTTGAGGAGGTCGTGAAGACGGTTTACCACCTGATGCAGTTGGAAACCGACAAAAAGCTGATCGGAAAAATGCTCTCCCGCAATGTCAGCGGTGAAAAAAATCCTTTCCTGAGAGGCATCCCGCTCTTTTTCAAATCATTGGTCCTGTCCCGGCTCTACGCCCTTGGAACCAGGCAATACAGCGGGGTCGTGACCAACCTGGGAAAAATAAGTTTTGGCCCGGAAACCGACGGACTGATCAACAGGTTCGCCTTTATTCCCCCGCCGCCCAATAAGACCTTAAAGGTCAATTGCGGAGCGGTCGGATTTGGCAATCAATTAGTGCTGACTTTCGGCAATATTACCGGCTCCACGGAGCTGGAACGAAGGTTTTTCAGTTTTTTAACCAGGCAGGGCATCCCGGTAAAACTTATCAAGAACTAAAACTCAGGATCATGGTTTATTGTAATCGTTGCGGCGTAGAGCTGGAGGAGGACATGAGGCATTGCCCTTTATGCGGCGAAGCTGCTTCGGCGAACCCCCGGGTGGAACAGGAGCACGGGACGGTCCCGGCTGATCCGGGGATTGCTCCTTACGGGCACGGAAAAATGGACCGGCCACAGAAAAGGCTTACCTGGGAGATTATTTCCCTTATTCTTTTTTCCGGCATCACCACCTCCTTTATTATCGACTTTGCCATGAACAGGCACATTACCTGGTCGGAATACCCAATAGCCATCTGCCTGATCATCTTTTCCTATGTTTCCTGTTTTGCCTTCTGGAATCAAAGGACCATAGTGGATATAGCGGCCGGCTTTCTCCTTTCTTCGGCTTTTTTATTGCTCATCGATGCGCTCAAAGACGGAATGAATTGGGCAATAGGATTGGGTATTCCCTTGCTTTTTGCCGTTAACCTGGTGCTGATACTGCTGCTTGCCGTTTTCAGGGCAGCGAGATACAAGGGGATGAACCTCATTGCCTATGCTTTTATTGCGGCAGCATTTCTCTGTACCTGCATCGAAGGCCTCCTGTCCTTATTTAAAAACGGTTCGTTTCATTTGTGGTGGAGCCTTATTGTGATGGCCTGCCTTTTTCCCGTTGTTCTGGTGCTGCTGTTCGTGCATTTCCGGTTACGGAAAGGCCGCAGCCTCCACAAGACGTTTCATATGTAGCCGCATATAGCCTGCCGCCGTCTTTAAGGAAGAAACAAAAAACCAGGCGACCGAAATTTTCACCCTAAAGTCAGTTTAATGGCGGGCCCTGCCGCACCAAAATGAGGGATCGATTATTCCGCTATCTTCAGTTCGCTGCCTTTCAATAAGAAATACAGGTTTTGTAACTGATGCAATCCTTTTAACTCCACGCCGATGCGGTGTTTGGAAAAATCAAGCACCCAGAAGTCCGGGTCCAGTTCCATATCGGGACCGGTGCCGGGTTCCGGCTTGTTTTTCTGCCAGATTTTAAAGTAATCATGAAAGGTAAAACCGCATTTTGCCAGCAGTTCGGGCGTAATAGGAATAGGGGAAAAACCATTGGAATGGCTGTCGATGTCCATGCCTTTTCTTATCTGATAGACTTCGCCGGAAGTATCATCCAGGATCCAGTTGCCGATTCTTAATTCCTGCAGGGGTATCATATATTTGTTTTTTAGTTTTTTAATGCTTTTTTCAGTTGCGATCAGGGCTTTCGTTGACCTGCCAATTGGGCCAATGCCTGTTTTTGTCTTTCCACTTCCGTATTTTGCGCCTCCTGGTCCTGTTTGTTGGCCGTTATTTTCCGCTCCATATCCGTTTTTCTTTTTTCCAGGTCATTGCCTTCTTCCTGTAAGCTCCTGTATTTTTTTTCTTCTTTAATCACCACCTCGTTTTGCGCCCGGATCAGGGTTTCCAGGTTATAGGCTTCTATAACGGGAACCAGGCCGTTCAGAAACGTCTTCGCCTGCTCGCGGGTAAGGTACGTTTCGCGCATGGGTGTTGCCGTGGCTTCAGGAGGGATGCCCACCAATAAGTACACCGTGGAGGCGTCCTTTTCGCTTCTGCTTTTCCGCGTTACTTTAAAATACAGGTCCGCATTCAGGGAGTCTCCCTGGGCCAGTTGTGTGTTTCTAAAGGTTTTGAATCCTTTCAGGTCACCTGCCCTGGAACCTTTTTTGGAAAGGTAATCCTCCATAGCCGCATTTACCAGCTCCGCGGAATAAGGTAAGGAGAGAACCGCCGCCGGCTGGGCTGTCTTATTATAGACTACCGTGCCGTCTTCTGCCTGGCCAAAAACAAATCCGGCGCATAACAGGCAGGCGCCTAACATGAAAGATCTTTTCATAATCATTTTTTTAAAAGCGAAAGTGTCCAATGAAAAGCAGATGTAAGGATTGAAACCGGGCAGCAGCAGCGGGGAGGAATGAATACAAGATGCTTTTTGAATAACTGTAATGTACGACTTTTTTCAATAGCCTGCCATTAATATTTCCTGCGGGGTTCCCGCTGAGTCGCCGGCACCTGATTGGGGTGAAGGAAAATGAGGAACGTTTCCCTTGAAGCTGCTTCCCGGTTAGTTATGTCTATGCACTATGCAGCAGGGGCACTTAAGGAACCGGAAAATTGCCGGAACTTTGGTAAAATAGCAGGGAATGGAACAAAAGAGTGATGTAAACGGTCATCCCTTTTACATTAGAATTACCGTTGTTTTATTTGGGCTGATCCTTTTTGTATATATTTTAGACGTGTTGGCAGCTGTGCTGGTGCCCTTAGCCATGGCCGCATTGATCGCTATCCTGCTCAACCCGTTAAACAACAGGCTGCAGCGCAGGCTCCCCAGGATGGTGTCCATACTGATCACTATGTTGCTGGCCTTTCTTGCCATTGGGGGTATGCTTTACTTTCTTTCTTCGCAGATCTATATGTTCAGCAAAAGCCTTCCGCTGCTCCAGCAGAGGTTTGCCATCCTGCTTGCCGATTTACAGCAATGGGTACTGCGGCATTTCGGATTGTCCATAGAAAGCCAGGTTCATGTAGTAAAAAATGCCGTGAATAACAGCCAGCGCTTGTTGACCAATACGCTGGGCACCATATTGGGGACGCTGGGCATCGTTGTGCTGATCCCGGTATATGTCGTCCTTCTTTTGTATTACAAACCTTTGATCCTGAATTTTTTGTTCCTGGTGTTCCTGGAAAAATACTCGCTGCGTGTTGCCGAAATATTGAGCCAGGTAAAAAGCGCCATACAAAGTTATATGATCGGGTTGTTTACGGAAACGGTAATCGTATGTGTGCTGTACAGCATTGCGCTGTTAATCATAGGGGTGCCCTATGCCATCGTCATTGGTGTGATCGGCGGCATATTAAACATACTGCCCTATATAGGTGGTTTGATAGCCATGCTGCTGTCTATACTGGCTGGTACCTTGAATAGCACCGGGTTTTCCACGCAACTGATAATTATCGCTTCCTATGTTTTCATCCAGCTCATTGATAACAACCTGTTGGTTCCCCGGATCGTATCCTCCAAAGTACAGATCAATGCGCTTATTTCATTGATCACCATACTGCTGGGTAGTGCTTTGTGGGGGTTGTTCGGCATGTTTCTTTCCATACCTTTTATTGCAGTGCTGAAAATAGTTTTTGACCGCATCGATGGATTGAAGCCCTGGGGCCTGCTGTTGGGAGATGAAGTGCCGGCAGAGCATATTGGGGTGGTGTGGCAAAAACGCTGGAATCGTATCCTCCATAAACTTCGAACCGGGAGGGCCAAGGAAAAATAACGGGACGGGAAAGTGGGACGCATGCCCTTTTGAAATAAGGAAAGGCTGATTAGACAAACATCGTAAATTGTAGCAATCCAAAGAAAATGGAAGACATCCTGTACGATCCGCAATTCTTTTCCGAGCTCTTCGATGCTCAGTCCCAGGGCCTTTTTTGGGCGCGGCCCATTTTTACCGACAGGAACGGGGCTCCTGTCGATTTTCAGTTGGTTTACTGCAACAAAGCAGGCTGCAAGCCCTTCCTTTTATCACAGCAGGAGCTCGCGGGCCGCTGCATTTCCAACATCCCTGCCCTGGCCGGGGAGCTGAAGGATACGATCCTTCAGGATATGATCCGGGTATATCAAACCGGGGAAGAGTCCCAAACCTCGATCTTCCATACCGGGAGCAACCGGCGATTTCAGGCCCGGTTTACCCGCTTCCGGGGCGGCGTATTAAACGTATTTGCGGAGGTCGCAGAAGAGGCCTCCCCCCTCAGGGAACTGGACCGCCAAAGGGTACTGGCCGACAGCCTCCTGTCGGCTTCCCCAAACGCTCTATTGATTGCCCGTGCCGTGCACGACCAGGAAGGCAGGGTGATGGACTTCCTCGTCGAGCGGGTCAACCCGGCTTTTTTCCGGATGTTCCCGCTGTCGGAAGAGCAGGTCCTTCAAACGTCCTCTTTCGGCATTTTCCCCGCCGAGATGCAAGCCAGGGCCCTGGACGTGCACCGCCGTGTTTTTCAAACCGGTATCCCGGACCGCATGGAAGTCCACTACCGGGAAGGGCACCGCGACACCTGGATCCAGGTTTCCTTTGTAAAGCTGGACGATGGCCTCCTGGCCACTTTTACCGACATTAGCCAGCAAAAACGTTCCGCCCGCACCATCGCGGAGCAACTAAGCCTGCTGGAGAATATCCTGAAGCATTCTTACAGCGGCATTTCGGTGAGTGAAGCGATCCTGGACCGGCAAGGCAGGATAACAGATGTGGAAACCCTGGTGGTCAACGATGCCGCCGTAACGCTGACGGGCATTCCCAAAGAAGTGTACCTGTCACGGCCCCTCACCCTGCTGGTCCCCCTATACTGGAAGCCCTCCTATTTACAGTGGTGTATCCGGGTGTTGCAGACCGGTAAACCCAGGCATACGGAGCTCTTCTGCGAACCCACCGGAAAGTGGCTGGAGGTTTCCCTTTTCCGGTTGGACCCCGGCCAGTTGATTGCCGTGCTAACGGACATTACCTCGCTTAAAGAAGCCCAACTCGACCTGGAGCATTCGGTGCAGGCGCTGAAACGTTCCAACACCAGCCTGGAGGAGTTTACCTATGCCGCCTCGCACGACCTTCATGAGCCCCTGCGGAAGATCCAGTACTTTTCAGAGCGCCTGAAAAAGGGGCTGACCACCACTCCGGTCGCGGAAAGCATCCGGATGCTCGAGCGCATGGTAAGCGCGGCCAGCTGGATGCGAAAAGTGATCGACGACCTGTTGATGTACTCAAAAGTGAGCGAACCACCCCAACTGCGGGTAAGGGTTCGTTTGCAAGCTGTGGTGCAGGAGGTGCTGGAAGATCTTAAGGATTCCCTCCACCACTCAGCGGCCGAGGTACACGTGGAGCAACTGCCCAGAATCCTGGGAGACCCGACGCAACTGCGGCTGTTATTTCAAAACCTGATCAGTAATGCACTCAAGTACCGAAGGGAGGACACGACCCCGGAAATCTGGGTGCGCAGCAAGGTGGTCCGGGAAGGGGAAGCGACGCTCCGGGAGTTTGCCGCGGACGGTGGCGGCTCTTATTACCTGATAGAGGTGACGGACAACGGCATCGGCTTCGAGCAGGAATATGCCCAAAAGATCTTCCAGATCTTCCAGCGGCTGCACGGACGCCTGGATTACGAGGGGACCGGAGTGGGGCTTGCCATTGTGCAAAAGGTGGTGGCGAACCACCATGGCTCTGTTCTGGCTAAAAGCGAATTGGGAAAAGGGGCCAGCTTCCAGGTGCTGCTGCCGGCATAGAATTGTGTGGCGCCCGGACCTGGCGGCCCCATGCCTGTTACATATTGTCTATTGCATCCCGTTCGCTCCGCTCGGGATCCATGGCTTCCTCCTCCTGCCTCCTGCCCGGTTCCTCTTCTTCAATCCACCAGACGCCTTCCTCTTTCAGGTCCCCGAAAAACTTATGGATAATGGGCGGGTTTTCCGTAAGCCCGCCGGCATTCAGCCCCTCCGTCATCAACGCCTGGCTGGAGTCGGACATGGCCGGTATGGACAGGTCGATCTCGCCGGTCATGGGGTTTACCAAAACCACCTGGTAAGAGTTGAGGTTGTTGACATCGTGAAAATCGATTTCCTCCACCGGGCTCCCCGATACCGGGTATTCAATCACTATGGTGCCGATCTTCAGAAGTACTGATTGCTCGTCGGTATGAATTTTTTTCCACATGTATTTAAAATTTATTGATGATGCCTGCGAGAAAGCGATGGGCCTTCCTTACCGGAAGACCCGTCACCCAACTTAAAGAGAAACAACTATTCATTCACGCTTTTAAACACCTAAGCCCCTCCTCCCCGAACTCGTAAACTATTGCCGGTTGTACAGCCACGTCCACTCCTGCAGTACATGCTCCGCCTGCGTGTTCAGTTGTCCGGGCAGCAGGCGCCAGCGCCAGTTGTTATCGCCGGAGGCCGGCGTATTCATGCGGGCCGATTCGTCGAGGCCCAGCAGGTCCTGCACCGGCAGGATGGCAATGTCCGCCACCGAGGCATAGGCCAGGCGTCCCAGCACCAGGTGCACCTCGTCCTCGCGCACCTCGCGGCCCACGTAGCGGTTGATGTTGCGGCGTTGCACCTCGCCGATGTCCTGGCGGTACCAGCCCCGGGTGGTATTGTTGTCGTGGGTGCCGGTATAGGCAATGAAGTTGCGGGTATAGTTGTGGGGGATGTAGTCGTTCTTCGAAATGTTTTCATCGAAGGCGAACTGCAGCACCTTCATGCCCGGCAGGCGGAAGGCGTCGCGCAGGTGGAACACGTCGTCGTTGATCTCGCCCAGGTCCTCGGCCACAAAGGGCAGCTCGCCCAGCTGCTCCTCGATGGAGCGGAAGAAGTCCTCTCCCGGTCCCCGTTTCCACTGGCCGTGGCGGGCGGTCTGCTCGTGGGCGGGCACTTCCCAGTAGTCGGCAAAAGCGCGGAAGTGGTCGAGGCGCACCAGGTCGAACAGCTCGCGGTTGCGGCGGAAGCGCTCCACCCACCAGTCGTAGTTCCGTTGCTTCAGCACGTCCCAGCAGTAGACCGGCATGCCCCAGAGCTGGCCGTCGTCGCTGAAGGCGTCGGGCGGCACGCCGGCGATGCCCAGGCGGGCCCCCTCTTCGTCCAGGCTGAAGATGTCGCGGTGCGACCATACGTCGGCCGAATCATAGCTCACGTAGATGGGCAGGTCGCCGAGCAGCTGGATGTCGTGTGCGTTGCAGTAGGTCTTCAGGGCGGAGTATTGCCGGTCGAAAATGAACTGCAGCCACTTGATCTGTTCCAGTTCGGCGGCATGCTGCTCTTCCAGGCTCCCGAGGGCTTCGGGCGTGCGTTGCTTGTAGGGCTCGGGCCATTCGTACCAGGGCTTGCCGCCGTGCATTTTTTTCAGCGCCAGGTACAGGGCGAAGTCGTGGAGCCAGTCGGCTTCTTTTTCGCAGAATTGTTCGAACTGCTGGCGGAGCCCTTCATGTTCTCCTTTGCAGAAAGCGTCATAGGCTTTGCGGTACAGCTCGCCTTTGATTTTTTCCACGGCCTCGTAATTCACCAGGCTTTCGGGCGGCAGGTAGGATTGCGACAGGCTATGGGGGTCGAGCAGGCCTTCTTTGGCCAGGATCTCGGGACTGATCAGCAGCACGTTGCCCGCCCGGCTCGAGATGGCGCTGTAGGGCGAGTGGCCCTGCCCGCCTTCGGTGGGGTTCAGCGGCAGCAGCTGCCAGAACTTCTGGCGGCTGCGCTCCAGGAAGTGGGCAAAGGCATAGGCTTCAGGACCCATGTCGCCGATGCCGAAGCGCGACGGAAGCGAGGTCAGGTGCAGCAGGAGGCCGGCGCCGCGGACATTGATCTCGCGTTTGCCCCGGATCACCGCAAAGGGCAGCGGCCCGAATATGTTTTTCAGCAAAATATCCCTGTCTGCCGTACCCCGGGTGCGCAGCAGCTGGTGCTCCCACTCGCCCCGGGCGTCGTTGGGCAGGATAATGCGGGTGTCTTTCCAGTCCAGTGCGGTAACACCCTTTCCCTGTTCGGCGCACAGCCGGGCCAGGTGCAGGGGCACGGCCACGATGTACACCAGGCGGCGGTACTTGCGGCCAAAGGCCAGCACATGGTCCTTGCAGGCCCCTTCCACCTTCAGGGGATGGTACTCGCCCTGGGCAAAGACCTCCGGCACCTGGCGGGACAGGTGAAGCAGGGTGGTCTGCAGCCACAGCTTGATGCGGCCGTCGTGGCGGTGCTCCCAGAGTTCCTGCATCTGGCCTTCCCGGAATTCGTCGCCTTCGGCCAGCTGCTCCAGCCAGCGCTGCCGCTGGGCATAGTCGACGGGGCGGCGGTTGTCGGGATCCACAAAGCTCAGGTCCCAGAGCTCGGTGCCCTGGTAAATATCGGGTACGCCGGGGCAGGTGGCTTTCAGCACCACCTGCGTCAGCGAGTTGAGGATGCCGAAGTCGGCCACTTTTTCGAAAAAGGGCTGGAAGCTTTTCCAGAATTTCGACCGTTTGCTCAGCAGGTGGTGGGCAAACGCCTTGGTGGCCGTCTCGTAGGCCTCGTTGGGCTGCGACCAGTTGGAAAAGCGCTTGGCTTCGCGCAGGGCTTTTTCCAGATAAGCCTCCAGGCGACCGGCAAAGTCTTCTTCCTTTTCCCCGGGCATGGGGTAGGCGCCCACCAGGGACTGGTAGATAAAATATTCGTCGTTGGCGTCGGGGAAGCCGCCCTGCTTGTGCGGGGCGTTCAGCTCCCGCCACTGCCGTACGAGGGCGATCCATTCGTCGGGCAGGTCGGTAAGCACAGCCAGGCGGGCGCGGGCATCTTCCCCCCTCTTGGTATCGTGGGTGGCGGTGGCATTGAGCGAAAGCGGCCACTGCTCCTGCCGTTCCTGCATCTTCTGGTGGAATTCCTCGACGCTCAGGCCGAACATTTCCGGCGAGCCGCCGACTTCGTTGAGGCCGATACAGCGGTTAAAGGTGTACATCATGGTGTCTTCCAGTCCCTTGGCCATCAGGGGACCGGTAAACTGCATGCAGCGCCGGTAAAAGCGGAGGGCCCGGCTGTTGTAGTCGTCGGCCCCGGGCTGCGGGCGGCGCAGCAGGGCGGTCTCCAGCAGGCCCACGGCGGCGCCCAGGTCGCGGTCGGTGCGGCGGATGCGGTGGAAGATTTCCTGGACGGCGGCGGCTTCGGCCTCCTGCAGCGGGAAACTGCCGGCATAATACCGGTAAACCGGGCACTGGATCAGGAATTCACCGATGGCGGCCTTCAGGTCGTCTTTGCGGAAGGAGGCGAAGGCCCGTTTTTCCACCAGGTTCAGCTCCATGAACAGGCGGTAGAGGTTTTCCAGCTCGCCGCCCATGTGCTGGTACAGGATATGGGCCTTCTTCTGGCGGATGTCGTAGGGGATGTTCGTGCCCGCCTGTATCAGCTCCTCGTAAAAATCCGTGAACGCCTCTTCGCTTTCCCGGCGGGTGAGCAGGTTGTTGGTGAGGGTGATAAAGTCGTAGCCGGTATTGCCCTGCACCGGCCACCGGGAGGGCAGCCGCTCGCCGGCTTCGAGGATCTTCTCCACGCCCAGGTAGGCTTCGGGTCCCGCCAGCTCGCGCAGGCGTTCGAGGTAGCCGGTGGGGTCGTACAGGCCGTCGATATGGTCTACCCGCAGTCCCTGGAACACGCCTTCGTCCACCAGCGACTTCAGGTAGCGGTGGTGTTCGCGAAAAACTTCTTCGTCCTGGATGTTGAGGCAGATAAGGCCGTTGACGGTGAAAAAGCGGCGGTAGTTGATCCGCTTGTCGGTTTCCTGCCAGGGACACAGGTTGTACGACTGTTCATCGGCCAGGGCGCGGAGGCTTTCGGGGCTGTTGTTGATGGCTTCGAGGGCGGCCTCCACATAGGCGCGTACTTTTTCGTTCTTCATCAGGCTGGTCAGCTGCAGCAGCAGTTCGTGCCATTGTTCGGAATACATTTTAGCCTCCTCCACTTCCTTGAGGGCAGCCATCTGCTCCAGCAACTGTTCGATGGCCTGGGGCGGCCTGCCGGTAGGCGCCTCCAGGATGCCGACATAGGACCGGGGCATCAGGGGATAGGCGTTGTCGAAGTAGGCCAGCACCAGCCGGCCGTCGCGGAAGGCCAGTTTCAGCTCGCCGTTGGCGATCACTTCGTCCAGGGGGGCGCCGAGGAAAGGCACCATCAGCCGTCCCTGGTGCAGGGTGCTGGTCCAGGCGATGTCGAAAAAGCGGGCATAGACCGACTGGGGTCCTTTTTCCAGCACGTCCATCAGCCAGGTGTTGCCGGGATGGAAGGCCATGTGGTTGGGCACGATATCCTGCAGCCAGCCGATGCCGGCCTCCTTCAGGCGGCGGCTCAGTTCCTTCAGCTGTTCTTCGGTGCCGATCTCCGGGTCGATGCGGTCCGGGTTCAGCCCGTCATAGCCATGGGTGCTGCCGGCCGTCGATTCGAAGATCGGCGAGGCATAGACGGTGCCGATCCCCAGTTGCTGCAGGTAGGGAATGATCTGCTCGAAATCGGCGAAGGTGAATTCTTTATGAAATTGCAGGCGATAGGTGGCAATGGGATTATACATGGTTGTTGGTATAGATCGTGATCGACTGGGGTTGGAGAACAAAGCCGGAGGCGGCGGGCAGCGTGGCCGGGGCGGCGGCGGGGCCGTTCCAGAAGGGGTCGGCCGAGTCGAACAGCTTTTCCCAGGAGCGGCTGCCGGGGGGCAGGGTCACGGGCTGAAGCGCGTCCGAGAAGTTGAGGTAGCACAGCAGGTGCTGCGCCCCGTGCCAGCGGTGCAGCAGCAGCAGGCGGCGGCCTTCGTCGGCGGTGGCCTCCAGCAGCTTGCGGTCCAGCTGGTGCAGGGCCGGGTACTCCTGGCGCAGGCGGATCAGCGCCTGGTAGTAGCGGAGCATCGTGGCATGGGGTTCCTGCTGCGGCAGCTGCCATTGCAGCTTCGACTCCAGAAAAGTTTCCTCCGCCACCGGGTCGGGGGCTTCGCCTTCGGCATGGAAGGCGGCGAATTCCGCCTTGCGGCCCTTGCGCACCGCTTCGGCGAGTTCGGGGTCGGTATGGCTGACGAAATACAGGAAGGGATGGGGCTCGGCCCATTCCTCGCCCATGAACAGCATCGGCAGGAAGGGGCTCACCAGCACGGCGCCGGCCAGCAGTTTTTGCATTTCGAAAGACACCAGCTGGCTGGTGCGTTCGCCCAGCATGCGGTTGCCCACCTGGTCGTGGTTTTGCGAAAAGGCCACGAACTGGCGGCCGCTGAACTCCTCGGGCCTGGCCTTCTGGCCGAACCGCTTTTTGCGGTGGGGCGAAAACTGCCCGTCGTACACGTAGGCGTCCTTATAGGCCTTGGCCAGGTGGCTGATGCCTTCGAAGTCGGAATAGTAGCCGCTGCGGTCACCCCCTGCCGTTACCCGCAGGGCATGGTGGAACTCGTCGATCCATTGGGCGTCCATGCCGTAGCCTCCTTTTTCGGGGGAGCCGATAAAGCGGGTGTCGTTCAGGTCCATTTCCACCACCAGGTAGTGGCGGCGGCCGGTTTCGGCCATCAGCTGGTCTACGTATCCGCGGATCTCCCGCAGGATGTGCACGGGGCTGAAGTCCTTGATGGCGTGGACGGCATCGAGGCGCAGGGCGTCGATATGGAAGTCGCGGAACCACATGAGGGCGTTTTCGATAAAGTATTGCCGCACCCCGTCGCACCAGGCGTCGTCGAAGTTGAGGGCGTTGCCCCAGGGGGTGTGGTATTTATCGGTATAATAAGGGCCGAAGTCGCCAAAGTAGGCGCCCTCGGGACCAAAGTGGTTGTACACCACGTCGAGCACCACGGCCAGTCCTTTGCGGTGGCAGGCATTCACCAGCTGCTGCAGGGCGGCGGCCCCGCCATAGGAGTGCTGCACGGCAAAGGGCAGCACGCCGTCGTAGCCCCAGTTGCGGTCGCCCGGGAACTGGGCCACGGGCATGATCTCGATGGCGTTGACGCCCAGCTCGACCAGGTGGTCCAGCTTTTCCTCGATGGCGGCAAAGGTGCCTTCGGGGGTAAAGGTGCCGGTATGCAGCTCGTACAGGATATATTCTTCCAGGGGCAGGTTGTTCCAGCCGCCGTCGGTCCAGGGGAAGGCCGTGAGGTCGAGCGCCTGCGACGGCCCGTGGACCCCGTCGGGTTGCGACAGGGAGGCCGGGTCGGGCCGGGGCGGTCCGTCGTTCAGCAGGAAGCCGTAGCGGTCGCCGGGTTTTATTTTCCCGGTGGTGGCTTTCCAGTAGCCCCCTTCTTTTTTCTCCAGCGGCACCAGCTCGTTACCGGGCAGGGCCACCTGCACTTTTTGCGCCCCCGGCGCCCACAACAGCACCTCGGCGCTGCCGCTGCCGGCGAAGGAAAGGCCTATTCTTCTGCGGTGAATATCTACAACGTTCATGATGGTTGTTTGTTCGTCAGGAGTCAATAAGCAATAAGCAATATGCAATGGGCAATTGATCTTTTTTTTATTGCCTGTTGCCCATTGCTTATTGCCAATTTGTTATCCCCGTTTCTTTTCCGGCACGGCGGGCGGCGCCTGCTGCAGGGGGCTCTTCAGCAGCAGGATGGAGCGGCCTTCCACCTTGACGGCTTCGCGGGGTTTATAGGTTTTGTCGGCCACTTCGCCGTTCTCGATGGTATCCAGCACTTTCACCCAGTAGCTGCCGTACTTTTTGGGGGGCAGCGTATAGGTAAGGGGCAGGTGGGAAGCATTGAAGATGATGTAGAAACTATCATCCACAATGTGCTCGCCCATGGGGCCCGAAGAGCGGATGCCCTGGCCGTTGAGAAAGACGGCCAGCGATTTGGCGAAGTCCACCTGCCAGTGTTCTTCCGACATTTCGCTGCCGTCGGGCAGGAACCAGGCGATGTCTTCCAGGCCGATGCCTTTGATGGGCAGTCCCTGGAACCAGCGGCGCCGGCTGAATACCGGGTGGTTTTTATAGAAGTGAATGAGCTTGCGGGTGAACGCCAGCAGGTCCTGGTCGGCGTTGGCCCAGTCGATCCAGGAAACCTCGTTGTCCTGGCAGTAGGCGTTGTTGTTGCCCTGCTGGGTGCGGCCCAGCTCGTCGCCGGCCAGCAGCATGGGCACGCCCTGCGACAGGAAGAGGGTGGTGAGGAAGTTGCGTTTCTGGCGCTGGCGCAGCTCCACTACCAGCGGGTCTTCGGAGGGGCCTTCCACGCCGCAGTTCCAGGAGCGGTTGTGGCTTTCGCCGTCCTGGTTGTTCTCGCCGTTGGCCTCGTTGTGCTTTTCGTTGTACGACACCAGGTCGTGCAGGGTAAAGCCGTCGTGGGCGGTAATGAAGTTGATGCTGGCGGTGGGGCGGCGGTAGTCGTTCTTATACAGGTCGGAGGAGCCGGTAAAGCGTTCGGCGAATTCGCCCAGCATGCTGTCGGCGCCCCGCCAGAAGTCGCGGAGGCAGTCGCGGTACTTGCCGTTCCATTCGGCCCAGCCGGGCGGGAACTTGCCCACCTGGTAGCCGCCCTCGCCGATGTCCCAGGGTTCGGCGATGAGCTTTACCTGCGAGATGGTGGGGTCCTGGTGGATGATGTCGAAGAACGAGCCCAGGCGGTCCACCTCGTGGAGCTCGCGGGCCAGGGCCGAGGCCAGGTCGAAGCGGAAGCCGTCGACCTGCATGTCCACGATCCAGTAGCGCAGGCTGTCCATGACCAGGCGCAGCACGGCCGGCATCTGGGCGTTGAGGGTATTGCCCGTGCCGGTATAGTCCATGTAGTAGCGTTTATCGCCTTCGCCGGTCAGGCGGTAGTAGGTGCTGTTGTCCACGCCGCGGAACGAAAGGGTGGGGCCCATATGGTTGCCTTCGGCGGTATGGTTGTACACCACGTCGAGGATCACTTCGATGCCGGCGCGGTGCAGCTCGCGCACCATGGTCTTGAACTCGATCACCTGCTCTCCCATGACGCCGCTGGAGGCGAGGCGCGCATCGGGGGCGAAAAAGCCGATGGTGTTGTAGCCCCAGTAGTTGGTCAGGCCGCGTTCCTTCAGGTGCCGGTCGGCCACGAAGTGGTGGACGGGCATGAGCTCGATGGCGGTCACGCCCAGTTCCTTGAGGTAGCTGATGGTGACGGGGTGGGCGATGCCGGCATAAGTGCCCCGGAGCTTTTCGGGAATGTCGGGATGCTGCTGGGTAAAGCCCTTGACGTGGGCTTCGTAGATAATGCTTTGGTGATAAGGGATCTTGGGCGGCCGGGTGCCCTGCCAGTCGAAGCGGTGGTCAATAACTACCGATTTGGGAATATAGGGGGCGCTGTCCAGGTCGCTGAAGCTCAGGTCGCCCTCGGGATGGCCGATCTCGTAGCCGAAGAGCGAGTCGTGCCACTGGATGGTGCCGGCGATGGCTTTAGCGTAGGGGTCGATCAGGAGCTTGTTGGGGTTGAAGCGGTGCCCGTTCTGCGGGTCATAGTCGCCATAGACGCGGTAGCCGTACAGCTGGCCGGGCTGCAGGTCGGGCACGTACACGTGCCATACGTGGTGCGACACTTCGTTGATGCGGATCTTTACGTCTTCGATTTCATCTTCCTGGGAAGTGAACAGGCAGAGGTCAACGCCCCGGGCGTTCTCGGCATACAGCGAAAAGTTGACGCCATAGCCATCCCAGGTGGCTCCAAGGGGGAAGGGCGAGCCCGGATACACGGTAGTATTCATCAAAAATGGTTTTTAGAAAATGCTGAAGCGGGTTGCCGGCGCACCTTGGAGGCGAGGAGCTGAGGCGGCCTGTATAAACCCCCTGCCGGCGTGCACTTCAGCGGTGAAAAACAGTTTACGAACCTTCGACGGGTGTTCAATATTCTTGCCAGCGCCGGGGAAAGCAGGGCCATAAGGAGCCGGCGGCTTTGATGGGCTTGACTTTCAGCGCTTTTAAAGGGCCGGGTACGTACGTAAAAACTACCCGCAGGGAAAGCACCAGCTCAGCAGCCTGCTAGGATTTTTTTCTACAAAAGGCTTCCGGGAGTGAGGGCATCCCCTGAGACAGGAATAAAGAACCCGGGAGTTGGCCCGTTATCCACCGTTCCTTATTTTCGATTTTCATTGACCCCCAAATTCAGCGTATGGCAAAAGCACAGAAAAGGAAAGCGACGGTAAAGGCGGCAAAGCCGAAGAAGGAAACGCCACCCGAAATCGATGAGTCGGCCTTGCCCCTGATCCCGCTGGCCAGCAAAAAAGCGTCGAAGGCCGATTCGCCCCTGGAAAAGGAGATCCGGCGCTTCAACCGCCTGGTAAAACAACTTCAGGAGCAGGAAGCCGCCGCGGCCCGGGAAAAGGAAGCCGAGGAGCGCTACGAACAGCTGTACCGGCAAAAGGTGGTGCCCGAGCTGGCCAGGCTGGCGGCGGCCAAGTACCGTTTTTTGCAAACCGCCCATCCCATCTTCAAAGAAGGCAAGTTCACCAAGGACGAGCAGCGGGCCTTTGTGCACGTGGCCGCAACGATGCTCCAGGAGATCGTGGAATACCTGCCCGAAGCCACCGAGCTGCTGCACCACTACACGAACCTGAAGGTGCAGCTGATGCCCAAAAGGGAAAAGGAACAACTCGACCGCCTGATGGAGGAAGAAGGCTTCGGGCCCGGGTTTACCAAAGGCTTCGACAGCCGGAAAAAATGGGAAGAGGGAAAGCAGCAATTCGAAGAACGTTTTGCCCGGGCGCATGAAGAGGCGTTCGAGGAACGAAAGGAAGCCCACCTGGAAAGTAAAAAGGCGGCCCTCGAGCATGCCGACATCAACGCCCTCTACCGCGAGCTGGCCAAGCTGCTGCACCCCGACCTGGAACAGGACGAAACGATCCGCACCGAAAAAGAGCACCTGATGAAAGAGCTGGTGCAGGCCCGCAACAACCGCGACCTGCATGCCCTGCTGCTGATCCGCTCCAAAGCGCAGCGCTTCCGGACTGCCTCCGGACAGGAGCCGAAGGACGCCACCTATACGCTGGAACAACTAAAGCGCTACAACAAGGAACTAAAGGAAAGGCTCGACGAAAAGCAGTACAAGTTTTCCATGGAAAACCTGGAATTCATGCTCTTTGGCGACGTGGGCGGAAAAGAAAAGCATTTGGACCCCGAAGCAGACGTAAAGCGGGAGCTGCGGGAGATCAAACGCGAACTGAAAGAAATCGAACAGGAGATTAAAATGATCCGCACACCGGCGGAGCTGAAAGAGTTCATTGAAGTACAGCGCATGTATTCGCGGCTGTTCTAACGGGCAAGTTTACGAGTTTACGGGTTTACAAGTTTACGAGTTGGCGTAACTCCGGCAGGAACATTCTGGCAGAACGACAAACTACAAAATTCTTGAAGACTTTTGTAGTTTCTTCCGGACGGGCGCCAGCAACTCGTAAACCCGTAAACTTGTAAACTCGTAAACTATTCTTTAAAGCCCCTGCAAAAAAAGGATCCGCCGCAGCACGTCTTCGGACAGCTCCTGCAGGTCCTCGGCCGATACCAGGCCGTCGCGCAACTGGGCGGCGACGATGAAGATGTATTCGGAGCCGCTTTGGTTGTCGTAGCGGTGGGCGATCTGCTTGTCGGAGCGGCGCAGCGACTGGTAGAGGTGCAGGTAGGCGTCGCGGTTGTCGAGGGTGCCCTCCTTCCACTGGCCGATGATGTCGTGCAGTTGCGCAATGGCATTGCCGTATTCTTTCTGGAGGCCCTTGTCGATGGCCTGGCGGAGGATTTTCTTGTCCTTGCGGCTCAGGTTGTCCGAGCGTTCGGCTATTACCGGCTTCCGGATGCTCGACTGCAACAGGACGGAACGGGTGGAGAACAGCGCCTGGGCCCGGCCCACGAACGCCTCGTCGGCACTCATTTCCAAATAGCGGGTGATCTTGTGCCCGCTGGCGGCGCAAAGCCCGTTCAGCTCCAGGTCGTAGGATTCGTTCAGGCGGATGGAATATTGGGTGAGGGTGCAGTTGAAGTCGGGGCTGCAATAAGTGCAGGAGCAGTTTTTCGTTAGTTGGTTGAAGGCTGCCCAGTTACCGTCCAACAAAAAGTCCAGGTCGTCGCTGGATATGGCAATGCTGTTTTGGTGGGTCATGCCTGCAAGTTACAAACCGCGGTCCATAACGCGGACGGCCGTCAGCGATTCCATAAAAGTTTTTTTAATAGAATAGAACGGCGGCGGGCGGCGTCCCTCCTGCATTTCCCTAATTTCCCGTTAATCCTGCTTGTCCACCCGAATCCCCGGGCAGACTTCCTATCTTAGACGCCTAACCTATTTCTTCATGAAAAGAAAAAAGACCCTTTTCTCCCTGGCGCTTGCCTGCATGTTGTCCGTTTCCGCGCTGGCGCAGGAGGCTTTATCATGGACGAAACAACTGCTGACGGTGCAGCTTTCCGGCAAAGAGCTGGTGGTTGCCCGCAACGCCCAGCCCATGCTGCGGATCGCCGCCATCTCCTTCAACTTCCAGGAGCCCCTGTCGGTATCGGTGGTGAAGAACACGCCCGATACCTTCCTGCTGCGGATGCGGTACCCCGCCTTCGCCCGCTACGGCAATGAAACCGGTCCCCTCTCCGCCGACATCGCCGTTACCGTCAGCGGCAATTCGGTGCATTTTTCCGGGAAGCCCGACTGGGCCGAGCATACCTCCATCCGGCTGGCCGACAACGGCGAACACTTTTTCGGCCTCGTGGAGGGCCTCTACCCCGCCAACCGCAAAAGCCCCGACCTGCGCGGCGAGGTGGTGGACGTAGACCCCGTGGGTACCGGCAGCCAGTACCACGAAAACTACGCTTCCGTATGGTCGGCCTTCTTCATGACCAATAAAGGCTACGCTTCTTTTTTTGACAGCTGGGCCAAGGGCAAATACCGGCTGGGCATCAACGGCAGCACCGAACTGTACCACCAGACCGGCTCGCTCGACTGGTACCTGATCACGGGCCCCAACGGCGATGCGGTGCTGAAAGACTACTTTTCCATTATCGGCCGGCCGAAGTTCGTGCCGCTCTGGGCCTGCGGACCCATCATCTGGCGCGACGAGAACAAGGGCGGCAAGGACGAGATCCTGGCCGACGCCCGCAAAATGACCGACCTCAAAATCCCCTTTACTGGCTGGATGGTGGACCGCCCCTACAGCGAAGGCACCCACGAGTGGTCCAAAATGAATTTCAGCCAGCGCTTTGCCAACCCGGCGGCCTGGATCAAAGAGCTCAATACCCGCTATGGGGCGCAGTTTATCACCTGGATCGGCCCGATGACCTTCGGCGATACGGCCTTTCCCGGCCTGCTGCCCAACTTCAAAGGCTACATCGACCTGTCCGACTCCGCCGGCGTGCGGGAGTTCGGCCGCCGCCTGGCGGCCCACCAGTACAGCGCTAACGTACGCGGGCACAAGATGGACCGGGCGGAGGAAGACTTTCCCGCCATGTCACCCTGGGCCGACGGTACCCCCTGGCCCCAGCGGCGGGCCAAGTACCTGTACCTCTACTCGAAAGTAACCGACAGCTTTTTGCGCAGCGCCTACAAGGACGCCCAGTTCAACTTTGCCCGCGGGGCCTACCACCGCTGCCAGCCCTACCTGTCGGCGGTCTGGGGCGGCGACTCGCGCAGCTCGTGGGACGGCATGGCGGCCAACCTGGCCAACGCCGTGCGCTGCGGCTTTATGGGCTTCCCCGTCTGGGGCTCCGACGTAGGCGGCTACCTGGGCGGTCGGATTTCCGAAAAGCTTTATGCCCGCTGGCTGCAGTGGGGCGCCTGGAACGGCCTGTACGAGATCAAGATCGACGATGCCGGCGGCCGCGGCGAGGACCGGGCGCCCTGGAAGTACAGCGAGGCCCTGCAAAGCATTTTCCGCAAATACACCAACCAGCGCCTGCGGCTGCTGCCCACGGTGTTCTCGGCGGCCAACACCTCGTACCGCAACGGCGTGGTGATGAAGCCCCTGGCCTACACCTATCCCACCGACACCGCCACCTACGGCCTCTGGGACCAGTACCTGTTTACCGACGCCTTCCTGGTGGCGCCGATGCTCGATTCCACCGGCAGCCGCAGCGTGTACCTGCCGGCCGGCGAGTGGTTCGACTATTACCATCCCGACCAGCGCTACGAGGGCGGCCGCACCATCCAGGTGCAAAAACCCCTGGACGAGATCCCCGTCTTTGTGCGGGCCAATGCCATCTGGGCGGAGGGCCTGCTGGAAAAAGGCAGCTCGGCCCAGTGGGACAACCGGCCCGGCAACCTGGTGTTCTATTATTTCCCCGGCTCCACCGGCACGGGCGACGCCTCCTTTGACTATGTGGATGCCCGCGACGGCAACAAGGAAAAGCCCATCCACGCCACCATAGCCGACGGGCAGCTCCTGCTGCTGGTGCCGCCCATTGCGGGCAATGCGGCCTTTCATATCAAGCTCACCTCCCGCCCCCGGTCGGTATTGCTGAACGGGCGTCATGCCGGCACCTGGGATGCCCAAAAGGGGATGTATATTGTGCCCCTGCGGCCGGGGAATACGAACGAGATCAAGATCGGGGGAATCGGCTCCAGCCATTCGCAGGGAGGGGCATAGCCGCCGCCTTTTTGGCATATTCTTCGCCCCTTCATTTCTTTCCGTTCCCCTGCTCCTAATTTTCCACAAAATCAGCATGTTATGGCAACGATTCAAATGACCGCACAGGATTTTAAAGACAAGATCTTCGATTATACGGAGGGCGAGGAATGGCAATTCAAAGGACAGGTGCCTGCCATTATTGATTTTTACGCCGACTGGTGCGGTCCCTGCAAAGCAGTGGCTCCCGTACTGGATGAGCTTTCCAAAGAGTACGAAGGCCGCCTGGATATTTACAAGATCGACACCGACAAGGAGGAGGAGCTTTCCAGCCTTTTTGCCATCAGCAGCATCCCCACCTTCCTGTTCATTCCCGTGGAGGGAGCGCCGATGCTGCAACGCGGGGCGCTGCCGAAATCGGCCTTCAAGCAGGTGATCGAAGAACGGCTGCTGCAGGGAGCCGGCAAAGAAAAATAGAAGTATGATGATTCAATAGCAAAAGCCCTCCTGCAGCAGCGGGAGGGCTTTTTATTACAGGGGTTTAATCTGGATAAAAATAGTCTTTGGCGCTACTTCATCCCCCCCGAAATAAGGATAGAGCTGGTAACCGCTGGCGGTGGCGGTATTTTTTGCCCGGGGCAGGGTAACCGAAACGCCCTTTGCGGTGAAGATGTAGCTGTAGCCGGAGACCTTGATGCTGCAGGCGATCTCCTGGTTCAGCGGGACCGTCGTGATCTCTTTCGACTGGCGCAGGCCGTTTTTGTAGGCGTAAGCATACAGGCGCAGGGCGCCGTTGTTGTACGCCCAGCCAATGCGGGCGCTGTTGTATTCGTGATTGAGTCCCTCCGAAAAGCCGTACAACTTATTGATATCGTACTGGTTGACGGGGTCGATGGTCTTATAGACACCGGAGCTGTCGAAGCGAACGGAGAACTTTTGTGTCGACAGGGTCAGGAACTTGAAGGTGCTTTTATCGCAATAATGCTGGCCCGCCAGGATGGTGTACAGCGTATAGCCGGCGGCTACGACAGGGGCGGTGGAAGTGGTGGTGCCGGTGGCCCGGGTGGTAGCGGAAGCGATGTTGGCTTTGCTGGCGACGGCGCTGGCAGTGATGATTTCTCTATAGTCGGCTTGCTTGGTACAGGCAGCCAGGAAAAACAGGGCAGATGCTCCCCATAGGATGTTGCGGCTTTTCATGGTAATTGGTTTTTAGGATAATATCGGGTGGACGTTGGATAAAGGGCAGCCGTTCAGCTCCCTTCTGAAAGAACGATGCATAAAAGTTAAGCCAGGCCGTTTGCCTTCTATTGCCGCCGCTCCCTGTCCCGAAACGGCCCCGCATCCCCTGTTCCGGTGTCGGCGGCCTGCCCCATTCAAAAACCCTGCTCGCTGCGTACGGCTTACTGGCTGCTTGCCTGAACGGTTTTTCAGCAACAAGCCCCCGTTTGTGCGGGGGCTTGTTGCTGAAAAGGGTTTCCGTTTTCTTCTTTAGAGGCTCTTGATCTGGATGAAAACGTCGTGTGGCGCTGCCTCATCGCCCCCGAAGTAGGGGAACAGCTGGTAGCCGCTGGCGGTAGCGGTATTTTTCGCCCGGGAGAGGGTTACCGAAACACCGTTTACCGTAAAGATGTAGTTATAACCCGACACCTTGATGCTGCAGGCGATCTCCTGGTTCAGGGGAACCGCCGTGATCTCTTTTGACTGGCGTACGCTATTTTTATAAGAATAGGCATACAGGCGCATCGCACCGTTGGTCCAGGACCAGCCGATACGGGCGCTGTTGTATTCGTGGTTCAGCCCTTCGGAAAAGCCGTACAGCTTATTGATGTCGTACTGGTTGACGGGGTCGATGGTTTTATAAATGCCGGAGCTGTCGAAGCGGACGGAGAACTTTTGTTCCGCCAGGGTAACGGGCTTAAAGCTGTTCTTATCGCAATAGTGCTGCCCGGCCTTGATGGTGTACAGCGTATAGCCGGTAGCTACGGCAGGAGCGGTGTACGTGGTCGTGCCGGTAGCAGGGGTGGCTGTGGTCGTAGTTGCTGCAACCGTATCCGTAGCGGTAGTTCTGCTGGTATCTGTAGGGTCAGTAGTCCTGCTGGTATCCGTAGTGGTGGTGCTCACTACTGAATCCACGCGGGTGGCGGTAGTGCCGGTGCCGGTTTCAAGGTTGTCGGACGATTTGGAGCAGGCGGCCAGGCACAGCAAGGCGGCGGCGGCCCATAGGGTTTTTGGGATTTTCATGGATAGGATTTATAGGATAATTCTTGGTCTGCGTATGGTAAAGGGTGATCGTTTTAAGCCCTTCGGGAAAAACGATGCGCAAAATTAAGCCCGGCAGTACAAATGGTAAAGGCTATTAAATTATAAATCTTATAAATACATAATGGTTTGTATTATCGTTAGGTAGATGCTCTTACCTTCCTGTACTGTCCTGCCCCTCCTTAAAAATTATAGGCAAAGCCGTTGCTGATGCTCAGGTTTATGTTGGGGGCGCCGGCGGCGGGGGCGGCATCGTAGAGGTAATTCCAGGCGGTGGTAATGGAAAAATGCTTCGTGGCTTTTACGTTCAGGTTCAGCTGGTGCAGGAACCGGAAGTCGCTGAGCTGCCGGAACAGGGGCTGGTAAAAGGCGGTGCTCACCACCTGGATCTGCTCCGTAGGCTTCCAGGTAAGGGAGAGGTAGCTGCTGCTGCGGATATCGTTGTGGACCACCGGGGGCTTGGTCTTTTCCTTTTCGTGCTCGAACATGGCCAGGGTGGCGGCATAAAGCTTCAGGCGGGGCTTGTCGTGCACCTTGAAACGGGGCCCGGTACCGGCCAGCACCCGCAGGTTGATGTTGGCCAGCACGTCCTGCTGCCACTGGTTGAAGGCCTCCCACCGCAGCCATTCGTTGACCTTGCGGTTGTAGCGCAGGTGGTAGAACATGTTGTTCGACAGTTTTTGGTTAAAGGTTTTCAGCAGGTTGTAGTTGGCTACCAGCAGGTACAGGTCTTTTTCCCTTTTATATTGCAGATGCGCATTGGCGTTGATGTTGAGGATCTGCTGGATGTTGCGGGTAAAGGAAAAGGAGGTGCCCATGCCGCCCTTCCAGCCCGTGGTATCGGAGGGCATGCGCTGCGATTCGATGTTGACCACCACCTGGGCCGAACAGGTAAGGGAAAAGACAACGGCCGCCAGAAAGCAAAATACACGGTTCATGGCCGCCAAGATACGCAGATCGGCAGGAAGCGGCCGGCCACAAGGATTAGAATAATGTTAGTAATAAAATGCATATAAGCGCAGGCATCATGTTCGTTGCTGTGGCCGCTGCCGTAACTGGCAGCCTCTTTGCAGAAAAAAGCGTGCGTAAAATCTGTATGTTATGAAGCCTGTATACTGGAAGTGGGGTGCAGCCGCAGGGGCTGCGGTTGTGGGAGCGGCGCTGCTGGATGCCCTGGTATTGGAGCGGTATTTTTTCCAGCTCAAGAAGATTCACATCGGCAACAAAGAAAGCCGCAGGAAGCTGCGGCTGCTGTTGCTGACGGACCTGCATTTAAAAGATTCCGTCTGGCCCTTCCATTCCCGCCTGGCCCGGAAGATCAACCAGCTGGCGCCCGACCTGATCCTCATCTCCGGCGATACCGTGGACACCACCGGCAAGGCCGCCACCGCCGACCGTTTTTTCGGGCTGCTGCATCCCCACCTGCCAAAAGCCGCCATCCTGGGCAACCACGACCACCTGGAGCCGGACAGCCTGGAGCGATTGAAAAGCGTCTTTCACAAGCATAACTGCCACCTGCTGGTCAACGACTCCAAATGCTTCGAAATCGACGGCGTACGCCTGACCGTGACCGGCGTCGATGACTTTATCGAGGGCTGTCCTTCCTTTACCGAGGCGGTCAAAGAGGTGGTCTGCGAAGACCATCATATCCTGCTGGTGCACAGCCCGCTGCAACAGGAAGGCGTACTAAAGGAACTCCGGCGGATCAATGAGACCCGGAGCGCCGACCGGCGCCTGAACATCGGCTACATCTTTGCCGGCCACAACCACGGCGGCCAGGTGCGGCTGCCCGGTTACGTGCCCGTATTGCCCAAATATTCGGGCAATTATGTCAATGGCTGGTACAACCGCCAGGCTCCCTACCTGTATGTCTCCCGGGGTTTCGGCACCACCGCCCTTCCCTTCCGCTTCGGTGCACGGGCGGAAGTGACGCTGTTCCATTACGGAGTGTGAGCGTTCCGGAGTTTACGGGTTTACAAGTTTACGCGTTCGTTCCTGAGTTCCTGAGTTGGGAGGATGGGTTTTAAAGGTTTCCTGGTTTATTGGGAAGCATAGTTTTCCTGAAGCTGTACTTCGAGGAGCAGGCGGTCCACCAGTTCCTTGCTCATGGAGCGGATGTTGTTGTTGTACTGCTCCAGGTATAGGCCGGTCATCTTCCGGGTCGATTGCAGCACCCGTTGCGTCACGGGCCGGTCCCTGTTGGGAATGCTGATCGTGCCCTTGCGGGTTTCTTTACCGTCCTTCAACAGCCGGTAGGAAACTACCATTTCCTCCTGTTTCGGTTCAATGGAGATCTGCTCCCAACCGGTGTACGCCAGCAGCAGGAAGATCATCACCCCCTTGTCCCTGAAGGAAAATACAGAAGGCATTTTTTCCAGGGTGAGTTCCAGCGTTTGCCCGTTCAGCTTTTTCCGCAATCCCTTGGTGTTGGCATAAGGCAGCAGGGCCGCACTCAGGTGGCTGGCGGGAATTTGCGGGTTCAGGGTAGAAACGGTGGAATAATCCCATTTGTAGTAAACCAGGGCGGGAATCAGTTTCCGGTCCCCTTTACGCGTATCCGACAGGCGGTCGCTGACCGGCAGGCTGCCGGTATTGATATGAATATAGTCGTTGCTTTTGATCTTTTGGGGTACTTCGCCGTATTGCTTGTCGATCCATTTGTCCATTTTCTTGGCAGTATAGCAACTGCTGGCGGTGAACAGCACGAACAGGAGCAGCACGGAGGTGGTCATCGGGGAAAGACGCAGGCGGAAAGCAGCCGGCTGCGTACGGGCGGGAGAACGCTTCATAAGGTATAGTTGTTTTGGTTTTGTTATTGAAACCCTTTCAATAACAGATGAGCAACGAAGTTAATGTAAGCTTTGCAAACTATCAAAGCTCATTGCCCTATTTTTAGGGGAAAAGCATGAGAAGATTGCTTGCCGCTTTGCTGGGCACCCTTTTTTTCCAAATAGCCCCGGCCCAGGGCTGGGTGGCTGATAACGGCGACGGCACCTACAAGAACCCGGTGCTCTATGCCGATTATTCCGATCCCGACGTCATTCGCCAGGGCGACGACTACTACATGGTCGCTTCCTCCTTTACCTGCCAGCCGGGCGTGCCCGTGCTGCATTCCAAAGACCTGGTCAACTGGACTCTTATCAACCACGTGTACACCTCGTTGCCGCTGGAGCGCTACAAAAAGCCCCAGCACGGCCAGGGCTCCTGGGCCCCTTCGATCCGCTACCACAATGGCCGCTTCTACGTGTACTTCTGTACCCCCGAAGACGGCCTGTTCATGGCCTCCGCTACCGATCCCGGGGGCAAATGGGACCTGCACCTGGTGCAGAACGTAGCCAACTGGGAAGACCCCTGCCCTTTCTGGGATGAGGACGGCCAGGCCTACCTGCTCCGCGGCAAAGTCGGCGCCGGCCCGGCCGTGCTGCACAAAATGTCGCCCGACGGCAAACGGCTGCTCGACAACGGTACCGTCATCTTCCAGGACGACAAGCGCCAGCCCGTGCTGGAAGGTTTCAAGTTTATGGAAAAGCGGGACGGCTACTATTATTTCTCTGCTCCTGCCGGCGGCGTGCCCGTGGGCTGGCAGTCGGTCTTCCGCTCCAAAAATATTTACGGCCCCTACGAGGATAAAGTCGTGCTGCAGCAGGGAAAGACCCCCGTCAACGGTCCCCACCAGGGCGGGCTGGTGCAAACCCAAAAGGGCGAATGGTGGTTCCTGCACTTCCAGGACAAGGATGCCTACGGCCGCATCGTGCACCTGCAGCCCGTGCGCTGGAAGGACGGCTGGCCCGTTATGGGCGTGGACGAGGACGGCGACGGTACCGGCGAACCTGTCCTTACCTACAAAAAGCCGGATGTAGGAAAGGTATACCCCGTCACCGTTCCGCAAACCTCCGACGAATTCACCGCCTCCGCCCTGGGCCTCCAGTGGCAGTGGCACGCCGCCCCCCAAAAGGACTGGTACCGACTGAAGGACGGAACCATTCGCCTGCAGGCAGTGGTAGCACCCACCGACGGCGGCAGCCTTTTTTATGCCGGCAACCTGCTGCTGCAAAAGTTTGCGGCCCCGGCTTTTACCGCCACCACGCAGCTAACGCTGCACGCCTCCCTTCCGGGCGAGCGGGCCGGCCTGGTGACCATGGGCAACTACTACACCTGCCTCTGCCTGGAAAAAACCGCCGCCGGTCACCGCCTGGTGCTGTACGAAGGAAAACGCGAAGGCCGCACCTACCTGCCTCCCCGTGAGCTGCTCCACCAGGAAGTATCGGCTACCACCGCCACCTTCAAGGTCCAGGTCTACGACAATGCCACCTGCTCCTACGCCTACAGCCTCGACGGTGGCGCCACCTTCACCCACATCGGCGACCGCTACAAAATAGAAAAAGGCACCTGGATCGGCGCCAAAACCGGCATCTTCTGCCTCAGTCCTAATCTTACAGGAACAAGGGCGTTTGCGGATTTTGATTATTTCCGGGTGAAATAAAGTTCCTGAGTTCCTGAGTTGTCGTAACTCCGGTAAGAACTCAGGAACTCTAAAAAGTCGTGGTCATATCCTCATCCACGCAAATAATGAAGTCGGCTTTGCGGCGGTTTTCGGGGAGCAGCTTGCCGGGGTCTTTCTGGGAGACGGTGGTGATGGTGGCATATTTGAGGTCGGGCCGGCTTTTTTTCAGGTACCACAGGATGCCCTCGTAGTTCTCGATGTGGTAGGCGCCGCTGTAGTGGAGAAAAAGGCTGCCGCTTTTGTAGTGGTGCAGGATAAAGTGCGCCATGGTGGCGTCTTTGATGGCCTGTGCCTTGGGGAAGTTGGCGCCGCCGTGGCCCGGCATCATCTGCAGCATGTTTTTATAGCCCGGGAGTTCGGGGTCGTAGGCGATGGGCAGGGGCGCTATCCAGGCCTTTTCCGCCGCGGGCAGGGTGTCCAGGGCTTCAAAGCCGCCGCGGGCCACCAGGGCGGCGTAGCGGCGCGGGATGTTGGTGGCGGCGAAGGAGAGGCGCTGTTCGCGGGCAAAGGTCACCAGCGGGGCGTAATCGGTGGAAAAGTTGTTCCAGAGGCGGGCTTTGGAAGCAAAGGCAGGCCCGTCGATCTTGCCTTGCAGGTATTCCTCGAGGGCCTCCTGGTTGTCGCGTTCGAGCATTTCGGCGCCCAGTGCCAGCGGGCGGCGGCCGAAGAAGTCCTTGGCCAGCTCCAGCTCCAGCCAGTGGGCAATGGGGTTGTTGTGCAGCTCGCCGAAAAGCACGATATCTTTTTCCCGGAGCACCTTGATCATTTTCGCATACCGCACCTTTTTGCCCTTGGCGGTGTACAGCACGTAGGCGGGTTTGTCCTGGCTGCGCCCCGGCAGCAAAAAGCCCATTCCCAGCAGGAACAGCAAGATTTTCTTCATAAAGGAAAAATATGAAATGTAAAGCTGTCCGCCATTCTACATTTCATATTTTACATTTTACATTCTACATTTATCGCCTTATGGGCACAGCGCAACATCCTACCTTCGACCTCGACTACCATTTTGAAGGCGGTAAAGACGTTTTTACCGTTTTCGAAAACCTCAAAAACTTCTACCGCCTGCTGCACGACTTCGACGCCTTCCTGCTCCAGAACATCCACCCCGAAATGAAGACCGAATATCGCCTGGAATCCGTCGCCTGCGACCCTATACGCACCCGTGTAACCCAGGTGCTGAAGGGCGTACCCGACTTCCTGCTCCTGTACCCCGAGGTGCCGCCCCTGCTCGACACCCTGCTGCTGCGCAGCAAGCTGTGGCTGCTGTATAAGTTGAGCGGCGCCGCCACCATCGACTCCAAGGCGCCCGTGGAAGCCCTGGCCGGCGAGATCAACAAAGTCATTTCCGAAGTGGGCCGCCTGTCGCACTCCATCGTGCATACCGTTTCGCCCCATGCCGTGCTCAATGCCCTGGACGACATCGCCCGGGAGGTCAACCGCCTCCCCCGCAAGGAAGCCTTCCGCTACCGCTCCGCCTTTGGTGAGGCCGTGGTAAAAGGGGGCATCGTCATCAACCGCCCGAAAATACTGGCCGAACTGGGACAGCGCACCGAAAGCAGCGAAACCCGTGAAGTGGTGAAGCCCAAGAAAGTGGACTTCGTAGGCGACTCCAAGTGGGAGTTCATCCTGAACGGCCGGACCGAGGAGATCAAGATCGAGGAAAAGGCCTGGCTGGAAGCCTACCACCGCCGCGAGATCGATATCGACCCCGGCGATTCGCTGCAGGTGCTGCTCCGCACCACCTACTCCTACAGCGCCAACTTCATGGAAACCCGCAAATCATTTATGATCACCCGCATATTAGGCGTCATAAAACCCGAGAGCAATGCACAACTGATGTTTTAGGAAAAAACTATTTCCTAACTTTCTTACATGTTCCCCCGCCGTTCCTTTCTTCAGAAGGCCGGAAGCTTTTCACTGGCCGCCCTTTTCGGTCCCTGGCTGCAGCCGGCCTGGAGCCGCGATTTGCAACGGGCCTTGCAGCAGGCGGCCGACACGCCCCCCGCGTCGCTGGCCTCCGACGAGGATTTCTGGCGCTATGTGCAACAGGCATATACCGTGTCGGCGGCCCTGGTCAATTTGAACAATGCCGGCATGGCCCCCGCGCCAAAGGTGGTACAGGAAGCTATGAAGCGCTACCACGATCTTTCCAATGAAGCTCCCAGCTATTTCATGACCCGCGTGCTGGACCTGGGCCGCGAACCCCTGCGCCGCAACCTGGCCGCCCTGGCCGGCGTCGGCGCGGAGGAGATCGCTCTCCAGCGCAATGCCACCGAAGCGCTGGAAACGGTGATCTTCGGCCTGCCCCTCCAAAAGGGCGACGAGGTGGTGCTGGCCCGCCAGGATTATCCCAGCATGATCAACGCCTGGAAGCAACGGGAACAACGCGACGGCATCCGCCTGGTGTGGGTGAACCTGCAGCTGCCCTCGGAAGACAACGACTACCTGGCAAAGGCCTATACAAGCGCTTTTACCGCCCGCACCAAAGTGGTGCAGGTGACCCACCTCGTGAACTGGAACGGGCAGGTGCTGCCGGTGAAGCGCATTGCCGATGCCGCCCATGCCCGCGGCATCGAGGTGCTGGTGGATGGCGCCCAGAGCTTTGCCCACCTGAAGTTTGCCGTGCCCGATACCGGGGCCGACTATTTCGGCGCCAGCCTGCATAAATGGCTCAGCGCCCCCATCGGCACCGGCCTGCTGTACGTGAAAAAGGAAAAGATCGGCAGGCTGTACCCGCTTTTTGCGTCTATCGCCCAGGGCGAAACCGATATCCGCAAGTTCGAGCACCTGGGCACACGCCCCTTCTTTATCGAGCAGGCCGTCGGCAAGGCGGTGGACTTCCACGACATGATCGGCGGACAAAGAAAGGAGGAGCGGCTGCTGTACCTGAAAAACTATTGGATGGAGCGGGTCGCAGGTTTTTCGAAAGTGCGGCTGGGCACCTCCCTCAAACCGGGCTTCGGCTGCGCCATCGGCCTGGTAAGCGTGGACGGCAAAGCCCCCCGCGAGCTGGAGGCTTTCCTGATGGACCACTACAAGGTGCACACCGTGGCCATCGACCAGGAAACCATCAAAGGCGTACGGGTGTCTCCCAACGTGTACACCACCACCAAAGAGCTGGACGTGCTGGTGGAAGGCATTCGCCATGGTGCCCGTACGGTGTAGCGTTTTTCATTCTTAAATTCGGTCTTAAACAAATGCATGCCATGAGCAAAAGATTTTTTCGTTCCCTGTTCTTCCTTCCCCTGTTGGCCCTGCCTTTTCTTTCTTCGGTAAAGACCTACGGCCAGCAGGAGCCGAAAGGCCGGGTGGAGCGCATCAAGGTGCACGGCAAAGGCCTGGAAGGCAACCTTGCCGGCGATCCCGCCGACCGCGACGTGTCGGTATACCTGCCCGCCGGCTATAACAAAGACCCGAAGCGCCGGTATCCCGTTGTGTACTTCCTGCACGGATTCACCGATGACGATGCCCAGTGGTACGGTTTCAAAAAACACTGGATCAACCTGCCGCAGATCCTCGACAAAGTATTCGCCTGGGGCGGCGCCCGGGAAATGATCGTGGTCACGCCCAACGCCTACAACCGCTTCCACGGCAGCTTTTACTCCAACTCGGTCACTACCGGCAACTGGGAGGACTTTGTGTCCAAAGAGCTGGTCGCCTCTATCGATGCCCGCTACCGCACCCTGGCAAGGCCCGAAAGCCGCGGCCTTTGCGGCCACTCCATGGGCGGTTATGGCGGCATGCGCATCGCGCAGAAGCATCCCGAAGTGTTTTCCTCGGTATACCTGCTAAGCCCCTGCTGCCTGCTGCCTGTGCCCAACAACCCGCCACGCCCCGAAGCCCTGGCCCGCCAGGACTCGGTAAAAACCGTCGCCGACTTTGAAAAGGCCGATTTCGGCACCCGCGCCGCCTTTGCTACCGCTGCTGCCTGGGCGCCCAATCCGCAAAACCCGCCGCTCTATCTCGATCTTCCTTACCAGAACGGCCAGTTGCAGCCCCTGGTGCAGACAAAGCTGTGGGCCAACATGCCGCTGGCCACCCTGGACCAGTACATTCCCAACCTGAAGCAGCTCCGGGCCCTGGGCTTCGACGCCGGCACCCAGGACGTGGCCATTGCCGCCGGTCTACGGGCCCTCGACAGCTCACTGTCGGTCTACAGCATCCCGCACCAGTTCGAGATCTACGAAGGCAACCATATCAACCGGGTGGGGGAGCGCATCGAACAAAAGATGCTCGGCTTTTTCTCGCAAAACCTGTCCTTTGAGGAAAGAAAGAAAAAATAAGCGATCAGCAACGGGCAATAAGCAATGAAAATTTTTCGCAAAGCAGGCATGCAAAAAAATAGTAAGCCGTGGCGGAGCTTCATCTTTAAGGGAAATATTAACTTGTAAGGAGAATGGATCAAGCCTAAGCCCGGACGTCATCACTTAAATCGGATAAGGATGTTAGGAGCCTCTGTAACCAGTAACAAAGCCCCCCTATCGGACCGGTTGCACCTTCCCCCGGTCGTTTTCGGTACCAGCGGATTGGGAAATTTATTTGTCGCCCTGAGCGCGTCCGAAAAACTTGGCATCGTCAAGGAATGCATACACCTGGGTGACGCCACCACCGTTTTTGATTCGGCCGGCAAATACGGCGCCGGCCTGGCCCTGGAGTCGCTGGGGCAGTGCCTGAAACGGTTAGGCGTACCGCCGGAGCAGGTGGTCATCAGTAATAAGCTGGGCTGGCTGCGTACCGAGCTGCAAGGCGGCCGGCCGCACCTGGAGGGCAGCCTGTGGAAGGACCTGAAGCACGATGCCGTTCAGCAGATCAGTTATGCGGGCATTATGGAATGCTACGAGCAGGGCAACGAGCTGCTGGACGGCTACACGCCCCGCCTGGTGTCGGTGCACGACCCCGACGACTACCTGGCCGGCGCCACCGACGAACGGCAGGCCGCCCGTTATTACGATGATATCCTGGATGCATACGCAGCGTTACACGAGCTGAAGCGCCTGGGCAAGGTGCAGGCCGTGGGCGCCAGTGCCCGGGACTGGCGGGTGCTCCGGCGCCTGGCGGCCGACGTGGACCTGGACTGGGTGATGCTGGCCAACAGCCTGACCCTCCGGAGCCATCCCAACGAGCTCCTGGCCTTTATCGGGGAGCTGGACCGCAAGGGCGTAGTGGTCATTAATGCGGCGGTCTTCCATTCGGGTTTCCTTGTCGGCGGCAGCTTTTACGATTACAAGCCCGTGGTGCCCGATACGCCCGGCGGCAGGGAGCTGTTCCAGTGGCGGGCCGATTTTTTCCAGTTGTGCAGCTCCTACGGCATCAAGCCCGCCGAGGCCTGCGTGCAGTTTGCCTATAAGGTACCCGGTGTCAAAAGCATTGCCCTGAACACCAGCCGTCCGAAGCGCGTACGCGAAAACGTGCAATTGACGGCCGCAAAAATTCCCCGCGAATTCTGGTATGAAATGAAGGCCAAAGGGTTGATCCATAAAGGCTACCCTTATGTATAACCTCACCCCTAATCCTTCATGTTCATCAAATCGATCATCAAATTGAACGAGTCGATCGAGCCGGGGTTGTTGATTTTAAAAGGCTTGACGATATAGCCCGAGACGCCCAGCTGGCGGGCGGCGGTGCGGTCCACCGCTTCGTCCGAGGTGGTGATGATAAAGCACTTCAGGTGCTTCCACTCCTCGTTGTTCCGCAGCACGCTTAAAAACTCCAGGCCGTTCATTTTCGGCATGTTGACGTCGATCAGCACCACGTCGGGCAGCCGCTCGCCATAGGTGTTGCTGGTGCGCTCTAAAATAGCAAGGGCTTCCACCCCGTTCTTGGCGATCGTCAGCCGGTAGAGGATATTCATTTTGTCCAGGGTGCGCTGGATGTCGATGATGTCCAGGCTGTCGTCTTCGAGGAGTAAGATGTGAATCACTTTCATGGTGCTATGCTTCGTTTGACCAGGTGAATGAAAATATGGATCCCCGGCCCGGTTCCGACTCCAGTCGGATGGTTTCCTTGCGTTCGTCGAGGATCTTTTTAACGATGGCCAGCCCTACGCCGGTGCTTTCAAAGCTGTCGCGGTCCTGCAGGGTCTGGAAAATGGTAAAGATCTTCTGGTGGTAGATCTTGTCGATGCCCGGTCCGTCGTCCTCCACGAAAAACTCCAGGCGCTGGCCGGACCGTTTGTAATAAATTTTTATCTCCCCTTCCGCCTTGTCGTGGTGCTTGCTGGCATTGCTGATGAGGTTTGAAAATACCTGCAGCAGCGGAAAGCGGTGGGTGTACAGCACGGGCAGGTTCTTTTGCACCGACAGGCGGATGTGGGGGCTCAGGCCGTTGGTTTCGGCGATCTCGCGGATCAGGGCATTCACGTCCACTTCTTCCTTCAGCGTTACCTCCCGGTCCACGCGGGCATAGGACAGCAGGCCCTGGATCAGGTTCTCGCCCCGTGACAGGCGGCCCTTGATCATGGAGAGGTACTCGTTCATTTTCGGAGAAATCTCGGCGGCATGGTCCTCCTCGATCCAGGAGATCACGTTGCCGATGCCGCGCAGCGGCGCCTTCATGTCGTGCGACACCACGTGGGCAAACTGGTCCAGCTCCTGGTTCTTCCGTTTCAGCAGCGAGATGTTCTCGCTCAGCACGCTGGCCATGTGGTTCAGCGAGCGGGCCAGCCGGCTCAATTCGTCACGGCCCGTATCCTTCATGTGTACCTCGTAATTGCCCCGGGCGATGCTGTTGGCCATGTTCACCATTTTGGTGATCCGGTGCGAGAGGCTGAAGGCCAGGATGCCGGCGATCGCCAGGCCCGCGATGATGGAAAAGGAGGTCAGGTAAAAGGAAAGGTTCCGGGTTTGCTGGATCGATAGGGCCAGCCGTTGCTTGTTCTGGTCCCGGGCCCCGTATTCGTTGTTGCTGAATTCCTTCAGCTTGTCCTGGAGTTCCAGGTGGATGCCCCGTTCGCGGCCCGAGATCAGCCGGTCGCGGTATAATTTGTTAAAGGCCGCCAGGCTGCTGTCCGATACGCCGGAAAGTTGTTTGGCCTGCCGCAGCGGTTCGGCGATCTGCTCCGTCCAGCTGTTGTGCAGCACCTGGATCTGGGCCAGCAGCCTGCCCTGCTCCGAGTCGGCGGGCACCAGGGCCGACAACTCCCGCAGGATGGTCTGGTTTTCCTGTTCCGTAGATTCGTAGGCCTGGATGAAATCATGCTCGCCCGTCAGCAGGTAGCCCCGCAGGCCGCTCGACATGTTCAGGGTATTGCGCTGCAGCCGCGTAGCGTTCCGGGCGATGGCGGTGGACCGGGAAAAGAATTCCGCGTTCTCTTTCACCTCCTCCGATTGCCGAAAATTGATGTAGGTGGTAAAGGCAAACAGCAGCAGGATGAAGAGGAAACTTAAAAATATATAGTGATAAATTTTCATTTGTTGGCAGCCCGGGCATACCAAAAATACCCATGGGCAAGTTAAGTTGGGCACAAAGAGAAGAAACAAAGAAACAGGACCGGATTAAAAAAGGATTAGATTCTTGCCGGAGCCGCCGCTGGGAAATTGCCCAACTGCCTGTGTTGCCGCAAATTGTATATTTAAGAAAATTTTTTTTTGATGTTTTCCCGTAGTTTCAGGGGGCACTTCCTGCCTGTTTTAACACTTGTTATCCGCATACCGCTATCTTATTAATCATTTTTAGATTATGATTAATCTTATTTTGAATCTTTTTCAGTAGGTTTGAACTCTTCAATTTACCCTTTACATGAAAGCCGAACACCGACGTGCCAACGAAACGGAAGCACCGCTTCCTGCAGAGACAACCGATTTGGGCAGCCAGGCAATAGAGGAACCCACCAGTGGGACGATTGCCAAAGCGCCAGCTCCGCCAACCGTCATTGCTACCCGCTATGACGAAGACTATGATCATGGGATCGACAGCCGTGAGCTGCTCAGCATATTGTCCGAAGTGAAGAATGGGAACTTCGGCGTGCGCATGCCCATCGACCGGGTGGGCATCAGCGGCAAGATCTGCGATACCCTGAACGAGATCATCGCCCTGAACGAGATCCTGATGCTCGAGCTGACGAGCGCCAACAAGATCATCGGCAAGGAAGGGCAGCTCACCCACCGGGTGGAGATCCCCAAATTCGCCCGCGGCGCCTGGCGCACCGGCGTGGACTCCATCAACAGCCTCATTTCCGACCTCGTACACCCCACCATTGAGATCGCCCAGGTGATCCACTCCGTGGCCAAGGGTAACCTGTCGCAGGAAATGCCCCTCCAGATCGGCAACCACCAGCTGCAGGGGGAATTCGCCCGCATCGCCACGGAGGTGAACGACATGGTGAAGCAGCTGAACCTCTTCTCCCGCGAGGTGACCCGCGTGGCCCGCGAAGTGGGATCGGAAGGTAAGCTGGGGGGCCAGGCCATCGTAAAAGGCGTGGCCGGCGTGTGGAAAGACCTGACCGACTCGGTAAACCAGATGGGTAGTAACCTGACCGCCCAGGTGCGGAACATCGCCGAAGTAACCACCGCGGTGGCTAAGGGCGACCTTTCCAAAAAGATCACCGTGGACGTGCAGGGCGAGATCCTCGAGCTGAAAAACACCATCAACACGATGGTGGACCAGCTGAACTCCTTCTCCTCCGAGGTGACCCGTGTGGCCCGGGAGGTGGGTACCGAGGGTAAGCTGGGTGGCCAGGCCGAGGTGCAGGGCGTCGGCGGTACCTGGAAGGATTTGACCGACTCGGTGAACCAGATGGCCTCCAACCTCACCGGCCAGGTGCGCAACATCGCCGAGGTAACGACCGCCATCGCCAACGGTGACCTTTCCAAAAAGATCACCGTGGACGTAAAAGGCGAGATCCTGGAGATGAAGAATACCCTCAACACCCTGGTAGACCAGCTGAACTCCTTCTCCGCCGAGGTGACCCGCGTGGCGCGGGAAGTGGGCTCGGAAGGAAAACTGGGCGGCCAGGCAACGGTAAAAGGCGTAGGGGGCGTGTGGAAGGACCTTACGGACTCGGTGAACCAGATGGCCTCGAACCTGACGGCCCAGGTGCGCAACATCGCCGACGTAACGACGGCGGTGGCCTCGGGTGACCTTTCCAAGAAGATCACCGTGGACGTGCAGGGCGAAATTCTGGAATTAAAGAATACGATCAATACGATGGTGGACCAGCTGAACTCCTTCGCCTCCGAGGTGACCCGTGTGGCCCTCGAAGTAGGTACGGAAGGAAAGCTGGGCGGCCAGGCAAAAGTGCAGGGTGTGGGAGGTACCTGGAAGGACCTTACGGACTCGGTGAACCAGATGGCCTCGAACCTGACGGCCCAGGTGCGCAACATCGCCGATGTAACCACCGCGGTAGCCAACGGTGACCTGTCGAAAAAAATTACGGTAAACGTAGAGGGCGAGATCCTCGAGCTGAAAAATACCATCAACACGATGGTGGACCAGCTGAACTCCTTTGCCTCCGAGGTGACCCGCGTGGCCCTGGAAGTGGGTACCGAGGGGAAACTCGGTGGCCAGGCCAAGGTAAAAGGCGTGGGCGGTACCTGGAAGGACCTGACCGAATCGGTAAACCAGATGGGATCGAACCTGACGGCCCAGGTGCGGAACATTGCCGAGGTGACTACGGCGGTGGCCAAGGGCGACCTTTCCCGCAAAATTACCGTGGATGTAAAAGGCGAAATTTTGGAATTGAAAAACACCATCAACACGATGGTGGACCAGCTGAACTCCTTTGGCTCGGAAGTAACCCGGGTGGCCCGCGAGGTGGGCTCCGAAGGGCAGCTGGGCGGACAGGCCGACGTACCGGGCGTGGAAGGCCTCTGGAAGGACCTGACCGACTCGGTAAACAAAATGGCCTCGAACCTGACCTCCCAGGTGCGGAACATCGCCGAAGTAACCACCGCGGTGGCCAACGGTGACCTTTCCCGTAAAATCGAGGTGGACGTAAAAGGCGAGATCCTCGAGCTGAAAAATACCATCAACACGATGGTGGAACAGCTCCGCGCCTTCGCCTCCGAAGTAACCCGTGTGGCAAGGGAAGTGGGTACGGAAGGGAAGCTGGGCGGCCAGGCCAACGTACCCGGTGTCGGCGGTACCTGGAAGGACCTGACCGACTCGGTAAACCAGATGGCCTCCAACCTGACCGGCCAGGTGCGCAACATCGCCGAGGTGGCCATTGCGGTGGCCAACGGCGACATGTCGAAAAAAATTACGGTGGACGTACGCGGCGAGATCCTGCAGCTGAAAGAAACCCTCAACACGATGGTGGACCAGCTGCGTGCCTTCGCCTCGGAAGTAACGAGGGTGGCCCGGGAGGTGGGTACCGACGGTAAGCTGGGTGGCCAGGCCTTCGTGCCGGGCGTTGCCGGCACCTGGAAGGACCTGACCGACTCGGTAAACCATATGACCGGTAACCTGACCTCGCAGGTGCGGAACATTGCCGAGGTGACCAAGGCGGTGGCCTCCGGTGACCTTTCCAAAAAAGTGACCATCGACGTAAAAGGCGAGATCCTTGACCTTAAATATACCATCAACACCATGGTGGACCAGCTGAACTCCTTCGCCTTCGAGGTGACCCGCGTGGCCCGCGAGGTGGGAACGGAAGGAAAGCTGGGCGGGCAGGCCGAGGTACAGGGCGTTGCCGGTACCTGGAAGGACCTGACCGACTCGGTGAACATGATGGCCTCGAACCTCACCAACCAGGTGCGGGGCATCGCCAAGGTAGTGACCGCGGTGGCGACCGGTAACCTGAAACAAAAGCTCTCCATCATCTCGCAGGGCGAGGTGGCGCAGCTGACCGAAACCATCAACGAAATGATCGACACCCTGGCCACCTTTGCCGACCAGGTAACCACGGTGGCCCGCGAGGTGGGTGTGGAAGGACGACTGGGCGGACAGGCCTCGGTGCCGGGCGCCTCGGGAACCTGGAAGAACCTGACCGAGAACGTGAACCAGCTGGCGGAAAACCTCACCACCCAGGTACGTGCCATCTCGGAAGTGGCCTCGGCGGTAACCAAGGGCGACCTGACGCAGATGATCCGCGTGGCGGCCAAGGGCGAGGTGGAAGAGCTGAAAGATACCATCAACCAGATGATCGCCAACCTGAAGGAAACCACCCTGCTCAACCAGCAGCAGGACTGGCTGAAATCGAACCTGGCGAAATTTACCCAGATGCTGCAGGGCCAGAAAGACCTCAACACGGTAACCCGCCGCATCCTCTCCGAACTGGCCCAGGTGGTGAACGCCCAGCAGGGCATGTTCTACATCCTGGAACAGGACGAGAACTTTGAAAATAAAACCCTCCGGCTGTTTGCGGCCTATGCCTACAGCAACGAGCTCGAGCTGAACCGCGAGTTCCAGCTGGGCGAAGGGCTGGTGGGCCAGGTGGCCCTGGCCAAGGAGCGGATCCTGCTCACCAACGTGCCGGAAACGTATTTTAAAATAGGCTCCGGCCTGGGCGAGGCCCTGCCGGTCAGCGTGATCGTACTGCCGGTATTGTTCGAAAACCAGACCAAGGCGGTGATCGAGCTGGCCTCCTTCGACCGCTTCAGCGAGATCCACCTGAACTTCCTCAGCCAGCTGACCGAAAGTATCGGCATCGTACTGAACACCATCGAAGCCAACTCCCGTACGGAGGCGTTGCTGGAACAGTCGCAGTCGCTGACCGAGGAGCTGCGCCGGGCGAACGAAGAGCTGCAGGACAAGGCCCACCTGCTGGTAAAACAAAAAGAAGAAGTGGAAGGCAAGAACAAGGAGGTGGAAGAAGCGCGGATGTCGCTGGAAGAAAAAGCCAAGCAGCTCCAGCTTACTTCCAAGTACAAATCCGAGTTTCTGGCCAACATGTCGCACGAGCTGCGTACGCCGCTGAACTCGCTGCTGATCCTGGCCCAACAGCTTTTTGAAAACCAGGAAGGCAACCTGTCCGAAAAGCAGGTACGCTACGCCAAGACCATCCACAGCTGCGGTGACGACCTTATCCAGCTGATCAACGATATCCTCGACCTGTCCAAGATCGAATCGGGCTATATCTCCACCGACTTTATCAAGGTACGCTTCAACGAGATCGTTTCCTTCGTGGAATCGACCTTCAAGCACGTATCCGAGTCGAAGAGCCTGCGCTTCACCATCGAGGTGGACAGCAGCCTGCCCGACATCATCGAAACCGACGTGCAGCGCCTCAACCAGATCCTCAAGAACCTGCTGTCCAACGCCTTCAAGTTTACCGAGAAAGGCGACGTGAAGCTGCGGATCTACGAGGCGAAGAACAACTGGAAGAGCGCCCTCTCCAATCTCGACAACGCCGGTAAGGTGGTGGCCTTCGAGATCCGGGATACGGGCATCGGCATTTCCAAGGACAAACAAAACATCATTTTCGAAGCCTTCCAGCAGGCCGAAGGCTCTACCAGCCGCAAGTACGGGGGTACCGGCCTGGGCCTCTCCATCAGCCGCGGCCTGGCCGACCTGCTGGGCGGTTCCATCGAGCTGGACAGCGTTCCGGGCAAGGGAAGTACCTTCACGCTCTTCCTGCCGCTCGAATACACCGGCGGCCAGCTGCGCAAGGAAAAAGGCACCAGCCTGCAGGTGACCGAGTACAAGATTGCCGATACCGACGAGAACATTCCCATCCAGTCGGTACCCACCATCAAGGTGGCGGAGACCAAGGACCTGAACGTGCTCAACGAGATCATCAACGAAACCGGCGACGACCGCAACAACATCGGCGGCAGCGACAAAGTGGTGCTGATCGTGGAGGACGACCTGCGCTTTGCCCGGATCATGATCGACAAGGCCCATGAGCTGGACCTGAAGGCCGTGGTGGCCACCAGCTTCGGCGACGTGTTCGAGCTCACCAACAAGTACAACCCCATCGCCGTGACCCTCGACGTGAAGCTGCCGGATGCCAGCGGCTGGCGCGTGCTCGACCTGTTCAAGAACGACATCAACTTCCGCCATATACCGGTGCACCTGATCTCGGGCGAGGAAAACCGCCAACTGGCGATGCAGCGGGGCGCCCGCAGCTTCAACCAGAAGCCGCTGACCGGCGAGATCCTTGCCGACCTGTTTGCCGACATCATCGCCTTCCACGAGCGGAAGACGAAAAGCCTCCTGATCGTGGAAGACAACGACCTGGAAGCGGAACTGATCACGGAGCTGGTGAACAACGGCGACATGATGGAGATCGAAGTGGCCCGCACCGGCCGGGAAGCCCTGGAGCTGGTGGCCGCCAAGGAGTACGACTGCGTCATTTCGGACTATACCCTGCCCGACATCGCGGGCATGGAGTTCATCACCCAGCTCCACTCGGTGAAGAAAAGCCCGCTGACCGCCCTGGTGCTCTATACGGCCAAGGACTTCTCGCCCCGCGAACGTACCCTGCTGAAGCAGTATGCCGGCAGCATCCTGCAAAAGGGCGTACATTCGCTGGACGCCCTGCTGGAAGAAACCGTCATGCACCTGCACATCGACCATAAGGACCTGCTGCCGGAAAAAAGAAGGATCATCGACAACCTGCGCTCCCGCGAGGACGTGCTGGCCAACAAGAACGTGCTGGTAGTGGACGACGACGTGCGGAACCTGTTTGCGCTGACCACCGCCTTTGAACGCTACAATGTGAACACCATCACCGCCGAAAGCGGGCAGGAGGCCATCAACATCCTGAACGAGCGGAATCATATCGACATCGTGCTGATGGACATCATGATGCCCGAAATGGACGGCTACGAAACCATGCAGAAGATCCGCAGGGAGCACAAGAACAGCAACCTGCCCATCATCGCGGTGACGGCCAAGGCCATGAAGGGCGACCGGGAGAAATGCATCGAAGCCGGCGCTTCGGATTATATAACAAAACCTGTGAAGATCGACCAATTACTGTCGCTGATGCGTGTGTGGTTGTATAAATAAGTAAGATGCAGTTAACAACAAGCCTGATGAAGAAACCAGAGATCAAGATACTGGTGGTGGACGACCGGGAAGACAACCTGCTTTCCATTGAAACCATCCTGGAACGGGATGGCTATACCCTGGTGAAAGCGACTTCCGGAAGGGCCGCCCTGAAGATCTTGCTGCAGGACCAGGATTTTACCCTGATCCTCATGGATGTGCAGATGCCAGGCATGAGCGGACTGGAAACAGCGGCGTTGATTTACGAACGTGATAAGCTGAAGCATATTCCTATTATTTTCATTACCGCCTTCAACTACGACGAAGGCTATATTTACCAGGGCTACCGCAACGGGGGCGTGGACTATATTTACAAGCCCATCAACCCCGAACTGTTGCGCATGAAGGTGAGCGTATTCGTGGAGCTGTACCGCAAAACCCACGAGCTGCTCCAGCACGAGAAAAAGCTGCTGGCGGCCAACGCCAACCTGGCCCGGGAAATAGAGGAACGGAAGCTGAACGAAGAAAAGGTCCGGCAGCTCAACCAGCAGCTGATGGAAAAGAACGCGCACCTGAAGTCCACCATCGAGGACCTCGACCGCTTTGCTTACGTAGCCTCGCACGACCTGCAGGAGCCGCTGCGCAAGATCACCCTGTTCAGCGACCGCATCACCATCAAGTACAAGGACCAGCTGGATGAAGGCCTGAGCAGCAACCTGGAAAAGATCACCCAGGCGTCCAAGCGCATGAACCTGCTGATCCGCGACCTGCTAAAGTTTTCGCGCAACACCATCCGGCTGAGCGATTTCCAGTACATCAACCTCAACGACCTGGTGCAGGACGTGCTGGCCGATATCGAGGTGGAGATCGAAAAGTCGCAGGCGATCGTGGAGGTGGTGGACCTGCCCCATGTGTGGGGCGTGCCCAGCCAGATGCAGCAGCTGTTCCAGAACCTGATCCACAATGCCCTCAAGTTCCGCAAAAAAGAGGTAAAGCCGCAGATCCGCATCTATGCCGATTGCGTGGAGGCGCAGGCCCTGTTCGATGACGACCGGCGCCAGGAGGACGGCCGGTTTTACCGGATCTATGTACAGGACAACGGCATTGGCTTCGATCCGAAGTACGCCCAGGAGATCTTCGTGGTCTTCAAGCGCCTGCACAACTACCAGGAATACGAGGGTACCGGCGTGGGGTTGTCCATCTGCAAAAAGATCGTGGAAGGCCATAACGGTATCATTAACGTGCAGAGCAAGCCCAACGAAGGAGCCACATTCATCATTTGTATCCCGGAAAAGGTTTCCGGGTTGGTATCGGTAGCATAGGAGATTTCGGATTTCGGATTTCGTCTCGCCTGAGGCGAGATTGAAAGGAGATAATGTTTTACATCATAGAAAGCCCCCGAATTTCGGGGGCTTTTTTTATGAGCCTTATTTCAAGTTCAGGATGTATTTTAAAGTGAAAAGCTCCTTTGGAGCAACAGCAGGATGAAGCGTCCTTCCCCGGAATACAATTCCGGTGTACGTGGGTCGCCTTAGTTATGTCCTGCGATTATTTCCGGTTGCCTGCCTTTGGGGTAGTGACAAAAGCCTTTCTCAATGGCCACAGGAACTTTTCAGAACACGGAGGGACAACGTACCCCGGAATTGCATTCCGGAGAAGTTCACTTCATCCTAAGATACTTAATAGGCCATGGTCCTTTATCCGAAATCTCCTATTTGATCACTGTCATTTTCCGGCTTTGAACCGTTTGATTATCTACGATCAAAGAATAGGTGTACTGGCCGTTTTCAAGCCCAGAGGCATCGAGCTGTACGAGGCCGGAAGCGTCCAGCCGAAGCTGTTTCACTACCCGTCCCAGGTTATCCGTAACCACCAGCTGCGCTATCCGCGCTCCCTGCGGTAAGGTGTAGCGGATACGGGCATCCGTCCGTACCGGGTTGGGACTATTCTGGTCCAGCAGGCCGGTGAGGGTATTGTCGGCCGTGGGGCCCTGTTGTGCCTTTTTCAGCTCGTCCAGTTGTTGCTGCAGCGCTTCATTCTTTTCCGAAAGTTCCTGGATGGCCCTGATCATCACCGGTATCAGCTCGATATAGTTGATGGCCTTGGTGGTGATCTTCTCTCCCGCTGCCGGCGGCTGTACCGTTGGGGCGGCGGGCGCCGGAACGAGCATTCCTTTTTCGTCCACTGTCGGGGCGGCCGGGAGGCTCTGCAGTTCCGGCGAAAGGTCGCTTTGCACCTCCCGCACCAGGGAAGGGAAGATTTCTTCCAGCTCCTGGGCCACCAGCCCGTAATGTTTGCCTTCCGGCAGGTGCAGGGCGGCCAGGCGTCCCTCCCTGCGGAACTCGTAACGGTGCGGTTTCAGCTGGCGCAGGATGTCCAGTGCGCCGGTCAGGTCTTCGATGTCGCGTTTTAAGTTTTGATCGCTGGTCTGGTAATTCCCATAAGCAATGACGTTGCCGTCGAACACACCCGCCCAGTTCTTGCTGGTCAGGCCGGTGGCCGCCCGGATGCCGTAGGAGGTGGCGGAGTAAAAGTAACCCCCGAGGTAATTGGTGCTCCGGCCGAGGGTGCCGATGCCGTTGGTGCTGAAGCCCGACACCCCGTAGGTGGTGGCGACGCCGTAAACGCCCGTGGTGGTACCGTTGCCCTGGACGCCGGTAGGGCCTGCCCCCAGGGTGCCGATGTTGTTGCTGGCGCCGTAAACGCCATACGTGCCGCCATTGCCGTAGACGCCCAGGTAGCTGCTCCAGCCGTCCACGCCGTGGCCGCCGCCGGTGCTGGTGCCATAAACGCCCGTGGTCTTGCCGCTGGCATAAATGCCATAGGTGGAACCGCTGCCGATAAAGCCTGCGCCGTTGGTATTGGAGCTGATGGTGCCGCCGTTGGAGACCGATATTCCCAGGCTGAACAGGCCCAGCCCTTCCACGTGCAGCTTGCTGAGCGGGTAAGTGGTGCCGATGCCCACGTTGCCGCCGACGTCGATGCGCAGGCGTTCGGCATTGTTGGCATACAGCCGCAGGGGCTGGTTGTTGGTGCTGCCCAGGATGGAGTTGGCGGTGACATTACCGTTGCCGGTCAGCACCCAGTCCTGTGCCTGGAGGGGCTGCAGCAGGGAAAGGGTGGCAAGGGTGGTGAGGACTGCCGGGAGGAAAAATAGACCTTTACGCATATAAAACGATTTACGGGTGAACAAAGGAGGTTCACGGAGGGGCATAGGGGAAGGAAGCGGTGCGGATAAGGCAGGGGTTTCCGCGGCTGACGCTGTTCCCGGGGGAGGGAGCGGTGCAGGCATTGGTTGTACCGGAGCCAACAGGCAAAGTTTCGAAAATTTATTGGATTGGCGGGAATTTAACGTCCTTTCCTTTTGCAGCTCTGCGCCTGGCGACAGCACGGCATTATTTTGGCGGCAATAAGGTCTTTGCTTCTTAACTTTCCTGTAAAGACATACCACCATGAAAAAAGCGCTATTGTTTCTGTTGCTGTTCCCGGCTGTTTTCGCCCAGGCGCAATCGCTGAAGGAGGCCCTGTACGGCGGCAAGCTGAAAAACCAGCCCGGCACCGTGATCCGCAAGGGCGAAGACCTGTCCACCAAGATCGATACCACCAGCCGGAAGGCTGCACCTGATTCCGCCATAGCCAGCACGGCACCCCTCGGCCAGGAACCTGCTGCCCCGGCCGCCCCTGCCGCACCGCCCGCAACGGCTGTTGCCGGCGCAAAGAAAAACGACAGCGTGCCGGCTGCAACCACGGAAACCGGGGCTCCCGTAGCGGATACGGCCCCGATGGGCGCGCCTGCTACCGTGGCAGAACCTGCTGCTGCCGAAACGGCCCCTGCCGATAACAAACCTAAGGACAACAATGCGGCCTGGAAGGACTATGTCAACGAGGTGGCCAAATCCGTAAAGACCGAAGTGCTTTCGAATAAAAAGATCAAGAAGGGCGACTATAACGTACTGATCCTTTATGTGATTGAAACCGATGGGCAGGTAACGATCAACGATGTGTCGGTTTCGCCCGAAAATGGATTTTTGCAGCAGCACCTGAAAAGCCGCTTCGTGGATACGCCCCGCCTGGAGCCGGTGTTGTCGGGTTCCGGCACGCCCCGCAAGGCCAACAAGCGCTACAGCTTTAACCTCACCAAGGAATAACCGCTACGGGTAACTGCCGGGAGCAATAGCTGCATCCGTTCATCCCGACCTTTGTGGGCACCGCCGCTCTTCAGGAGCAGCGGTGCCCATTGTTTTTTCCAAAACTAAAAACCGGCAAACGGATTGCTGCCCTCAGGTAGAAACCGGTAAACGTGGAACAATCCTGCGATGATAGCGAGCCTCCCGCTGCTCCTACGTACTGGCTCACCCGCTTTGTACTGCTGCGGGCGGTGGGCCTGATCTATGGCGTGGCCTTCCTGGTGGCCATCCGGCAACTGTTGCCGCTGATCGGCTCCAAGGGGCTGACCCCTGTAGGCCCGTACCTGAAGCGGATCGCCGCCGCCTTGGGCTCGGAGCGGGCCGGCTTCTGGCGCCTGCCCTCTTTGTTCTGGGCCAACCATTCCGATACCGCCCTGATGGTGGTGGCCTGGACGGGCTTCGGCCTTTCCTGCGTGGTGGTGGCCGGCTTCGCCAATGCGCCGGTAATGGCGGTGCTGTGGGCGCTCTACCTCTCCATTGTGCACGTGGGACAGGAATGGTACGGCTATGGCTGGGAGATCCAGCTGACCGAGACCGGCTTTTTGTGCATCTTCCTTTGCCCGCTGCTGGACATGCGCCCGTTTCCCCGCGCTGCGCCGCCCCTGCCCATTATCGTGCTGTTCCGTTGGCTTGTCTTCCGCATCATGCTGGGCGCAGGGCTGATCAAGATCCGGGGCGACAAGGTCTGGCGCGACGGCACGGCGCTTTTTTACCATTTTGAAACACAGCCCATCCCTAACCCCCTGAGCCGTTGGTTTCATTTCCTGCCGCGGCCGGCCCTCAAAATGGGCGTCTGGTTCAACCACCTGGCCGAGCTGGGCGCCCCCTGGTTCGTGTTCTGGCCGCGGACGGCCCGCCACATTGCCGGCGTGGTGATCGTGTTGTTCCAAGGCAACATTATCCTCAGCGGCAACCTGTCGTTTTTAAACTGGCTGACTATTATTCCCGCCCTGGCCTGCTTCGACGACGGCTTTTGGGCGCGGGTGCTGCCCGGCCCGCTGGTGCGCCGGGCAGAAGCCGCTGCCGGCCGGGCGGAGATTTCCCGGCCGATGCAGGTGACGGGCTGGATCGTCGCCGGGCTGATCGGCTTTCTGAGCTACCGGCCGGTGCGCAACCTTATTTCGCCGGGGCAGATCATGAACACCTCCTTCGATCCCTTTGACCTGGTGAACACTTATGGGGCCTTCGGCTCAGTAGGCAAGGAACGGTACAACGTCGTATTTGAGGGAACATCGGATGACGATTCTACCGACCGGGCGCACTGGCAGCCCTATATCTACAAAGGCCTTCCCGTGGCCCTGGACCGGCGTCCGCCGCAGGTAGCGCCCTACCAGTTGCGGCTGGACTGGCAGATGTGGTTTGCCGCGATGTATTCGCCCAACCGCTACCCGTGGACGGTGCATTTGATCTGGAAGCTGCTGCACAACGATGCCGGTGCCCTGGGGTTATTTGCGGGCAATCCTTTCCCGGACGGGCCTCCCCGTTATATCCGGGCCGTTCTCTACGAATACCGCTTTGCGCCGCCGGGCAATGCTGAAGGCCGTTACTGGGAGCGGGAGCGCCTGGGCCTGTGGCTGCCGGCCTTTTCGGTTGATGATCCGCGTTTACTGGATTTTTTGGAGAGCGAGGGGTGGATCGAATAAGGTTTTTGAGGATTGTTTTTGTTGGAGGTTTTTAGAGCTTTTTATTTGATAGTGTCCTACAGGTTCTGAAACTCTTCTTCTTTTTCTCTTGAAAGAAAAAGAAGCAAAAAGTTCAATCCGGCCCCGATGCTCCGCCGGGCCGGCAGGCCCACGCACAAAGGGGGCACAGTCTTTATTTCTTCGCGCTTATACAACGCCTTCATGTGGTCGTGCTATTACAAAATACTGCCGGCGCTGGCATTCGGCCTTGTTAGTCTTTACAGTAGAAAGAAACGTTAGGTCCGGCCGAATGAGGCGCTTCACCATACATTTAAATTGGGCAAAGGCCGAGGTTATCTTTTTAAGCCTAATAAAGACTTCACTCAGCTCTATTCCCTTGGGCAGCGCCCAAGTCTGTTGGTAGCACAAACAGAAATCGAAGCTTCATGGGCAGCGCCCATGCCTGTAAAGCAGTAGAATGTACAAACCAGTAAAAGCTTGATGGTCACGCGCCTCATTCCGCCGGACCTAATGTTTCCTGCTCCTTTAATGAAAGACAAGGCGGAATGCAGCGCCTTCACGCTTTACCATTAGCACGCCGAACTTTTCGAAGAACCGGAAATATTCGAGGCAAATATTGAATGTGCCCCCTTTGTGCGTGGGCCTGCCGGCCCGGCGGAGCATCGGGGCCGGATTGAACTTTTTGCTTCTTTTTCTTTCAAGAGAAAAAGAAGAAGAGTTTCAGAACCTGTAGGACATTATCAAATTAAGACCTCTAAAAAGCTCCAACAAAAACAGGAAACATATCAATCAAGAGCAGCCGCCTTCAAATGGAAAACATCCTTTAACGCCCTTTTCGCCGCATGATACCCGCACATGCCGTGCACCCCTCCGCCCGGAGGCGTGGAAGACGAACAGATATAAAGGCCCTTTGCCGAAGTCCGGTAAGGCGACAGCCGTAAGGCGGGCCGTGTAAACAGCTGGGTTACATCCTGGATGCCGCCATTGATATCCCCGCCGATATAATTGGCGTTGTACTCCTGCATTTGTACGGCATTCATTGTGCTGCGGCCGATAATGCGGTCGCGGAAGCCCGGTGCAAACCGCTCCACCTGCCGTTCGATGATGTCGGTCATATCGACGGTCGACCCATTCGGCACGTGGCAGTAACCCCAGGCCGTATGTTTTCCTTCCGGCGCCCGGGTAGAGTCGAATAAGCTTTGCTGGGCCAGCAAAACGAACGGCCGTTCGGGATGCCCGCCCTGCGCTATGGTTTGTTCCGAAGCCACGATCTCGCCCAGGGTATTTCCCAGGTGGATGGTGCCCGCCTGCCGGCAGGTCGGTGCCGTGAACGGAATGGGGCCGTCCAGGGCCCAGTCGACCTTGAACACGCCCATGCCATAGCGGTAGCGCTCCAGTTGCCACTTGTAAATCGAGGAGAACTTATGGCCGGCGATCTGCAACAGCTGTTGCGGGGTGACGTCGAACAGTACGGCCCGGGCCGAGGGCAGCTGGGCCAGGGAGCGGACATAAAAGTTCGTTTCGATCGTTCCGCCCAGCGCTTGAAAATGGGCCGCCAGGGCGTTGGCGATGGCCATGGAGCCGCCCTTGGGAAAAGGCCAGCCATTGAGGTGCCCCGCCATCATCAGTACCAGGCCGATGGCCGAAGTGGCGACATTGGACAGCGGCTGGATGGAGTGGGCCGCCATGCCCGCCCATAACCCCCGCAGCTCGCGGGTGCGGAAACGTTTGGCCAGGTGGGTGGCGGAGGTGAGCGCTTTGACGCCGAAGAGCGCCATGTCGATCGGGTGGCTGGGAAGCTGCAACGGGGCCAGGAGGTCGTTGGCCAGGCGGGGCCAGCTTTCGATCAGCGGCTGCACCAGTTTGGTGTAGGTGTTTTCATCGCTGCCCAGGGATTCGGCGGTTTGTTTCAGGGAGTGGTAGAGGGCTGCCGCCGTGCCGTCGTCAAAGGGGTGGGCCGCCGCCAGGGGCGGGCAGATGTATTCCAGCCCGTATTGTTCCAGGGGGAGGGTTTTGAAAAAGGGGGAGGCGGCCGCCATGGGGTGGATGGCCGAGCAGATATCGTGCATGAAGCCGGGCAGTGTTAATTGGGCCGTCCGCAACCCGCCGCCGATCATTTCTTTGCCTTCCACCAGCAATACGGACAGTCCTGCCTGTTGCAGGGTGATGGCGGCCGCCAGCCCATTGGGGCCGGCGCCTACGACTACGGCATCATACTCCCGGTTCTTATTCATGGTATTCATTTGGTCTTACTTATTTGAGCTTGCACATATGCCTGCGGCAGCTTTTCCTGTTCCAGCCTGTTCTAACGCGTTCAGGAGAAGGTGCAAAGGTACCAAAGGTTTGCCGGTCCGGCATCAGGTATTGGAAATGCCCATCCGGAGGGGTTATCGTTTAAAGAAGATCACGGCGGCGCCGATCAGTGTGAGCACGAGCACCACTTTGCGGTAACTGTCGTCCTTTATGCGGGAGACCAGGCGGATGCCGGCAAAGAAGCCCAGGAGCAGGGCCGGCAGCAGCAGGAGGTCGATCCAGAGGGTGGCGGGGGTGATGTTTTTCCAGAAAAAAACCTGGAAGGGAAGTTTGAACAAATTGATCACCAGGAACACCCAGGCGGCTGTGCCGATAAAATCGTTCTTGACCATGCGGAGGGCGAGAAAGTAGATGTTGGAAAAGGCGCCGGCCAGGTTGCCCAGCATGGTGGTAAAGCCGGAGGTCAGTCCCATGGTGGCGACAAAGAGCCGGTTGTGGGGGATGGAGGGGCGTTTTTTCCATTCCAGCAGCAGCACGAGGGCTACGGTGAGGAGGATGATGGCGGCCATGATTTTCCGGAACACCGTTTCGTCCAGGTCTTTGCCGACGAATACGCCCACCAGGATGCCCGCGACCATCCAGGGCAGCAGTTTCCAGAAATGGTCCCATTGGGCATGGCGGTGGTAGTAGCGGACGGCCAGGATATCCGCCAGGCACAGCAGGGGCAGTACGATGCCCGTGGAGGCCTTGCCGCCGAAGACGATGGCCATGAGGGTGACGTTCATCATGTCGATGCCCTTGATGCCCGCCTTGGACAGGCCGATGATAAACGCCGCCAGGGCAATGAGGGACCAGTTCAGCGCCGATGCTTCAAACAAACCGTTCATAGGGCGCAAATGTAGAACATCTGCATAAGGCAGCCGGCACGCATATGCTGCAACCAGGCAGCCGGCGGGCTGCAAAAGCATTGATCCTCAATGCAAACTGTTTAAATGCCGAAAGATCATATTATATTTGGATAGCCGCTCATGAGAACGATTCTCTTTTTTGACCTGGAAACGGATGTGAAAACTGCCTCCATTGCCGATATTGGTGCGTTAAAATGGGACGGCACTCCTTTTCATGACGCCTCGGTCCGGAAATTTCTCCAGTTTGCCAGCGGCGCTGACTTTATCTGCGGCCATAACATCCTGAACCACGACCTTCCTGCCATCCGGCAGTTTTCGGGAAATCTGGAGTTCGGCCGGACCAACGCCATCGATACCCTTTTCCTTTCTCCCCTGCTGTTTCCCACCCATCCCTACCACCGGCTCTTGAAGGATGAAAAGCTTTTTTCCGAAGAGCAGAACAACCCCGTCAACGACTGCAGAAAAGCCCGGGATTTATTCTATGATGAGGTGGCCGCCTTCCAAAGCCTGGAGGAGCCCCTGAAAACTATTTATTTCAGCCTGCTGCACCATCGCCTCGAGTTTTCGGGCTTCTTTCGCTACCTGGATTACGGGCATCCCATCAGCGAAGAAGAGCTCGAAAGACAGATCCGGTCGGTGTTCCAGGAAAAGATCTGTGAACGTGCCCCGCTAACGGACCTGCTGCGGCAGGCGCCCATTGCCCTGGCTTATTGCCTTTCGCTGGTCCACGCCAACGACCGCTATTCCATTACTCCTCCCTGGGTGCTGCACCAGTTCCCGGACGTGGAGCGGGTCCTGTATCTCCTGCGGGGCAGGCCCTGCCTCCAGGGGTGTTCCTGGTGCCGCCGGTCCTGGGATCCCATTGTTGCCCTTCAACGCTATTTCGGCTATGCGGACTTTCGCCGCTACGGTGGGCAGCCGCTGCAGGAAAACGCGGTCCGGGCCGCCCTGGACCACCAGTCGCTGCTGGCGGTGTTTCCCACCGGTGGCGGCAAGTCCCTGACGTTCCAGATCCCGGCCCTGTTGGCCGGGAACAATACCAAGGGGCTGACCGTGGTCATCTCGCCCCTGCAGTCCCTGATGAAAGACCAGGTGGACAATTTGCTGCAGAAAGGCATCTCCGATGCCGTCACCATCAACGGGCTGCTGGATCCCATTGAACGGCAGCAGGCCATCAGGCGGGTGGAAGGCCTGGAGCCGGACACCAGCCTGGCCAACATCCTCTATATTTCGCCGGAATCCCTCCGCTCGGTGACCATCGAGCGCCTGCTCCTGGGGCGGAAGATTGCCCGTTTCGTTATTGACGAAGCCCACTGCTTTTCCTCCTGGGGCCAGGACTTCCGGGTGGATTACCTGTACATCGGCGACTTCATTAAATCGCTGCAGCTAAAAAAAGGGCTTAGGGCGAAAATCCCGGTTTCCTGCTTTACGGCCACCGCCCGCCAGAAAGTGGTGGAAGACATCTGTGCCTACTTTAAGGAAAAGCTGGACCTCGATTTGAAGGTGTTCCGCGCCAATGCCACCCGTACCAACCTCCACTACAAGGTATTCGAACGGGACGGCGAGGAGGAAAAGTATGCGGAGATGCGGCGCCTGCTGGCCGAGAAATCCTGTCCCTCCATCATCTACGTTTCCCGCACCAGGAGGGCCTACGAGCTGGCCCGGCGGTTAAGCGAGGATGGCTTTGCGGCCCTGGCCTACCACGGCAAGATGGACAAGGAAGAAAAAGTAAAAAACCAGGATGCCTTTATCAATGGCGACGTCAGTATCATGGTGGCCACTTCGGCTTTCGGCATGGGGGTGGACAAGGAAGATGTGGGTCTGGTCATTCACTACAATATTTCCGACTCGCTGGAAAACTACGTGCAGGAAGCCGGCCGGGCGGGGCGCAGCGAACATATTTCCGCTGACTGCTATGTCCTGTTCAGCGAAGAAGACCTGGACAAGCATTTTTTGCTGCTGAACCAGTCGAAAGTAAACAGCAAGGAGATCAACCAGGTCTGGAAGGGCATCAAGGAGCTGGACCAGCGCAGGGGAAGCATTCATAGTTCCGCCCTGGAGATCGCCCGCAAGGCCGGCTGGGACGACAGCATCAGGGATATCGAAACACGGGTGACCACCGCCATTGCGGCCCTGGAAGAGGGGGGCTATGTCAAAAGGGGGCAGAACATGCCGCAGGTGTTTGCCAGCAGCATCCTTTCGCGGACGGCCCAGGAGGCCATTGAAAAGATCAATGCCTCGGACCGGTTTGCCGAAGGCGACAAAGAGAAGGCGCACCGGGTCATCAAAAAGCTGTTTTCCAGCAAAAGCAAGCGGCTGCAAACGGACGAAGCGGCGGAGTCGAGGGTGGACTATATGGCCGATCACCTGGGGCTGCAGCGCGAGGAGGTTATCCGCATCGTGAACCTGCTGCGGGACGAACACATACTGGCGAATACGAAGGATCTGACGGCTTTTATCAAAAAGGGCGAGAGCAGCAACCGGTCGCAGGTGCTGGCGGAAAAGTACCGGGCGCTGGAAAGTTTTTTGTTTTCCCGGCTGGAGGAAGACGCCGGCGTGTATAACCTCAAAGAATTATTGGAAAAGGCCAGGGAGGCCGACTGCCGGGATGTGACGCCCAACAAGATCAAAACTATTTTGAACTTCTGGTGCGTGAAGAGCTGGGTCAAGCGGGAGTACCAGGAGCAGTCGAAGCACCATATTACCCTGGCGCTCTGCCAGACAAAGGCGGTATTGCAGCAGAAGCTGGTGCGGCGCCATTTCCTGTCCCGGCTGGTCGTGGACTACCTGTATGGGAAGGTCCAGGCGCTGCCCCAGGCGCAAAAGGCGGCGGACGAGGTGCTGATCGAGTTCTCCGTCCAGGAACTAAAAGAGGCGGCTGCGGGGGATAACGGCCTTTTTCAAGGCGAATTTTCCCTGGACGATATCGAGGATACCCTGTATTACCTGTCGCAGATCGAAGCCATCAAAATTGAAGGCGGCTTTCTCGTCATTTACCAAAAGCTGACCCTGCACCGGCTGGAGAAAAGCAATTTTGTCAAATACAAGCAGGAGGATTACCGCAAGCTGGCCCAGTTTTACGAAAGCCGCATGCAGCAGATCCATATTGTCGGCGAGTATGCCCGCAAGATGCAGGAGAACTATGGCGAGGCCCTGCAGTTCGTGGATGATTATTTCCGGCTCAATTATACCTCTTTCCTGAACAAATACTTCCCGGGCAACCGACAGCAAGATATCAGCCGGACACTGACCCCGGCAAAATTCCGCCAACTGTTTGCCTCCCTTTCCCTGGCGCAGCATAAGATTATCCTGGATAAGGAAAGCGACCGCATCGTGGTGGCGGCGGGGCCGGGCAGCGGCAAGACCAGGGTGCTGGTGCATAAGCTGGCTTCCCTGCTGCTGACGGAAAATGTCAAGCACGAGCAGTTGCTCATGCTCACCTTTTCCCGGGCGGCGGCCACGGAATTTAAAAAGCGCCTGCTCGACCTGATTGGCAATGCGGCCCATTTTGTAGAAATCAAAACCTTTCATTCCTATTGCTTTGACCTGCTGGGGCAGACCGGTTCCCTGGCGCAGGCAGAGGGGGTGATCCGGCTGGCGCTGGAAAAGATAAGCAACGGCGATATCGATCCCAGCCGGATCACCAAAACGGTGCTGGTAGTGGATGAAGCCCAGGACATGAACGAGGACGAGTACCGGCTGGTGCAGCTCCTGCGCCAGCGCAACGAGGAGCTACGGGTCATTTTCGTGGGGGATGACGACCAGAATATTTATGCCTTCCGGGGCTCGGATGCCCGCTTTTTGATGGAGTTGATCCGGGAGGGGGCAACCAAACATCCGCTGCTCGATAACTACCGGAGCGGCACCTCGCTGGTGGCCATTGCCAACCAATGGGCGCAGAAAATCCCCAACCGGCTCAAAGAGCTTCCGATCCGGCCGGTCCGGAAAGATACCGGTGGCGTCAGGATCGTTCAATATAAGGGCACCCATTTAATTACGCCCCTGGTCGAGGATATCAGAAAAGCGGAGCTTTCCGGTTCCACCTGTGTGCTGACCAAGACCAATGACGAGGCCGTGCACATCACCGGCCTACTGGTGCAATATGGGTTTGCAGCACGGCTCATTCAAAGCAACGAAGGGTTTCCGCTCTACAATCTCAAAGAGCTCCGGTTTTTCACGGACTTGCTCAACAAGCAGGAAGAGGCGCCGGTAATCAGCGAGGAGGATTGGGCAACTGCCAAAGACCGGATGTATAAGGTATTCAGGGGCAGCAACAAACGGGAGGGGTGTTTCTCGGTCATAAAGGCGTTTGAAAGCATTCACCCCGAACATAAATACCGGAGTGACTGGAAAACCTTTTTAATGGAGTCGCGGTTTGAGGATTTCCTCCGTATCAAAAGCGACGTGATTTATGTGTCTACGATTCATAAAGCCAAGGGCAAAGAATTTGACAATGTATTTATGCTGCTGAACCGTTTTTCAGCGGAAGCGTCTGCAGAAAACCTGCGCCTCTTTTATGTAGGATTGACAAGGGCGAAGAATAATCTTTTTGTGCATTACAATGGCGATTACCTGAAAACCCTCGTAGCGGACAACCTTACTTACAGTATTGATGTGGGAACGTACGAGGTTCCGGAGTTCCTATCCTGCGTACTATCACACAACGATGTTAACCTGGGTTATTTTAAATGCGTTCAACGCCGGATAGAAGCGTTGAATAGCGGAGACGACCTGGGAATTAACGAAGATGGCCTGGTCAATTACCGGGGCGAATTGGTAGTGCAGTTTTCCAAAGGGTTTAAAGAAAACATGGAGCGATATAGCCGGATGGGTTACAGGCCTTATGGGGCAAAGGTAAACTTCTGCGTGTGGTGGAAGGGACAGGGCGACACCCAGGAAACACAGATACTGTTGCCGGAATTAGTGCTGAAGCGATAACCTTTATGAGCAGTTGTAAAATAGAAAATGCGCTGGTGAATGTTGAATCCGGGCAGTAGGTAAACCCAAGAGCGCCTTTTGTTGATCAGTGTCAATAAAATGAAGTAGGAAGGCATAGGGTTATTTTTCTATAAATAATCTTGTTAATTTGTTTTCCAATCCTGTCGTTTATGGTTCCTCTAACCATGCGCAACGCGTTGGCGGTATTGCTCTGCCTGTTGCTTTCCTTTTTGGGCTTGGGCCAAGAGCCTGAAGGTGCAACAGGAAAAACTATTCAAAAACCCTTGGCAGCGGCGGATCAAAAGCGGCATGCTTTGGTTGACAGTCTCGTGAAGCTGATGGCGTTACCGCCCTTTGAGCACCCGGTGCTTCGGGCTATCTATAAAGAGCAAACCGGAAACCTGGCCCTCTTTTCCAATTATACCCCCAATGCCCTGGTGGTGGCCTGTGCCATAGAGCAGCCGAGCCGGATCGCATACTTCTTTACCTGCTTTGGGAAGGTGACCGACTTTGTTTTGCTGAACGAAGAAGAGTACAAATCAATTGTCGGGGAAAAGAAGCGGGACGTATTTGAATTCTATTCGGCTTACCAGCAGTTCTATATTGACCAGGTTGACCAGGCCGGCCGGGAATTGCAGTTGTATGGAGCAGAAGCCGCCAAAAGGGAAAACAGGAGTCCTTATTTTAATAACCCGGTAGTGCAGCAGGCCGGAACTCCTTTGGAAAAGCTGCTGGTGCTGGACCGCTGCCGCCAGGAAATGATCCAGCAATTGGTAAATGTCCGACATGAGATCATGGTGTATGATCTGGCCGACAGTGTACGACGAGCCCTGCATTCGCCTGCCTTTAAAGCCGGCGTCTTCCGTACCGGAGGGGCCGCCGACTCAGCTAGGTGGGGAGAATACTTCAATCAAAATCCCTTCTGTTCGGTAGAAAAGGCAGTGGTATCCGGAGAAAAAGGCTTAGTGTTCCTTTATGACAAAAGCTGTGTGATCGATTCTTTCCCAGTAAAGAAAGATGGGGTAAGTAAAATGCTGTCGAGCAAAACAAATCCTTTTGTGCTGTACAGGGGATGGCTGGAGTGGCAGTTACAGGAACTAGCTGTTTATCTGGATTCGATACGAATAAAGCTGGAGAATACTGCTGAAGCCCCTATGCAGCGAGCTTCTTCTATCGATAAGGGCCAGCAGTTCCGCCAATGGCGGCAGGCAGTGCAGTGGCAGCGTCACTTACATGAAAGCATCAGTCGGCTCCTGCTGCCCCATGAAGGCATGATGGCTGTACAGGAAACCATGGACGGTGCCCGTACGTGGGGAAGGCGCCAACTCCGCTGGATTGGTGGTGAGAGGTTTCACAAGTTGGTGGGTCAAAAACGCTTTGAGCTCACCGACCACCTGGGCAATGTGGTGGTCGTGGTCACGGACCGAAGTACCGGCATAGACAGGAATGGCGATGGCCAGGTAGAATATTATGAACCGGAAATCATCAGCGCCATAGATTACGCGCCTTTTGGTACTCAAATGGCGGGCAGGAGCTTTAATAAAGACGAATACCGTTTTGGATTTAACGGAAAAGAGAATGATGGCGAAACCGGTATGCAGGATTATGGAATGCGCATTTATGATCCACGGCTGGGTAGATTCCTATCAACAGATCCATTGATCAAGGATTTTCCATGGTATTCTACCTACCAGTTTGCAGGAGGGAACCCTATAAAGAACCTTGACTTGGATGGTGGTGAACCTTTGGATTATCGTGAGCGTTGGGTTGATCAAACGATTGAATCCATAAGAGGAGGAAGCTCTACTTGGGAGGCATATAGTGATAATAAGCAATTAGGCTTTATTGCTTACACTGCAGTATTTGACAAAGTGACTGAACGATGTTGGTTTGTACATCGGGGAAATGACGGGCAATATTATTATTGGAAGCATAATCCAGGCGCCAATCAAATGGAATATATTAGCTCTAACAGGGAAGGAAAAAGCAATGGGGTTTGGGAGAAATTTGAAACCAGAAATAAAATTGAAGCACGAAAAATTCTCAATGATCGTTCCTTTGAGAAAATAATGGCCGGATCACTTATCGCTCTGCCGGCAATTGCGGCTTTATTTCCAGCAGCTACAGCAGCGATAAGTTCAATTCCATCCGCATCTGTAGGGGAAAGAATGCTAAGCGTAGGAGTAGACTATGGAGCTCAGGTTGTCGGTAATTATTTATCAGGAAAAAGTTTAACAGAGACATTTACTGATATTAATGCTACTTCCCTTGTATTCGCAGGCCTTAATTCTGGATCTACGTGGAAGAGGCTCGCATTTAATAATGTCGTTAGTAATGGCTTCTCTTTTTCTACTTCAGTAGGATATAATGGTGTTGGAGGCGGTAAGAGTATTACAACTGCAGCTATTCAATTCGTTGTAGGAACATTAGCAGGCAGAGCGACTAGGGGGATAGATCTTAAAGGTCAAAGTTTGGCCGCAAGATTTAATCATGTAAACAGTTTAATGGGTAAAGGAAGTCCGCTTTCAGCATCGTTGCAGAAAATGATAAAAACAAATCAAGGGGTAGGTGTTGGAGTCAGTGTAACTACGGGAGGTGTTGGAAATGGCCTTGCAAATTACACAGAAAAACCGCCGTAATCAGAAGTGCGGATGAAGTTAGGTATTGTATCTGATAACAGCTTATTGCAAACTCCTTTAAATGAGGCATGTTGCTTAATACTCATGCTCTAAAATTCCTAAAAATTGAATATTATAGCCTTTTGCGTTTAATTCAATCGATTCTTTTATTTCAAAGAAGTCTTTATCCAAAAAGGTAAGGTCGCAAACAATTAACCTTCCTGGATTTTTAGTTTCCAATTTTAGGTTGTAAGTAACTGTCTTCCCTAACCTTTTTTCGAGTTGATAGGTAAAAATGTTTTGCCAATTAATTAATCCGTGCTTTTTTGTCCAGATGCCCTCCTCATTTACCTTTAATTTTACGCCTGTATCTAAAATTTTATTCCATAGGTAAGCAGTAAGGATGAATAGCGTGCTAATAAGAAATACTGCTCCAAATGGGTTCTTCGTATACCAGGAAATTGTATGGTTTGGATTGAAAATAATAGTGAGAAGGCCAATTGAAGGTAAAACTGCAAGAATAATAAGTCCTTTGCCATTTTGTTTGGCAATGAGTTCATTTGTTCCGCGTGCAAAGTCCGTGGTCTGCATATTATTTGATTTAAAGTTTAATAAATCAAAAGGAGTTACCCAAGGGGAAAGGCAGTTAAGATTTCTTTATGCAATTTAAATATTTTACAGTCTCCAGCTCTCTGAATTATACTAACGTTGGGTATAGAAAATTAGTTTGTTTTAATGAGTTTCACCATTGCTATATTTACTATACGGTTTACTTCAATTTTTGGGTAATTTTCCTTTGCCGATCTTGGATAAAGCTGAGAGCCTTCCCTTTACTTTTGGATATGCTTCCTGTTGCAAATAAGTAGCGGAAGGTAGCTTTGGCCTTGTGCTGCCCTTCGGTATTGTAATTCTTTCTTCACTCTTCGGCTATAATACTGATCTGGTTTAAGCTGTTGCATAAATATGCATTAAGCTGCTCCCTTCGGATGGGCTGGCAAGGAAATGCTTACAATTGGGAAAAAATTGATTGGGAAAACTAATTTAGCAGGTGCAGTTAATGGTTTGGTCTGGCAGAAGATGATGAATAATGACGATGCAGCTAAAAGAAATTTAGGTAATACTTGGGTTAAAAGTAGTTAAGAATATTTTTTTTCTTAGCTACCCTAATGAATTGGCATAAGCGTATCACATGCTTAATTTTAATGGTATTTCACTAGCGTTTTGATGTTTAAAAAACAGAAATTTCATACGTTGATTATCAATGATTTGAATTTTAAAAAGTCAGTGGAAAATTTTCAAATCGTTGCAGGGCGATAATCCTTCAAAACTTAATACCAGCAAGCGTTTCAAAGGTTTTCGTTCCTAAACATCAAAACGCTAGTGATGGTATTTATTTGTGAACTATTGGACAGTTATATATTAAAATTGTAGGTCCGGCCTATGTTTATTAAATACCTAGCTTGTGACTTCAAAAAAGCCAATGAAAGATGTGCCGTTTGTTTACGGTTATACATGAACGATTATAATACATAAAGTAAGTGATTTGCACTCTGATTAACAGCCCCTTTCAGAACTTTTTTGCTACTTTGCCTAAATTAAGCGAAATGCTTATCCTGCCTGCGTTTCATAAGAATTGGCTTAACTTCGTTTTATGCCGGTTTTCCCCTCTTATTTGCCTTTTGATTGCAAATTGATTGCAAATTTTTTAGGGTATCCTAAAAATTTGTAAACCCTAATCGAGACCGTTAAATTATCAAAAAAACTTTGGTAAATTAAGTATATGAAAGCCGTCTTTTAACTTCAAAAACGAGTGCGTATGATCAGTGTTGCCCTATACCACGACACGCGACGTGAAAAGAAAAATAAGAAATATCCCGTTAAGTTACGTGTGAACTACTGCCGCAAAACCAAATACTACTTAACCGATATTGATCTTACCAGGGAGGAATTTAATGCGCTGTCAGGGAAAAGGATCCCGTCCAAGTTAAAGGAAGTAATGAATGAACTGGAAGCTGCCAAGGTGCATGCCCAGGAATTGGTAAAACAGGTTAAACCCTTTACGTTCGCGGGTTTTGAAAAGAGGATGCAGTACCGCCCTATCCTTGGTGACTTCTTCAAATACAGCTGTGAGAAATACATCGATGAACTGAAAAAGCAGGGACGCATGGGGAATGCGGCCAGCCACCAGACGGCCATGAACAGCATGCTGAAGTTCAAGCCCAAGATCATCTTCGAGGAAATAACGCCTGATTTCCTGCGGGCCTACGAGCACTGGATGATCCAGCGCGGAAGATCGCGGACCACGGTAGGCATTTACCTGCGCCAGATCCGTACCATCTTCAACGAAGCCATTGCGGAAGGCCTTATCTCCCGGGACATCTATCCATTCGGCAAACGGAAGTACGTGGTACCCACCGGCCGGAACGTCAAAAAGGCGCTCACCCTTGCGGAGATCGGAAAAATCTATTATTATGAGGCTGAGCCCGGTACCAGCGAGGAAATGGCCCGGGACCTGTGGATGTTCAGCTACTTTGCCAATGGCATCAATTTCAAGGACCTGGCCCTGCTGCGCTACCGGAACATCCAGGACGAGTACATCATCTTCGAGCGGGCCAAGACCATCTTCACCAGCCGGGCCAATCCCCGACCCATCAGCGTGTACATCAATAGTGATATGGAGCGCATCATCAACAGGTGGGGCAACAAGCCCATCGTTAGGGATTCCTTCATCTTTCCCATTATTGATCCCGGAGCAGATGTTGTCCGGCAGGACCGCAACATCGAACAGATCGTCCAGTTCACCAACAGAAATATGAAACGGATTGGGGAAAAGCTGGGTATCGAGAAGACGCTCACCACGTATGCAGCCCGACACTCCTTTTCCACCGTGCTGAAGCGCTCCGGTGCTTCCATTGAGTTTATTTCGGAATGCCTCGGCCACAGCAATGTTCGCACCACCGAGAATTACCTGGACAGTTTTGAAAACGAAATGAAGAAGCATTTTTCAAAATCACTGCTGGCCTTTAAAGAGGTGCCGATGCGGGTGGTGTAAGCGGTTTAAATGCAGAGTTCGAAACAATCTTGATTGCCAATTCCAAGTGTTGTAACTGTATATAGGTCAATTTCTATGGGTGGGCAGGGTGATGCTGGAGAAACCGGAATTCGGGAATAAATATTATTTTGCGGACACTATTTTGACACAATGATCGATGCAGCTCTTTGGCGTAGCCGGAGATAAAAGGGAAAGCATATAGCTATTTCATTTTATGGGGTGATAATTTTTTATAATAAGATTAGTTGATAAATTAGAATGACAGAAAAGCAACTCATCCAAAAGCTAGCAGAACTTCGTTCTCTGCCTTCAGAAAGCGAGGTGGTGGAGTTTAAAGAGGCAAAGAACGATTATGATTTTAATAAGCTGGGTAAATATTTCAGCGCGTTATCGAATGAAGCTAATCTGAAAGGCAAGGAAGATGCCTGGCTGATTTTCGGTGTAGAGGACAAGAAGAGAAGTATTGTTGGTTCTAACTATCGTAGTAAAAGCCGTTCGCATTTGGACAGTTTGAAAGGCGAGGTCGCAAAGAAAACAAGCAACCGCTTAACCTTTATTGAAATATATGAATTAAATCTGGCTGAAGGCAGGGTCGTAATGTTTTCTATCCCTGCCGCTCCTAAAGGGATGCCCATAGCTTGGGATGGACATTATTATGGCAGGGATGGCGAAGAGTTGTCTCCGCTAAACCTGGAAGAAATAGAACGCATCAGAAAGCAGGCTACACGTGTAGATTGGAGTGCCGGCATTTGTCCTGATGCTACTATTGACGATTTAGACCCCAGCGCTATAATAGCCGCCAGGGAAAACTTTAAAGTTAAAAATCCCCGTTTAGCTCACGAAGTTGATAGTTGGGATATCCCCACCTTTTTAAATAAAGCCAAGGTTGCTATTAATAGCAAGCTTACCAGAACTGCCATTATTCTTTTAGGCAAGCCCGAATCAGAGCATTATATAGCACCTGCTATTGCCAGGATAACATGGGTGTTAAAGGATAAAGACAATGTAGAAAAGGACTATCAACATTTTACTTGTCCCTTTATCCTTGCTATAAATGAAGTATATGGTAAGATAAGGAATCTAAAGTACCGGTATATTACGGATGGGACTTTATTTCCGGATGAGGTCGATCAGTATGACCCCTTCAACATAAAGGAGGCTTTGAGCAATTGCATCTGTCACCAGGATTATACCTTGGGTGGTAGAATTAATGTTGTGGAGCGGGAAGATGCACAATTGATTTTTACTAACCAGGGGGAGTTTTTACCTGGCTCCGTTGAAACGGTTATTGAAAGTGATGAACCTCCAAGCTATTATCGTAATAATTTCCTTGCACAGGCAATGGTGAATTTCAATATGATTGATACTGTGGGTAGTGGCATAAAAAGGATGTTTCGTTTACAAAGAGAGCGATTCTTTCCTATGCCTGACTATGATTTGCAAGGTGGAAAAGTGAAAGCAACGCTTATAGGAAAGGTGTTAGATATGGATTTTGCAAGACTGCTGGCAAAGAGACCTGATTTGAGCCTTGATGAAATTATTATGCTTGACAAGGTGCAGAAAAGAAAAACATTGAGCGATGCAGAGATCAAACATCTTAGAGATAAAGGGTTAATAGAAGGAAAAAGGCCCAATATTATTATTTCTGTAAATGTAGCTCAAGCCACCGGACAAAAAGCTTCCTACACCCGAAATAAAGCCTTTAATAAACAGGATTATTTTGATTGGATCATTAAAGCTTTAAATGATCATGGCTCCTTATCTCGTAAGGATATTGAGGAACTTTTGTGGGATAAGCTTTCGGATTTATATGACGAAAAGCAAAAGAAGATTAAAATTACCAATCTTATTTCCGAGCTAAGGCAGAAAAAGGTTATTGTAAATGAGGGCTCAGATACCTCATCTAAATGGGTGCTAATGAGCGATTAAGGGCCGGAGCGTCTAAAAGAGGATTATAAGAGATTTATAAGAGATTTATAAGAGGATTATAAGAGGCTTTGAGTTAAATCTCTTATAATCAATGTTTTATGTTGAGTTTATTGAGGTGGTTTGGCTATTTTTCCTGCCAGACATAGCTTTTTTGCTTTCCTGTGGCAACATTTGATTATTCATTGTAGGCTGCCGCTTTTCCCTCCTATTTATTTTGTTAAAAATGGTTCTTTGTTTGAGAACGAAATAAAACACGGTTTCTAAAATCGCTTATTGTTTTCAATGAAGTGCCTATTCGGACGATTTATTAAGCTGAAAGGTATTGTATGGTAAAATGATTGTAATCTATGGCTTATCGATCAGGCAGTAATTAAACTGCTCTTACGGCAGATTGGGTCTTTTTCAGGTGAAATTCTTCTGGGTTCCATTTTTGCCGTTTTGACAGGCCCAGCCACTCCTTCAGTTCCTTATGTTCTGGATGTTTAGGATCAGCCATGGTCCTTTTAAAATCCTCAAACCCGGGAGAACCGCCGCAATCTTCCGGTGGGCATTTGCCGCTGCCATCCAGGCAATCGGCTTTCAGCAGCTTTTCTTCGGTAATCTTTTCCAGCCAGATGCCGTGCAGCCAGTCGTCGCCCATATTATAAATGTAGGTGTATGTCTGCCCCTCTTTTTTAAATACCCGGGAAAGCTTTATTTTTTTGCTATCGAGCGTATTATCATCCGGGTCTTCGGTATTTACCATTCCTATGCTGGGCTCCGAGCCCCAGCCTTCGGGTGAGAACAGGAAAAGGTGGGAATTTTCCCAGCCAAAGGCTTCCTGGATCACGTGGTGAAACCGCATAAAAGTAAAATGTTCAGGAATGACAACTCTGCGCCAGACCGGCGGGTTATCCACTTCCAGCAATTGAATTTTGAACTGAAGAGCCATAAGGCAAATTTATTCCAACAAGCGTTACGACATTTCAAACATGTTCTGGATGGTGTAGGTGAAATGGAAAAAGGCGCGCAGCTCTTGTTGATCCTAGTCAATAAAATAAAACAAAATGGTATATGACAACTTTATTAAAATAAATTTTACTATTTTGTTCTGCAATTCCCTTCTTTTATGGCTGCCCTTACCATGCGCAATGCCTTGGCGGTGTTGCTTTGCCTGTTGCTTTCCTTTGCAGGTTTTGGACAAAAGCCCATAGCCCCAACAGGTAGGAATGTTGCCGCTGCTCATCAGCAAGACCTCACCGCGGAGCGTCAGAGGCACTATGCCTTAGTGGACAGCTTGATAAAGTTAATGGCGTTGCCGCCGTTTGAGCACCCTGTGCTGAGAGCCATAGACAAGGAGCAAGCAGAAAACCTGGAAGTTTTTTCCAATCCTATAAGCAATGCTCTTGTAGTGGCCTGCGCTGTGGACAGGCAAAGCCGCATCGCTTATTTCTTTACTTGTTATGGAAAGGTAACCGACTTTGTTTTTCTAAAGGAAGATGAATACCTAGCCGTTGTAATGGAAAAGAAATGGGACGTCTTCCAATTCTATACCGCCTACAGGGCTTCCTATATTGATCAAATAAACCAAGCCACCCGGGAATTACAGTTGCATGGAATTGAGGCTGCCAAAAAGCAAAACCGAAGTCCTTATTTTAATAACCCTGTAGTAGAGGAAGCCAAAACCTCTTTAGAAAAGCTGCTGGTATTGGACCGTTGCCGCCAGGAAATGATCCAACAACTGGTGAACACTCGCCATGAGATCATGGTGTATGATTTAGCTGACAGTGTGCGCCGCTCCCTGCATTCGCCTTCCTACAAAGCCGGCGCCTGCCGTACCGGTGGATCCGGGGACTCAGCCTGGGGTGAATACTTTAATCAAAACCCCTTCAGCCCGGTGGAAAAGGCAGTAATATCCGGAGCGAAGGCAATGATATTTATTCATGACAAAAACGGTTCGGTCGATTCTTTCCCGATAAAGAAAGAAGGAATAAGTAAAATGCTGGGCCTGAAGACGAATCCTTTTGTGCTTTACCGAGGCTGGCTGGAATGGCAGTTGCAAGGGATAACGACATACCTGGATTCGGCGGAAGCGAAACAGGGAGGTTCATCGGGTAGTATGGTACAAAATGCTTCTACTGTGGATGAAGGGCAAAGATACCTCCAATGGCGGCAGGCGGTGCGGTGGCAGCGGCATTGGCAGGCCTGTATCAGCCGACTCATGATGCCTAATGAAAGCATGATGGCGGTACAAGAAAGCATGGACGGTGCTCGTACCTGGGGAAAACGCCAACTCCGGTGGATTGGAGGAGAGCGGTTCCATATTACCACAGGCTATAAGCGTTATGAACTCACTGATCACCGGGGCAATGTGGTGGCAGTGGTAACAGACCGCAGGACAGGCGTGGACAAGAATGGCGATGGCCAGGTAGAACACTACGAGCCAGAAGTGATCAGTGCCGTGGATTATTCCCCTTTTGGGAGCCCCATGGAGGGCCGCAGCTATAATAAAGATAAATACCGATATGGATACAACGGAAAGGAAAATGATGGGGAGACCGGTGCGCAGGATTACGGCATGCGCATCTATGATCCAAGGCTGGGGAGGTTTCTAAGTGTGGATCCATTATATAGGGATTACCCATGGTATTCATCCTATCAATTTGCGGGGAATGACCCAGTTCGTAATACGGATTTAGATGGTGGAGAACCGCAAAGTCGGGTGGAAAGATGGAAACACAATATAACAACTATTTCGACTTATGACGATCCTCAATTGGGAGTTATTGGAATTGAAAATGTATATGATATCGCCACTAATAGGAATTGGTTTATTCATGAAGGAAATGATGGTCAAAGATGGTATTGGAAACATAAGGAGGGTATAAAAGACCAATCAGTTTTGATACAAAGCAGAGATCCTAAAAGGGCAAATGGTAGTTGGCATAAGTATCAAACGGCAAACCAAATAGAAAGCGATAAGATAATGAAAGATAGGTCTTTACATTATATTATGGCAGGTGTTTTACTTACCCCTGCAGCTATATGTGTAGGGATTCCAGCTGCACCGGAAATAGCATCGGCAGGAATTAAAAGTCGCCTAGTTAGTGCAAGTTGGGATTATGCCTCACAGGCATTTGGAAATTATTTAGGAGGAAAACGAGGTTGGGATGTAATTACAGATGTAAATGCAACATCCCTGGCAGTTGCATTTGGAAATCCAGGCAACTCTATTCTAACTGTTGGCTTAAATAATGGAATTGCTTCACTGTATAGTTATTCTTCAAAAAGCGGGGCAAATGGAGTGCTAAATAGCGAATCAAAAACTTTCGGACGTGCTTTATTTGAAATGAGCGTAGGTACGCTCATGGGTTATACTGGCAATAGGCTTACTTCTTCTATTCAAGGGAAATTATCAAAAGTAAATTCATCAATTGATTATTTGAATGGGTTAGGAATACCCTCGAATTCGAGTTTACCAACTTTAAGAACGCTTCTTAACGGTCGCAATATGTTAAACAAATCCATGGATAAAACTTATTTTGCTACCAGCACAATTGGTAATTCAATTAATACGGCAACAGAATAATTGAAAAGTCAATCATAAATTTGTATGATTAGAAAAGTAACCACTTTTTTGCTATACACGATATCAATATCAATATTGGTATTTGCTTTCTATAATCCGTATCGTAGGCAAAAGAAGTTGGATGCGGACAGGCGATATACTGTAGGTGTGGTGTTTAAAAAGACTTCTTCCTTGAAGAATGGTGTTCATTACCACTATAAGTTTTCATACATGAGCCACGATTATGAAGGATATAATGCAAAGAAAAGAAGCCAGAAAATAGCCTTCGGTGAACGCTTTATTGTTGAGTTTTCAAGTGAAGATCCAACCTTGAGTAACATATTGTTTGAATATCCTGTGCGTTCTGAAATTAATGATGCTCCAGATTCTGGTTGGAAGCAAATTCCCATTCAAAGAAAATAAAATGCTTCGGTAGTTTTCGGGTGTGTGTAATACTTTGTGCAAACTGTTGGAAGAGATATCGTCAGTGGGGTTGCATTAGGCAATATTGGCCCCTTTATAGATGAATTGAAAAGGGAAGGATATGTACAGAACAGCCGTGATGGCAGCTTGTTTTTTGAAAAAAGGGATGATTTACAGAAAAGGTGGGTGGCGTTGTTCGTTTCGGTGTTGCGGCCAAAGTTGAAGCTGGGAACCTTCCGGTTTTCCGGCCGGGAGGGGATTGAGCATTGGGAAACCCTCCCCACGGATCATTTCTCCTGGGGCGGTGCGGCCGCGGCTGCTTTGCTGACAGGTTATTTGAAGCCGGTAAAGCTTACCCTGTATACCCGTTACCCCAAAATGCAATTGATGAAAGAGCTGAGGCTGGTGCAGGATGAGAACGGCCCTGTTGAAATGATGGAAGCCTTCTGGAGTGATTAGATGGATCTTTCCAAGCCCGCACCTGAAACGGTTCCGCCTTTACTTGCTTATGCAGAACTGGCAACAAGCCTTGATAGCAGAAACAGGGAAACGGCAGAAAAGATCGAGGCACTTATTTTAAAAGATGACTGATAGCCTATTAGCCTTGGTTGTTGTGGGCATGCTCGAGGAAATGGAGCGCGTATTCCGGCAGCATGGCGTTGACTTTTATTTAGTCGGCGCCATAGCACGTGATGCTCAACTGGATTAAAGAAAGGATATCCTTAAATTTTAAATCGGGGTGAAACTGTTCAGCTAAAGCCTATTAAGACAGGCAATTGTACATGGGAGCTCGTCGAAACTCCAGGTTATATCCTTGCATTTACTGTTTCGCCACTGCAAGGTGGATGCTTGTCGCTAAAATGTGAATACATTTGTAAGCTATTGATTTTACTACGTTTGCGCGGAATTTATTGCCGGATTTTATGATCGCCTTATAGGTCCTATTTTTTATTAATGCTAATAATTTTAGATTTATATACTAAAATTATTAACTATGAGTCTGCTTGAAAAGTTATTTTCGAACGAGTTCCTGCGCAATATGCTGGCCAGTTTTGGATTCAGGAGTACTTTGTTCTCCCGGCATGACTTTACTCCCTTTTTCCAATACCGGATCGGACCATACCGGCCCGATCATTATCTTTATTTTTCCAGGGAGCCTTTCAATGAACGCTATTACAACGAAATATTCAATAAAACCATTGAATATAAAGGGTATGGCATAGTGGAATACATCGAGTTTCATTACAACCTCTATCCGGACAAAGCCGCCTTTGTACGGTTCCTCCACTATGAAGCTTCGGAGCGGTTAAAGCGCAAGCATGACCGCGAACTCCAATCGGGCTATTGCCGCATGCTGAAATGGACGAGCGAACAACTGGAGCGACAGCGGGCCGAAGAGGTTAAAAGAACAGGTGATCCTGCAGGTCTGAACGGCCGGGATATCGAAATTCGAGGTGTTGTAGGAAATGATGGTAATGGGGCTATGGGCTTTGTTAAAGTAAATGAGGACTGGAATAGCATGAACCAGCGCATTGAAACGATGGTAGCCAATGCCGAGGCAAAACTGGAAGACATGACCAGGGGCTATGACATTGGGCAAATAGATCTAAATAACGACAACCATCTGGAAAAAATCTTACAGGTGTTCGTCCTGCTTCGTGATCTTAGGGCGCCGAAGGGAGGAGCCAAGGGTGAGCCGCTTTTTCGGGCTATGACGAACCGGGACCTGGCCTGTATGATGCGCCTACATTTCAAGGCCTTTTCCGGTAAAAGAAACAATACTATCGAAAAGGAAGTCGCCGCTGCTGCAGAGGTTATCAGAAGTTCTCATTCCGAACCAATCAGGCAGTTGGAGCAAGCGCTAATTGCATTCATTTATGGGGCTCAATAGTGCTGGCTTCAACAGGTAAGTTACCGCCGGCCTGGAAGGACAGTTATTAAGGTTGACGCTCCCAACAAACTGAAAGAAAGATTTACTGACAACTGCAAATTGCCGGGCTGATCCTTATTTGCATTTGCAAAAGCATAGTGAAGCACCCGGGATCCCGCCGAGGCGCTGTTTTTATAAGGATAGCATGGATCATGGCTTTTTCAAAGTACCCAAACCGGCAAGGATATCCTTTCCACCGGTAAAGTGTTTCCACTATGAAAGAACGGGATTCTTTAGCGGGTGGTTCTCCGGGAACCTGCCCTTTTCTTTATTTATTCCCTTTCCAATATCCTCTTTATTGAATGCGGATATGAAATGGGCTGCGTGACGACCTCCCTTTATGTATCGTAAGTTGTTGATAATCAGTTAATATAAATCCATGACTAATCCATCATTGACTTCTTTGCCTTCCTTTCCCAGTTTTACGCCATAAAACTTTTTTTATGGACACCTTATTCATTCCAACAGAAATCGAGTTTAAAAAATGGATCCGGGAAGTGGTGGAAGAATGCCTGGAAGGCACTTTTATTAATAAGCTGGAACCGGATGGGGAGAAGCCACTTATTACCCGCAAGGATGTCGCCCGCCTGCTGGGTGTTTCTCTGGTTACGTTGAACGATTGGGCCAAGAAGGGACTTCCTTCCTACAAACTGAACGGTCGGGTGTATTTCCAGCGCTCCGAAGTGCTGGAGTACGTAAAAAGCTGCCGCAGCCGTTTTGCCCCGCAATTTCCCTCTTCCTGATCCTGGGAAAGGGCAACTGGGCGCATCCGTGTATTTGTATCATTGGAAGATAGCTCTCAAAGTTCTTAATCCTTATAAAGGCGCCGTATTCCCGGGCGCCCGGAGGAAGCCTGCCCTTTTCAACAAACCTCTAAAATGAGCCGTTATGAGCCTCCCAACTTTTTCCTGCCGGCAAGCCAGGGAGCTTGACCTGGTAGACTACCTGGCATCCCTGGGCTACCAACCCCAAAAGATTACCCATTCCGATTATTGGTATTGTTCTCCCCTAAGGGAAGAAAAGACAGCCTCCTTTAAAGTCGACCGCCAAAAAAACTTGTGGTACGACCACGGCATCGGCAAAGGAGGCAATCTCATCGATTTCGGCGTTTTGTACCACAAGTGCCCTGTATCCGAGCTCCTCCAAAAGCTATCGGGTAACCGCAATCTCTCTTTTTCTTTTCACCCGCCCGTTAAAACCCTGGAGGGCACTGAAGCAGGAATGGAAAAGATCAGGGTCGTTGAAATTGGGGAGCTCCGTTCCATTCACCTGCTTCAATACCTTGAAAGAAGGAAAATACCCAGGGAGATAGCTGCCCGGTACTGCCACGAGGTGGTATTTGAGTTGTATGGGAAAAGGCATATTGCCATCGGTTTTCCCAACAATGCCGGCGGCTACGAGCTGCGCAACAACTACTTCAAGGGGTGCAGCGCACCAAAGGATACCAGCTTCATCGGTCTGGGAGCATCCCGCCTTACGGTGTTTGAAGGCTTCTTCAACTTCCTTTCCTACCACGTGCTCTACCCTATGGAGGCACAGGGCCTGACAAATTTTCTGGTGCTCAATTCCCTCTCCTTCCTGGATCGTTCACGCAGCCAGATGGAAAAACATTCTGCGAACCACCTTTGCCTGGACCGAGACCCGGCCGGGGTAAAAGCCACACAACAGGCACTGGGGTATGGCCTAAGTTACACTGACCAGAGCCACCGCTATGGGAAGTTCAAAGACCTGAACGAGTTTCTCCTCGACCAGGGCCAAAGTCCGAAAAAGTCGCTCCGGCAAGGAAGATGTCTTTAGGCGCGGCAGGATAGCCAGCTATGTTATGGTTAAACGAAAACCTGTTCCGCCCTGCCCTGGTGCTGCCAGCTCAAAAGGAAAGGGCGGGTGAAAAGAAAAAATACGGGTGGCGCTGAACCGGCCTCACCCTTAAAGCGGCAACGATGAAAAACACTACCAACTATAATCCTGATAAAGGAGGACGGCCACGAAAAGCCATCCCGCGGAACCAGCTCTTGGGGGTCAAGTGCAGCCTCCTGGAAAAAAAGGTTATCGAACACAAGGCCAGGGCCGTGAACCTTACAGTTTCGGAATTCCTCCGGGAATTGGGGCTTAAAAGCCAGGTTGACAGGTGGCAAAAGGTTCTTCCCAAGGAAGTGCTGCTGTTCCAGGCTACCCTGAACCACCTGGCCGCCAACCTCAACCAAATCGCCAAAAAGCGGAATAGTAACGACGAGCTGAATGCCTTGGAGCGGGCCGAGCTGCTATACCTCTCGGGGCTGGTAAAACAACTGGCCGGGGACGTTAAAAACTATTTGCGATGATCGGGAAAATCTCAACCGGCTGCTCTTTCTACGGGTGTATCAGCTATTGCCTGGAAGACAAGAAGCTGGAAAAAACGGAAGAAATCGCCTTCCGGAACCGGGCTGAGGTCCTACTGTTTCACCAGTGCTTTGGAAACAAGCAGGAACTGACCCAGCAATTTGAAGAAGTCCGGGCTTTGAATCATAGAGTGAAGGTCCCGGTGCTCCACGTGGCTCTGAGTCTTTCGCCAGGAGAACAATTGGAGAAGGCAAAGCTCATGGATATGGTGGAGGAGTGTGCCCGTAGTCTTGGTTTTGAGCACAACCAGTATTTGGCCGTGAAGCATATGGATACAGGCCATCAGCACGTGCACATTGTTGCAAACCGGATCGGCTTTGACGGAAAGGTGGTCAAGGATAGCCATAATTACCGCAAGGTGGCTGCCTATTGCCGGCAAATGGAAAGGAAGTACCGGCTCCGGCAGGTACTGAGTCCCCGCAGGTTCCTTTCGCCGGAACAGCGGCTGCTTCCGCGGCTGGACCAGCGAAAGGAAGCAATCCAGAAGCAGGTGGAAAGCTGCCTGGCTATTTCCAGGAGCCTGGAAGAATTTCGGCAAAACATGCAGCAGAGAGGCTATAAAGTTTGCAAGGGCCGGGGCCTCGCTATTGTTGATCCCAAGACCGTAAAGGTAAAAGGGAGCGAGCTGGGCTACCCGCTCTGGAAGGTGGAAAAGATCCTGCAGCAGCAGGCGCAGAAACGGCAGTTGGAGCAAGGACTCGGCATGGCTCAGCATAATCCGCACCAAGGGCTGGAAAAGAAACGAGATATTATTAAAGATCTTTTGCAGTCCACCCGTGGAGAAAATATATCCAGGAAAATGGAACAACAGGAGTCCCGGCAGCAGGGGCAAAGTAAGGGCCCCTCTCTCCGCCGGTGAATCAGTTAACCTTTAAAATCAAGCGTTATGAACGACGAAATCGTAAATACGGTGCTTACGGAAATCCTGCAGGAGCAAAAATCCCTCAACGGCCAAAAGCAAAAGGAGGGTGAAGCAATGGGCCAGCTTTTGGAGAAAGTACAAACAATGGAAGAATATTTACTGGAGTTAAAGGCTACCGTACTAGTGTCCAAGCCGGAACCTTTAGATATTTCCCAACTGGAAGCAGCCATTACTAAGGAGGTAAGGGCACTTCGGTGGAGTATTGAATCCCAGCCTAAGGAAATTACGATGAACAAGCGTTTCTTACTCTTCCCCGATGGACAGGCATTGCAGTACTTCAAATTGCTGTATATAGGCGGGTTAGCATCTTTAGTTATCTTTTTCCTATTAGTCGAGCTCCATTGGTCTTTCGAGGCAAATAAAAACCTTCCCTATAAGAAGGCTTGGCAACTGCTGTACAGTATGGAAAGGGAAGACGGGAAGATGTTTCTAGAAGAAGTCTGGAATGAAAGCAAGAAAAAAGAGCCGCAACCACTGAAATCTAAACTGTGTGCTAATAAATGAAAGGTAACTGGGACCAAGGTCGCTTTCGGGGGAATAGCTCCTGACGTCCTGCGGGCCTACGAGCGTTGGATGATCCAGCGGGGGAAATCGCGCACCACTGTGGGCATCTACCTGCGGCAGATCCGAACCATCTTCAACGAAGCCATTGCCGAAGGCATCATCTCCCAAGACATCTATCCGCCCTTGCAGGCAGACTCCTTTACAAGGCACCCGCCTCACGTCTAGATACAGGGGCTTCGCGCATTGACAGGGTGAGGGTTTTATTTTCGGCAGAAAGAATACTGCTAGTCAGTAGTTTCCATTGGGCGAACCACACCAAGCTGAGATTTTATGCTCATCTTTTGTACATTTAGGGGCCGCGGTCCAGACTGAAGGGGTGGGGAAACCATCACAGCGCTAAGTCTAGGCCCATAGGCTGCGATTTTAAAATGACACTCACCATAACTAACAAATTTTATGTGGTACATCTATCCGACAGAAAAATGGATTAATGAGGTTGTAAAATTAATTAATGAGGAACAGTTGAATCCTGAAGACTCTAGGTTTATGATTGCATTTTTCTCATCAATGGATTTTGAATTTGTGGATTACTTCAAGACTTATAAAAAACAAATTTCTTCTTACAGTGGAGCCAATTTTCACATTTTCACTCCATTCATTTATGAAGATAGTTTGGTTCCCGATGACCAAATGCGATATATGGCTAATGAGTTTCGTGCGTTAGGAATACCAATTCAAACAAATCCAACTTTTGTTTTCTTTAAACTTGAAAAACGAGGGGAATCATATGAGCCAAATTTTTTTTCAGGATTTGAATTACCAACCTTCAATAACTTTCACGTTAAGCTGAAGGAAGCAATTTATTACTCATCTCAAACTACAGACACAGGAGAGCTTGAAAGAATATTAATGAGGACTTTTGGAGTACGGAATATTGTTGATAACTACTCAATCGGTAGAGATTTAAAGGATGTTATTTCACACAAGCTACCCAAATCAAAAATATTTGTTAGTCATTCGTCTGTTGACAAGCCATTTGTAAGAAAGCTTATTTCCACACTTTCAGGAAGTGATTTGAATTTTTGGATTGATGAAAAGGAAATAAGTGGGGGAGACGATATACAATATTCAATTTCAGAAAATTTAAGGGCAAGTAATTTTTTAATTGCTGTCATTTCCAAGGATTCAGTTAATTCTAAATGGGTAAAGTTTGAGCTATCACAGTTTATGGGTATTGCTGATAATCGGAACATAATTCCAATAATTATTGACAAAGGGGAACAATTTGATGAGCCAATAGACAACATAATCAGGCGCCTAAAGTATCTTGACTTCAGCGACGAAAGTAATTGGGATAAAAACATCGTTGAACTTAAACGGCTTCTGACAAAGAAGGTGTAATAAAAAAAGAAAACGAAGAGTATGCAACTTACATTGGTTTTCTGCTATGCTGGCTGAAGACTAGTTTCGCCTCTGTTGGCAACCATTAACAACGCTGATTAAATACAACCAACACAAGTGCATATCTTTAACATCATTAATTTATCGGGCTGTAGTACGGCGTTGGATAGAGAGTAGAATATCAGCACAGCCAAAAGCCCTGTCCGTTAGGCACCATGCTGCATTAGCTCAACAGCCTACAAGTGCATGCAAGGCCCCAAACTTTTACATCCTTATAGACTGAAACTTTCAAAAACTTATCACTAAAATACTTCGGGCAACGCCCGACAAGCAAACTAAAACTGAGCATGATTTGATTTACAATTAATGCTTGTAAAAATTTTTCATATGATGGACTCAACTTTAATACATGAGATTATTAGGGTGTCTTTCGATAGAAGGAAGCCCTCAATTACATTTGAGAGTGATTGGAGCTTCATAATTATAGTTTTAATTTTAATTTCTTTATTTCTTTTTCTTAGAAGAATCTTACTTAAGCAATTTTACTGGCATGCGCTTGAAGTAGAAATATCTGGGAGTCCTAAGGCAGTGTTTAAGGTTGAAAGGAACAATGAGAATCTATATATAGCTAATCGAATTTACGTTGAATTAACCACGCGAAAAGCTGCAATAACAATCGATGAGAATAATGATGTTGTGGAGGAGATTTATAATTCTTGGTACGAATTATTTGGAATAATTAGGGATGAATTAAAAGCACTACCTGGAAAGTATTTAAAGGATCATGATGCTACACAAGCATTAATTGGTTTATCGAGGAAAATATTGAATGAGGGACTACGCCCACACTTAACAGAGTATCAGGCTAAATTTAGAAGATGGCTTAAGGAAGCACAGGAGGATCCAGTTAATAAAGATTTATCTCCTCAAGAACTTCAAAAGAAGTACCCTGAGTTTCAAAATTTAATTACTTCCATGAAAGAGGTAAATAGAGTTTTGATTGAATATGCCGATCAGCTAGATAAATTAATTAAGGGAAAATGAAGGTGAGCTCAATAAAGTCATGTCAAATAAAGCGTAAATTGGATAATGGATATTATTATTATTATTATTGGGTTCACCTCGCAATATTTCTTTTAGCCACTATGAGAATGATGAAAAGCAGGTGCAGGCCCTGAAACAAGTGCATTTAAGTAAGGCAAGCCAAATTAGATTATCGAATATATTAAAGAAATAATTTAATATTAAATGAAAATGAAAATTAGAGATGAAGCGTTCCAGTATTATTTTTATTTTATTCAAGAAAGGATGAACTTATTCTGGAAAAGATATGAAGGAGTAAATCATCTTTTGACAGACGATAAAATTTTAGCTACTTATAAGTTTACAAACGTTTATAGAGCGCAAGATAGAATAAGTCAATATTTAATAAAAGATGTTATTTATGGTGATAACAATGGACTAAATGAAGAGGATGTGCTTTTAAAGATCCTAATTTTTAAAGTATTTAATAAAGTTGAAACGTGGGAGTATTTGACAAATAACTTTGGTGCTATTACTGTCAATCGCTTTAATGTGGATATCCTTTCCAGAATGCTGGCAGACCGTATTAGCAGTGTTCCAATTTTTAACTCAGCATACATGATGACTGGAACTCACGAAAAGTATTCGGCTTTCTCGTCAAAACATGAAAAGTGGTTAAGGATGATTGAAAAAGAATTAATTAAAGAAGGTAGATTGAAAAGAATAACATTAGCTAAGTCGCTTGAAGACGTTTATAAGATATTATTGGAGTGCTCCTTTATAGGCGACTTTTTGGCATACCAATATGCTATCGACTTTAATTATTCTGATGTCATTAATTTTGATGAAAATTCTTTTGTCAAGGCTGGCATTGGCGCTGTAAGAGGTTTAAAAAAATGTTTTATAACTTTTGGAAGTTATTCATTTGAAGATTGTATTAGATACACACAGGATAATTTTACAGTTTTTCAGGAGCGATATGGATATAATAACTTTAGAAGCCTCTTTGGTAGAGAGCCCAAGCTGATAGACATTCAGAATTGCTTTTGTGAGTGTGATAAATACCTTAGGGCAAAACTTCCTGAGCTACATGTTGATAATACACGGATCAAGCAAAAGTTTCGTCCCAAGAAAGAAGCTATCGCTTTCTTTTTTCCCCCTAAATGGAATTTAAACGATTTTATTAAAGAATGTACTACAACGAATACGAAGGAATTAACTCTTTTTTAGTTGGCATGTCCAATGTATTACTTAAGGAAGGAGTAAGGAGGTATACTCGTGGTAACATTTGCTATGAAATACCAAATCCAGTAATGATCAAGATAAAAAACCCGCTGGCCCGAATTGTCACTTTGCCAGAAAGGGGCTGGAATTTCAGTCTTGCATTTGCTGAGTCTTTGTGGCTAGCAGCTGGGCGTAATGATATGGCTCTTCCTGGGCATTATCTAAGAAGTCTGTATAACTATTCAGATGATGGTAAATTTATGCGTGGGGGGTATGGTCCAAGACTTAGGTATTTTAACGGAATTTCTGATGAATATAAAGTTGACCATATTAGTAAGGAGGAAGGTTTTTACAACAGAAAAACGATTTCAATAGACCAATTTAAGTTTATTGAAAAGTGCTTTTTAAAAGATCCCTATACTCGTCAAGCAATTCTTACGATTTTAGACCCTGCAAAAGATTATTTTTCTTCAAGCCAAGAAATGAAAGAGACAAAAGACTTCCCTTGTACGAAAAGTATTCATTTTTTAAGGAATGGGAGCAAGTTAGACGTGATAGTTCATATGCGGTCAAATGATTTTGTATGGGGTGCAGGGGGGGTTAATATTTTTAATTTTACATTTATGCAAGAATATTTTGCCCAAATAATTGGTCTTGAGGTTGGGGCCTATTACCACATTGTGGATAATCTTCATTATTATGAACCTATGTATGAGAGGGTAAAGAAGTTGGCAGGTATAGAGGAAGTGAGCGACCAAGGGTATTTGTATAATAAAAGTTTTAACTCATTGAAGGAATTTGATGAAAAGTTAAATGCTCTTCAACAGTATGAGGAAGAGCTAAGAGAAAAGAGAGTAAAAAGCTTAGTTCAATTTGATGATGAGTTTTTTGATGACTGGGCTAAGGTTTTTTTCATGAAAAATGTTAAACAAACAAGCCTTTTATCATTTGCGCACCCCGCTTTGAACAATATTGCAAAGCGAGAGTTTGAGAAGCAGAGGGGAGACTTATGATTTAATCTGTAAGAGTTGAGATCTCTTCATGCTAACCGACAAAGGTATAGCACCTTTTCTATTGCAAAAGACCAAGCTTTGGCTTTCTTTGGCATGACGGCTTAAATGGTTTTAAACTAGAAGGCCAATGAAAATATACGTTTTTTGAAAAGAAGCCGGACTGCAGGAAAGTAGAGAAAACGAGCAAAGCTTATAATTCAAGCCAAAGAGGATTACCTTGAAGAACTCCAGGTTCGAGTTGTAGGGGACGCCATGGGACATCAGCAAAACAAATCTGGAAATAAAAAGCCTATATTTTACTGTTCTGAGGTACTATCAGCCAAATTATTTATGTGTTTGGCTTTTAAAATGCTATCTACTTTTAGTAAAATTAAGCTATCCAAAGATTTCTTGTTAATTAAAGTATCTATTTGACTTTTCAATTGTTTCTCTTTAATTCCCGCACTGTAACCTTCATTAAATTTACTTAAGTCCCAAATGGTTTTAAGAAAGATCGATATACTTAATGTGATAAGTATGCCTGCAGCCCACTTTAGGTTATTAATTAAATGTTCATTGTTTTTTATTCTTTCTAATAGAACGTTTGGAGACGCTAGTTCACCCCTTTTTAACGACTCTATGTATTTGGGAGGAATATGGGCCAACTTATTATAATGTTCATTAGATTTATTATATGCATCACTGGAGTTTAATTCTGTTTTTAATTCACAATACCAGATTGGAAAATATGGCTTTCCTGATTCGAGGATAATAGTAGATGGTCCTGCATTGTATACAGAAAATAAAAGGTGGTCGCTAAAACCTGGATCAACATGAAAGCCCGAAACGTTAACTAGGCCTTTTAACTTTTCTCCTGCTTTTATTGAAATAAACGCAATCTTATCCTTTGGTACGGATATTTTTTCTTCGGTAAGAAGTAGGGCAAATTGTCCAGGGTTTATTTCTACTGTACGGTTTTTATCATCTAATAGCTCAATTTTGCCTGATTTTGAGTCACTAGAGAACACTTCCTTGCCAAGTGAAAGTTCATACGCGGCATTTTCAATTCTCTCTTGCCTGAAAGGTTCAATTAACGAAGGTAATAATTCCTTTAATTCATTCGCTCCTAAAAAAGACATTTTAGTGAAATTTAAGAACAATAATAAAACCTTAATTTGATTATTCGTAAAGTTAACTTCTGTACTTTTTTGCTAATGTTTTCGTTGTAATGAAGGTTTTTGAAAGAGAATTGTAAACTAGCTGGAAATGGCATCTTGATAACGGGTTTGCTGAACCGAGGCCGCGAAGATTCGGCTGGCATAAGACGATTTTACGCCTAATGTCAGCTTTTTTTATGAAAGTCGTCCGGCAAGCGAAGCTTTTGCCCTAGTGAAAGAATGCCTGCAAAGTCGTATACCTGGATTTGAGGATTTGAAAAGATAAGTTGTAGCCATTACCAAAGTGTTATACGACGAGCAGGTGAAAAGCGATTTGTCGTTATCAATCAAAGCAGAAAAAGTCAAATTAAACTCTGTTTACCAAAAGAGTAAACCGACCTTCTCTCAACATAAAATAATTTTAAAGCTAACTTGCTTCGGTACAAAAGGCAAGTTGAACCTTTTAATGTTATAAAGGAAAAGAAGTTTAGCTAATCTTTAATGATATCCTTAATCCTTTGAGGATAAGTGAAATCATTTGAGGAATATGAATTGTGGAAAACAAAAGTTTGTTTTCTTCTTCAGTTAAACCATTTTTCAGCCCTTCAATGCCTTTGTTAGAAAAAAAAGTTGTAATGGCTTGATAGTCCACTGGCTCGTCCGGACGTTTTTGGTTATACAAGGCTACAGATTCTTTATACAGTGAATCTGTGAAATAATTCATACTTAACCGTGGGGAAGTTTTCTTGGTAATAGCTTCAATTATTGATTGCGTGGCACCGCCAAAAGCACCGCACAGATAGGTGGGCTTGGCCGTCTGCATGGCCAAAAAAACTTCCTCTACAATTCCTGGATATTTACTTTTAAATCCTTTGGACTGTCCTCCCAATACTATTCGTGCATCAATCGCCTTATTCATTTTTTCTCGCATGTTCGACATTGAACGGAACCAATAATAGCGACTTTCAGGCGTTTTGTCTTCCTTCATTTGTTGTGGGGGCATTGCCGGTAAGTCTGGTGGTAAGGGCAATACTTCAAAATGAACGGCTTTTTTCAGGTTTGCTTTTTCTTCTTTAGTAAGATCGGCGCCTATGGGATATCCCAGATAGCTATGTAGTACAACTTCCTTTTCTTTTTCTAATGGGACATAATTATCCACCAACATAAATAGTTGCCGTGTAAAACCTTCCTTTCTCAGATCGCCGCCATAGGCAAGTTTATAGCCTTGGTAAAGAAGGTATCGGGCAATTTCAACCTGAGCATTTTCTAAATGAGCATCAGCAAATCCCAAGCTTGCCAAGTCGCTGCTTTTGGATATTGATATTCCGATAACTTTGCCCTGAACACTATTCATAGCTTATTTATTTTGCTGATACTGCTCATAAAGCAGCCAAGGTGGTTGGTGTAAAGAAATAATATCCCTCTAGTTCTGAAAGTAGTTCCCGTTCTTCATTGGTAAGGGGAGGGTCTGGATAAATCACATGACGGTCTTTTGCTTCTTTTTCAAAAGCCTTTCCTACAAGCGTAAGCAATTCCGGCGGGCTGCCTAAAATTTTGTAACTTTTCTTATCCTCCTCATACTGGTTTAGTTGGCTGCGCAAAAGAAGTTTTGAATATTCATATCGCAGGATTTCAAAGAGGACAATATGGAGTATTTTTTTCAAAAGTTCCTCGGTGAGTTTCTGTTCAGCTTCTTCAAGTTTTTTCAATTGATCTTCTGTAAGGATGGGCGTTAATACCTCCTTCGCAGTTTTTAGTTCTTCAAACCGTATCACCGGCGAATTCCCTAGATAGGGAAAGCTTCTTGCCTCTTGACGGGTTAGGGCATCAATTACTACCACTGGTCGGTCGTTTCTTTTGGCTTTCAATACTTCCCACCGGCACCACTCACGGGAGGAATAAGCGTCTGTTAAGACGATTAATAATGTTGCCTGAGAAATGTTTTTCGCAAGTACCTGATCAAATTTCCGTCCTTTTGGAATATCCCGCTTATCCATGAAAGTTCTTAACGCTATTTCTTTATCAATATAGGATTTAATCTTATCGGTTATTTCTTCTCCCCCTTCCCGGGCATAGCTCAAAAACAGTGTAATAGGTCTTTCTTCATTGGAGTGATCGGCTTCTGAAATCCTGGGTTCATTGTACAGTAAGCGGCATAACTCATGTGTAACATTGGTCAATAGTTCATCCTTTTGCTTTTTTTCGGGAAATCGGTGTAGGTTAATAAAGTTTAATGTTTCTACTTTAGAGGAGACGTTATAGGCAGTTTCTTCTAAAGCGACTGGAATGACTCGGTGTAAGTCTTCGTCAGATTCTTCCCAAGCTGCCAATATTTGTTCTGTATAGTTTTCCCAATTATTGACGAACTCATGGTCAATGAGCAGGACTACCACGCTCTTTTTAGAGTCGGCCTTGGAAATCGGGATGGGATATTGCTGACCTTCTGGAGGTTGGTACCGGAAAAACACCGGTATGCCTATGCCCCGTGATATCGGGTTCGAAATGTCGCGGTTAAAGGAAGAAAACAAGAAGTCAGCTAGTTCTTTTCCTTTTCCCACAAGTACGTTATTGTCGTTGTACTCAGGATACCAAACAACATAAATGGCTAAGGGCGCTCGGTATGGATTCATGAATTACTCGTTTTTATTTATCCAAAAGAGTTAAAGCGCTGTGGGAATATTACTGTTTCCAACGCAGCCCCGAAAGCAATGAAAGGTTCCAGCTCAGGTCGTCTTTCGCCATTTTGGTACAAGCTAAACCAAAAGCCTCCTTGCTCTGGTCGGAAAGCAGAGATATTCATGCTTTTCATGGCATATCTTATTGCCTCATCGAATACTTGATCAGCCATGGTGATCGTTTCGCCTATTTGCATGTTCCGAAGCTTATCTTCTGTATCACGAAGAAATAAGGAAAAACCTACTACAAGCTGAAATATAGAATTCAAATTCATTAGCTTATCAATTACTCCGCTTGCATCACCTGTTAGAATACACACCTCAGGCTTAAATTCAGAAACAATGTCGATGAGGTTAGGTTTCCCTTTTAGAAAGGTAGACCGGTTTTCTTGAGGATGACTACCCCCTATATTGAACCAGCGGGGATGTAGAAATTGCTCAATCAAATTCGCTGTTTCCTCATCTTCAATTGAGCCATCCCAGTACAGGGAAATTGGCGGGCGCCAAGAGGGTTGGTAGGATTCAGGTTCTATTAGTAGAGAAAAATCATCTGCGGCCAAGGCTAGAATCGTAAGAATATCGGGATGGGCGGGTGCCAATAGTCTATGTTCCGAAAGTTTCGTTCCCTCGTTGTCGGGAGCTGCAAGGATGGTGCGGGCAATAGCGGCAATTGCCTGGTGTTCCAGAAGAGCTAAATCTCCAGGTTCCCTTATTTTTTCCCGGACCAGCAAAAAATTACTCATATTTATATCCGGTTTGATGCAATATCGAAAAGGCTTCGAAGCATATGGCCTTCCTCTAGGGGGCGTACGGAACTTTTCACCCCTAGCCAGTTTATTCTTTGAGCTCTTTGAGTACGCACGACCGCCATGGGCCCAAATAATATGCCAGGGGCGGATAGTTTTTGGGAAAATTCCTCAATCCGCATAAAGTCTTCAATAGCAGGAGGAAGCCGGCACATATTAACGAAGTAATCCCGTACTCCATTGTTGACAAGGTATTGCCCAACCCCCTTGGCTTGCGGCCATAGTTTAGCAACCAAAATGCTATACAGAAGGGACAAGTCCTGTGCTCGTGGCCGGCGGGCGATCTCCATATCATAATTTTGCTCAATGAAACTCACAACGTGATCTAGGTCCGCCGGCTGAAGTGTGCCATCACCAGCAAGCACTGCTGTTGTTAGATCCAACCGCCTTTTTGCTAAAGGAAAAGTAGTTTTGGAGCCAGGAAGATCAATGGCCATCAAGCCAAGATGGTAGGTAGTTGCAGTGCCCACCTCTTGATAACAGTATTTTGACTTTCCGATATGCTCGGTTTCCAATACAAGGACACAAGCTTTATCATAAAGTTCCTCTCGAACAAGGGACACAAAGTCATCTCCTGGACGGCTGGAAAAACGATCTAAGAAAACATCAAACATGCGTTCTGACAATTTATGGAAAAGCTGTCCAGCAATATATTGGGCATCATCATGGCGATAACTGATAAAGAGACGGAATCCTTTGTCTACAATTCCAGCTGCATGCAAAATCTGAGGAATAAGGGGTGTGATATCGAAATTGTTTGTTCTTTGGGCAATGTGGGCGCTAAGGTGGGTGGGTAATACTGAGGCAGGCTGGTCCCCAAAAGAATTATCCACTACCGGAAATACAGCGGCCTCTGGCCCATGGAAATATTGCTCGAAAACCGGATCAATTTGACCAGTTCCATCTGCAAAATAAATTAGTACGCGCTTGTTGAGGCTCTGTACAGCCCCGGCACAGGTGTAGGCTGGAAAAATCTGGCCATTTTCCTCCATGCACGGAGATAACGCCTTATTTCCGCCAATAGTGGTAAAATGGCGTTCCAATATGGAAAAACAATGTCGGGCACAGCGCTCAACGTCAGATGTAACGCCAGAATATGCATATAAGGTCAATTGAACGCCATGGGCAACCGGTACATTCTCCCAGGCATTGCACTGCTTTGGGTTGCCGATGTGTAATTGCAAGAGAACAGAGCGCATAATTCAATTTTTTATAAAAAGAACCAAAATTTTATGGCTAGAGATATTGAAAGAAAACCTTATTGCTTTCAAAATCAACACTAATGAGTTTTTTCTTGTGTTTGCTTGTCGGAGTTTAACCCCAGATAATGATCTATCTGCACAATATTACAAATATACCTTTAGTTTAATGAAAGCTTTTAATGGCAGTCATCTCCCCTGCCAAATGGCTAGTGTATGATGATTTAAAACCTCGACAATGCGTTTTCTAGTTAAGTTTCATTGCGTTGTGTATATTTAAGGGGTGCATTGGGCGTTAATTTGTAAGCTTCTTTTCATCAAGCTCAGCCGCCATGGTAATGATGCTGCATAGAATGCATAGGAGCTGGGCAGCAAGCCTTAGTCGAAAGCCGCAGAACGACCTCCAATACACCTGAATGGTTTTTTGGTCAAAAAAGTTGAAATTTAGAGCCTGTATATTTATTTAGTTGAATGGTTTAACTTATTGAAGCAACTTATATAAATCAAGACCTATGAGGTTATTTGTCATTGGCAGTCTCATTCGTGGTGAAACCAATCAACTTGAATTTTCGGAATTTTGCCAACAACTAGGAAAAAGATTAGCTATTAAGCCCATCGAGTTGATCCTTTGTAGTCCTTATCCAGATTCTGCCGATTATGAAGTAACAAGAGGCATTACAACTATCGAGTATAAAAGGCTCTCTCTTGAGCTTCACTATCCTAAAATAATTGAAACTGAGGAATTATGGAATAATATAGTTGCCGACTTATCTATTAAAGTCTCTAAGTTTAGGCATGAGGCTTCTGAAATAAAAGAGAAAGACTCTGTAAAATATGCATGGTTATTTTGTCAGATACAGGCGATTGCAAACTCAGATTTTGTAATAGTGATTGGTGGTAAAACTTCTGGGTCTTCAAACCTATTAGTTAGGGTAGCAGAAGCTCAAGAAAAGGAGATTATTCCATTGCCTAAATTCAAAGGTGTTGGAGGGCTTTTTTTTGAACGAAGAAGATATCAACTAATTGATTCTTGGGGAAGTGAAAATGTAGAGAAATTCTATAATTGTGATGATCCAGAAAAAATAATAGATATTATTGTTGATGGGCCAAAGGATAGGAGAGCTGAATTCCCGAAGAACAAAAAGCAGTACTTAAATTTCTTTATAAGTTATCCACAAGAGCGCCCTGCAGAGGCGGATTTTGTGGAAATGATTTTAAGAAGGAGAAATCACAATGTGCTCAGAGATGAAACAAGCTTTTCTGCCGGTGAAGAAATAATTAATTCGATAAATGAAAGTATTTATAAATCTGATGTATTTATCGCTTTATATTGTAAAGAGTATGCTTGTAGCCCTTGGTGTTTTGATGAGTTAAGCCTTGCAATTGATCCTCATCAGAAAGAAGGGAAATTAATTTGGCTAATTTGTATGGATGATACTCGGATAGTCCATCCGAAAGCAAGGAAGATTTTGCGGTATAAAGCAGTAACAAGGGAAGAGATCGAAAGAGTTATTTTACGAGAATTAGAAAAAGTATACTAAACTAGTATAACAGTTCGGGTGATTAAAATTATTCTGTGGAAAAATTGACCTTCTCCCATATTTAGGACCAGTTAAGTTGGAGAATCCGTGCGGTTTTGAGGTCCCCCATATATAGGACCAGCTAAATTAGAGAAGCCGGACTGCTGAGGTCCCCCATATTTAGGACCGGCTAAGTTGGAGAATTCGGACGGTTGAGCCCGCTGTTGCGAGGCTTTTTCTACTGGTGAGAAAAAGATGTATTTTCCGGTGCTGCCGGGCCATCTTCTGAAATTGAAAAATACATCCCTGTCTCACCAGATGCCACCGGCAGGGCCTCTTTTTGACTGGTGCCGGTTTTATCCTTTTCACAGCGCTCCACTACTTCTGCGGGCGTTAAATCATTTAAAGAACTATGGGGCCGGAAGTGGTTATACTCCTCCCGCCACGCATTTATCTTTTCATAAGCATACTGTAAGCATTCGACGATCCACGTCTTGCCCTGAGCCTCGGTCCGGAATAGTTTTGCCCTAAATGATTCCCATGCAAACCACCACCCAGGCAACAATGTATGCTCTTTTGGACCAGAAACAGCCCAACCAAAGTGTCCGCGAGTTTTGCAAAGCCAATGGCATTAAAGAGGCATCTTACTACTACTGGCTGAAAAAACGCAAAGAGCCAACTCCTCAACCGGAGCAATCCTTCATTGCCATTGAGGTGTCCGGATCTGCAAATACCTTACTGGCTTCCGTGCAGTTGCCGGGCGGAGCGTTGATCTCCATCTATCATCCCGAGGCCTTTACTTATGTTTCAGCCTTACTCTGACCCCTATGCTTGCCCTTCACGATAACCGCAGGTATTTTCTCTACCAGCCACCGGCTGATATGAGGAAGTCATTCGACGGACTGGGTGGCCTGGTAAAGCAACAGATGAAGCTCAACTTGCTCTCGGGTGATATCTTCATCTTCCTGAATAAACGCCGCAACCAGCTCAAGCTGCTCTGCTGGGAATGCGACGGCTTATGCCTTTACCATAAACGCCTGGAAAAAGGCACTTTTGAACTGCCTGCCACAAAAAACGGTGATGCCCTCACCCTGAGCGCGTTGCAGCTTCGCCTGATCCTGGAAGGCATACAGCTTGGGTCCATAAAAAGGAGGCCCCGCTTTGCTTTGAGCACGTAGCAACAGTGTATATTTATCCCCTAATGGACCAGGAGCAGTACATAGAAAAACTCGAAGCGATGAACAAGCAATTGTTTCATCAGGTCTCCCTGCTCACCTTCGAGCTGGGCGAGATGAAGCGCCTGCTCTTTGGCCGCAAGTCCGAACGCTTTGTGCCGGATGCGCCCACCAACCCCGCTCAGCTGGACCTGGCTCTGATGATGCAGGAAGCTGCCAAGCCTGTGCCGCAGCAAGAGGAAGTGGTGGTCGTGAAAAAGAAAGTTCCTGCCCAAAAGCCCACTGGCCGCCAGGCCATACCCGATACTATCGAGCGGGAGGACATCTACCTGGAACCGCCCTTCGATACCACCGGCTATAAAAAGATAGGAGAAGAGATTACCGAGCAGCTGGATTACAGACCCGGCAAGCTCATAGCCCTGCGCACCATACGTCCTAAGTATGCAAAAGTCTCTGCTGACGGCACCTATACGGAAGTGCTCATTGCAGCGCTGCCTGATCTGGCCATTGAAAAAGGCATGGCGGCACCGGGTCTTTTAGCCCAGATCATCGTCGATAAGCACGTCGATCATCTTCCTATCTACCGCCAGATCAAGCGCTACCAGCACCATCAGCGGGTGGCTGGACAAGACAGCAACACTTCTGGAGCCCCTTGGCGATGCCTTAAAGAAGCAGGTATTCGGTTCTGATTACCTGCAGGCCGATGAGACGCCCCTGCCGGTATTGAACGGCGAGACGAAAGGTGCTACCCAAACCGGTTATTTATGGGCCTATCACAACGTGGTGGATCGGTTGATTTATTACGACTACCAACCGGGACGAAGTAAAAAAGGGCCGGTAGGGTTATTGAAAAACTTTAGCGGGCACCTGCAGACCGATGGTTACGGCGTGTACGAACATGCCGATGTCGGCGGCAGGCCGGGTATTGTGTTGCTGCATTGTATGGCCCACGCCCGGCGTTATTTTGAAAAGGCCTTACAGAGCGATAAGGAACTTGCCGAACACTTCCTCAAAGAGGTGCAGAAACTCTATGCCCTGGAGCGAAGATGCCGGGATGAAGATCTGCCAGCCGAAAAGACCTTTGAACTTCGACAGCAGGAAGCCGTACCTGTATTGGCTGCACTGAAGCAATGGCTGGAGGAAAACTATGTGCGCCAGGTGACCAAAAGTCCGATCCGCACTGCTTTGGCCTATACACTGGAGCGGTGGGACAGGCTGTGCCTGTATACCACCGATGGAAGGCTGCAAATCGACAACAACCTGGTGGAGAATGCCATGCGCCCGGTAGCTTTGGGCCGCAAAAATTATCTCTTTGCGGGCAACAATGAAGGTGGCAGGCGGCTGGCTTTATTTTATTCCCTGCTGGAAAGCTGCAGAAAGCAACAGGTCAATCCCTGGGAGTACCTCAAAGATATTCTGGAACGTATGCCCACAACCAAAACCTCTCAGCTAAGGGAACTGCTTCCAGATCAGTGGAAACCAATCTCCATAAGCTAAACTCCTAAGATGACATAGGTGTACTTGGTCGAATGCTTACAGCATACTCCAAAGACAGGAACCAGTGCATGTTCAGGCATTCATCTTGGAAACTGCCATTGAAGGATTCAATAAAGGGATTGTCGGTTGGTTTACTAAGCCTGGAGTAATCCAGGGTCACCTTGTTGTCATACGCCCACCGATCCAATTCCTTGGAAATGAACTCGCTGCCGTTGCCCACTTGGATCCTTTGAGGCACCCAGCCGTTGGCCTTCTTTAGTTCCTCCATTACTTACACAACATCCATTCCTTTTATCGATTTGCCTATGCGGATAGCATAGCAGTAGCGACTAAAATTATTGACTATAGTTAAGCAGCGGAATCTTTCGCCGTTGAACAGCCCATCGGAAATGAAATCCATGCTCCAGCACTGGGCTAAATTGGAGACTTCCAGCCGTTCTAGGCGGTGTGCCGCCGCTTTGTTTCTTCTGGGACGCTTGCTTCTTAGGTTCAGTCCTTCTTCTTTGTAAATACGGTGCAGCCTTTTGTGGTTATCCTTAAAACCTTCCCGGCGCAGCAGGATATAAATGCGCCACATGCCTCAGCGGATTCTGGTGGCGGCAATCTCCCTGATCCTCAGCCGGAGGGACTGGTCTTCCCTTCAATGGGGCTTATAATACCTGCAGGAACGGTGCAGACGTACTACGGAACACGCTCTTCGGACCGATACCCGGTAGTCTTTTATCAGTTCGGTGGTCAACTCCCGCAATTGGCGGACTTTCAGAGATTTTTTTTTAACACCTCCTGCAACATCTGCTTGTCCAAGGTGAGGTCTACTACGATTTGTTTCAGCTTGGCATTTTCTTTCTCCAGTTGCCGCAGTCGCCTTAGTTCACTGACACCCAAGCCACCGTACTTCTTTTTCTAATTATAGAACGTCGCTTCCGAAATGCCTACTTTGCGGCAGACCTTTTCCACCTTCACGCCGGTCTCCGCCTGTTTCAGCACAAATGCGATTTGCGCCTCGGTTAACTTTGATTTTTTCATTGCAATTCTCCGTGGTTTCAAATTATGAAGAATTGCCCGGTTTTTCGAGGGGAGGTCAGTTTCGACTCGGAATATAGGATATTAGGTAATACGATTTGTTTTTGTCGAGTAATGGGAATGACTTCTATGAAAGTCAAATGGGTCCGATAGAACTAGGTTAAGACGATCTTTATATTCTTCTTCAACCCAATCGACAAGCTTAATAGCAGTGTTATAATCAAAAACAGAATGGCCTCTCCTGTTTCGGTACCCAATTTCTTGTAGAATATAGGGAGGTACTAGTGGAGCGGATTTCCCAAAATAATAAAAGTGCGTCGATAGAAGGACGTTAGATGACTTTGTGTCTCTATCTAAGTTATATTGGTTAATACTTCCATCAGGGTTACTATGATGGGAAAGAGCTTGAGTCCAAGCTTTAGTATCATTGTTTTGATAGTAAATGTTATCCCCGAGCATCATTACTTTACTTCCGTTTCGTACTGGCTTCTTATTAAGAAATTCCGGGTTTTCCCAATATTGATTAAATGATACTTTTCGCGTGACCTTCATTGCAAAGATGCATTTGCCTGTGGCCTTAAGTCTACTTCCTCCCACACCAAAAACCCAATCGTCTATGGCCGCAGTATTTCGAATTTGTGGTTTGCAGGTTGCCAAAGAACACACGCCATGAAAAGGATTAGGGGCAAACCCAAAGTCTCTGGCAACTACATAAATATAAACTTTAGACATTTTTACTAACAATTTGTAAATCCGCCGCCAGTTCCTTGTCGGCCTGAACCGTCAGGATTTTGAAAAATGTTTTCGCCGTCAATTGCTTTCATAATACTTTCTGAATTCCAATTAACAATTGCCGAGCTGTAATCCTTTAAACCTTGAGGAATATCCGCGTCGGTACCACCTCGGGCAAATACGCCAACTATTCGTTTCCCTTGCTCCTTGGCCTTGTCAATTTCCCAATCTACCCACGGTCTCTTGTGGGTATCCTTTCCTATCAGGACAACAACTGTTCCCGCCCAAGAAATTTTCATTCTTAGAAGTCGCTTTATTACTTCATCGCTAACCCTCTTTTCATCTAGGCGTCTTTGGTTCTCAGGTTTTGCTCTGATTGAACTATTTCTAATGTCATAACCTTTATTTGAAAGTAGTGAGGTAAGTTTAGTCACTTCCGAATCATCTGCATGATGATGGCTAATAAATAAATGTCTTCGCTTACTTGCATTTGACATATGGTGAAATTTTGGCAATTAAATACTTCTATGAACCCAAAGGTCTTTAATCTTAGCCTCTTATGAGACCTCAACAGAAGCAATTTAGCATATTAAGTAATATAAATAAATCCAATAAAGTTCATAAATAAACTATTCCTCACATCAGGTCTTCTGGCTTAAAGGATTAGTAGTCTGTTCAAGGGTAAGAGCAGTTATTAGTGATACATGTCTATTCCGGGGATTATGGTTCTTCGCCAATCTTGCTTGTAAAAGGGATAGGCTCGTGATCATTTCCTTTCTTCCCTGTTCAAATTTGGAGGTTTCCTATATCTGCCCAGGCCGCTATTATAAATATTGACGAAGAGCCGCTTTCACCGAAATGCACAGGAAATCCCCATTTTGATCCATTACCTTCTGGAACGGCCCTTCACCACCCAGTGCACCACGCGGATGTGGTTTCGGCCCGACCAGCTGGCCACTGCCGCCCTGAAAAAGGTCAAGCGCTACAACCGCAACAAGCTGGAAGTGGAGATGGCCGGCCTGCTGCTCCATATCATGGACAATAGGGAAGGCATTGTGGAGGTCTGCTTCTGCGTATCGGACATGCAGGACTGGCTGCTCAAAAAAGGCTTCCGTGGCCATGACAGCGGCAGCATTCGCAAAGTGCTGCAGGATAACTGGAAACTGAAGCCTTCGGAAAACTCCAACTCCTATACCCAGTACAGGCTGGGCGGTGATGGTACCCTGTACGAGTACAGCAGCAAGGGCCGCTTCTACCGCCTATCCCAGAAAGAGGTCCTGAAGCTCAATTTTCCCGATGATTTTGATGACAGCAGTATAACTATCTGAAAATAAGAAAGTTGCCGTCATCAAAATGTTCATCAGACCGTCATCAAAAAATGAGGGTTGATGAAATCTCCCTGCCCTTTGATGACACTTTGATGAAAGCGTAATATCCTGAAATCCAATCTAATAAGATCCTTTTTCATCAAATCATCAAAAATCTACTGTTATGAACACCCACATTTTAACCTGCCGGCAGGCAAGGGAAATCGACCTCGTATACTACCTGGCATCTCTTGGCCACCAGCCGCAGAAGATCACCAATTCCGATTACTGGTACTGCTCACCCCTCCGTGAGGAAAAGACACCTTCTTTCAAGGTAGACCGCAAAAAGAACCTCTGGTACGACCACGGTATCGGCCAGGGAGGAAACCTTGTGGACTTTGGCGTGCTGTTTCATAAGTGTTCTGTAAGCGAGCTCCTCCAAAAGCTGTCTGCAGGTAGTATCCAGAATTTTTCTTTTCACCCGCCCATCAAAAATCCCGGGCCAGCTGCCGGTGAAAAAGAAAAAGTGCGGATCATACAAACCCGTGAGCTCGGTTCTGCCCCGCTGCTCGAATACTTGGAAAAACGGAGAATACCGCCAGAAGTCGCCAGCCTCTATTGCCGCGAGATCGTCTTCGAAGTGAACGGCAAGCGACATGAGGCAATCGGCTTTCCCAACAATGCCGGAGGCTACGAGCTCCGCAACCACTATTACAAGGGTTGCAGCGCACCTAAGGGCACCACTTTTTTCAACCGCGAAGCCCCGTGTCTAACGGTATTTGAAGGCTTCTTTAGCTTCCTGTCCTACCAGGTGCTCCATCCTAATGGAGCCCTTTCGCTGACAAATTTTCTGGTGCTTAACTCTCTCTCTTTTCTCGAACGGTCCCGCTCGCGGATGGATATGTACCTCTCCGTCCGCCTCTTCCTGGACCGGGATGAGGCCGGGTTAAAGGCCACGAAGCAGGCACTGGGGTATGGCCGTGGGTACAGCGACCAGAGCTACCGCTACGAGGCATACAAGGACCTGAATGAATTCCTCCTTAACCAGTACCAAGGTCCGCAACGGTCTCTCCGGTTTCGAATAGGCCGGTAGCTGCGGCAGGGGAGCCAGCTATGTTATGGTTAAACGGAAACCCTTTCCTCCCTGCCTGGAGTGGCTGGCCATAAGAAATAGGGCGGGTGAAAAGAAAAAATGCGGGTGGTGCGAAACCGGCATCACCCTTAAAACAGCAGCCATGGAAAGCAATTCCAACTCCGCCTCCGGTAAGGGAGGACGGCCGAAAAAAGACGTCCTGCGGAACCAGCTCCTGGGGGTTAAATGCTCGCTATTGGAAAAAATGGTTATCGAGCACAACGCCAGGGATGTAAATCTTACGGTGTCCGAATTCCTCCGGGCGCTGGGCCTGAAAAGCCAGATTGACAGGAAGCAAAAGGTCCTTCCCAAGGAGGTGTTGCTGTTCTCCGGCACCCTAAACCAACTGGCGGCGAACCTGAATCAGATCGCAAAAAAGCGCAACAGTAATGATGAGCTGAATGCATTGGAGCGAGCAGAATTAAACGTGCTTTCCGATCAGCTTAAACAATTGGCTTTTGACATTAAAAACTATTTAAAATGATTGGGAAGATATCTATAGGCTGTTCCTTTTCCGGATGCATCAGCTATTGCCTGGAAGATAAGAAGCTGGAAAAAACGGAAGCGGTAGCCTTTCAGAACCGGGCAGAGGTCCTTACCCACCACCTGTGCGTTGGTAACAAACACGAGCTGACCCAGCAGTTTGAAGAAGTCAGGGCGCTGAACCCCAGGCTCAGAGCCCCGGTGCTTCACGTGGCCTTAAGCCTATCACCGGGTGAGCAACTGGATAAGGAAAAACTCATGAATATGGTAGAGGAATGCGCCAAAAGCTTGGGCTTTGAAAACAATCAGTACCTAGCCGTGGAGCATATCGATACAGGCCACCAGCATGTTCACATCGTGGCCAACCGGGTTGGCTTTGACGGTAAGGTAGTCAAGGACAGCCAAAATTACCGCAAGATGGCTGCCTATTGCCGGCAGATGGAAAGGCAGTACGGCCTTCGGCAAGTGTTGAGCCCCCGGAGGTTCTTGTCCCCGGAGCAGCGGAAGCTCCCGCGGCTGGACCAGCGGAAACAAGGAATCCGGCAGCAGGTGGAAAGCTGCCTGGCTGTTTCCGTGAGCATGGAGGAATTCCGGCAGCACATGCAGCAGAGGGGCTATAAGGTATGTAAGGGCCGGGGCCTTGCCATTGTGGATCCCAAGACCGTAAAGGTAAAAGGAAGCGAGCTGGGCTACCCGCTCTGTAAGGTGGAAAGGATCCTGCAGCAACAGGCGCAGAACCGTCAGCTGGAGCAAGGGATCGTCAAGGCTCAACATATGCCGGGGGCGGGGATGGGAAAGGACCAAAATACCTTGAGAGGCCATACTGATTCTATCCGGGAAGAAAATATTCCAAGACAGACACAACAACAATCCCGGCAGGAGGGGCAAAGAAAAGGCCATTCCCCGCGCCGGTAAATCAGTTAACTTTTAAAATTTAGCGTTATGAACGATGATATTTTAAGTAAGGTACTTGACGAAATCCTGAAGGAGCAAAAGGAAATTCGCAATCTCATCATCATCAGGATCCAAAAGGGTAATGAAGCGGCGGAGCAGTATCCGAAGATTATGGAAAAGCTGGGAGAACAAATACTAAAATTAGAGGCCGCTGTAACAGCTTACAGCCAGCAGCCTTTGGATATGCCCCGTCTGGAAGAAGCCGCTACAAAGGAAGTAAAAAGGCTTCGGCAGGCCATTGAAGGTCAACCCAAAGAGGTTACGGTAAACAAGCGGGTCCTGCTTTTTCCGGAAGCGTGTACCCGGGAGAATTTTAAGACCCTTTTTATTTCCCTGTTGGGTTTTATTCTTCTTGTCTACGGCTTAGTTGTGTTTGACCGAAATAACCGGGAGCGGGAATACCTGAAATATAAAAAGGCTTGGCAGCTGCTTTACAGTGTCCATAAGGAAGATGGTAAGCAGTTTTTGGAAAAGATATTTAAACTGAGCGAGGAGCAGGAAGAACCTCCGCTGAATCAGCCGGCCCCCGGAGGGAAATAAAAAGGGCATTCTGCTTCGTGCTGGGCTGGTGTTCCTGGAAAAGGCATAGGGCCGTCCATAAGCCCTATGCATTTTAAATCTTTATCAACGTGTGGCTTTAGGTGCACAGGAATTTTTTGTTGTTGTCCGCGCTGGAAAGCTTGCCTTTAGCATCTTTCATAAAGCAATGTGGATCGTCCGAGGTTAAAGGGGAATGCCAATGGTATGTTCCGGCTCTGCCTGCCATTCTTCCAGGCTGTCATCGGTTGGCTATTTGTTTTTTTGAAGAAAGCATAAAGTGGTGCAGTTTTTCTTTCAGCAGCTCTTTGGGGAGATATTGCGTAATGTATTCTGCCCCTTTATGTTGGCTGCGTCCAATTGCAACAGCTCAATTTGTGCCCGGTTGCCTTCGGCGCAAAGGATAAGGCCGATAGGGGAATCTTCTCCCGCTTCGGTTTCGTATTTTTCCAGCCAACGCAGGTAGAGTTCCATCTGTCCTTTATAGGTCGGTTCAAACCTATCGCTCTTAAAATCAATAATACGCAAATAAGGAATTGCATCTATTCAACTGGCTCTGCCACTCCTAACTTTGCTGTATAACCGATCGGATTTGGACAGAACCGCCAAGAAACCACGGGTTAGGCGCACCGAAAAGGAAAAGCTGGACCTGATCTGCCAATGGGAAAAGAGTGGTACCCCCCCCTTGCCGCCTTCTGCCGTCAACATGGCTTTTCCGACTCCCTTTTACACTCGTGACTCAATGAATATCGAAACAAAAGAGCCACACTCTGGCAACAGATTTCGTCTCCTTAAAGTTCGCAGCCAGTGCCTGTTACGCCAGATAGCTTTGCTATCCCTTTGCCGAAATAGGTTTTGCCCTTTGCTGAACAGGTTTTGGTCGGTAGCGGCAGAATCAAGTTTTGCCGCCCAGCCTGCTGGCGCAAATTCTGATAGAACTTGCCCAGTTACCGGCAGGTACAGCGCTTTGAGCACGCTGGCATCACCTTACCTCCTCCATTTGCTTGTTAGTCTACAAATCAATAGTCACCAAGCGCTTTTGCTTTCTGTAGTATAATAGCAAAGTCACTTTATCCACAACAGCCTCATTTTTCCAATGGAGGTATGTTCAAGATTCGAAAATATGGTAATATTTAAACTTTAAGGTTGAACATAAGTGTAATTCAATTACTTACAAATAAAAAAGATTGGATTTGTGTAATAATTTGCTGAAATGGAAATGTTATTTATATTTAATTTTTGTATAATTAATAAAAGATAAAATTAAAATGCAACTTCCAGAGCCTCAGTCTCAAACATATTCAACTTTGCTTAGTGAAATTGAAAGTGGTCAGGTGAAGATTCCTCAATTCCAAAGAGACTTTGTATGGGATATTGGAAAGTCTGCAAATCTTTTGGATAGCATAATCAAAGGGTACCCAATTGGTACTTTTATTTTTTGGCGTACAAACGAAAGGCTACGTGCTGTCAGAGATATTGGGAAATTCAAACTTCCTGAGCCTACACTTGGCGAATTTATAAATTATGTCTTGGATGGACAGCAAAGGATGACCAGCTTATTTGCTGGACTAAAGGGGCTGCAAGTAATCAGAGAAAACGGAAAAGTTGATGACTATGGTGAAATTTATATTGATTTAGAAGCAAAGGAGGACGATCAAATTGTAATAGTTGATGTTTCGGGAAAAGAAGAAGGTTCCATAATAAAGATTACTGACTTATTAAAAGGCGGTATAAAAATGCTTGCAAAGTATGATGAAAAATATCTCGATAAGCTTGATTTGTATAAAAATACTATTCAGTCATATAACTTTTCCATAATACTTTTAAAAGGTGCTCCTATTGATATCGCCACGGAGGTATTTACCAGGATTAATGTAGGCGGAAAGCATTTGTCCTTATTCGAAATAATGATTGCTAAAACTTATGATGCAGTTAAGCACTTTGACTTATCAGAGAAGTATAAAGAACTAATAAAGGATCTCATTCCTCACAATTATGAAACGATTTCCGATGCTACTGTCCTTCAAACCGTATCAATGATTATGGAGAAAGATTGTACTCGAAAACAAATTTTAAAGTTAGATAAGCAAAAGTTTATTTCGGAATGGCAAAATGCTATTGCAGCCATTAAAAGTGCAGTTGAATATTTTAAGTTCACCTATGGTATTCCAGTGTCACAATTGCTGCCATACAATGCTATGATTGTTCCGTTTGCATACTTTTTCTATTATCATAAAGACAATCCGACTGGGGACAAGAAAAATTATTTAGAAGACTTTTTCTGGCGTTGTGCCATTTCTGGAAGATATACTTCAGGGGTAGAGGGTAAGCTAGCACAGGACATAAAGAAAATTGAACAAATTTTACAAAATAAATTACCAAAATATGAGTGGGCTATTGACGTAAGTCCAGAATTTATTAAAAAGTATGGATGGTTTAGTGCTGGCCGTAGCTTTATAAAGGCTATTCTTTGCTTATATGCATATAAACAGCCGAGATCGTTTAATACGAATGCAATCGTTAATATTAGTAATTATTGGCTTAAACAGGCTAACAGCAAGAATTATCATCATTTTTTTCCTAAGTCTTATTTGAATAAAAATTTATCGTGGGAGAACAAAGGATTTTATATAAATCACATACTAAATATCACAATTGTTGATGACTTCCTTAATAAAAGAGAGATTGCCGCAAAGGCACCTCTTAAGTATATGTCTGAATTTTCCAAAAAGAATCCTAATCTTGAAGAGACTATGAAAACTCATTTAATTTATGACCTTGAAGGTTATGGGATATGGGAGAATGATTATCAAAGGTTCTTTAATGCAAGAGCAAATGCAGTAAGTGAAGAATTAAAAAAACGCGTTATTATTTCGGACGTTGATAAAGCAAAAGAGGCAGTTCTAGATGATAGTTTTGAAACGGTAGAGGAAGAAGAGGAGATTGGTGTAGAATAATTATACTGGTATTCACGGGTGTCCGGTTTAATCTAATTGATTTTCAACAAGTTACAATATAGTTCTTTGAAATTTTAGGAGACAATCG